>JBEKAS010000321.1:0-2603 GCA_050015795.1 Occallatibacter sp. | reverse complement strand
CGCGTGATTTCGGCCGCGACCGATTGCGACAACGATGCGCTGCTGTTTCGCGTAGAGGTGGAGGGCGACGGCCTGGTGTGCCACGAGGGCACGGTGAGTTGCTTTACGAAGCCCATTGCGATCAGCGCGGAGGTGAGCCGTGGCTAACAAACTGAGACTCGGAATTCCCAAAGGCAGTTTGCAGGACGCGACCATTGCGCTGTTCAAGCGCGCGGGATGGAACATCTATGCCGACGGCCGCTCCTATTTTCCGTCGATTGACGACAGCGAGATCGAGTGCATGCTGATTCGCGCGCAGGAGATGGCGCGCTACGTGGATCACGGCGTGCTGGACGCGGGACTAACGGGCATCGACTGGGTGGTGGAGAGCGGGCTGGACGTGGAGAGCGTGACCACGCTGACCTATGCCAAGCAGAGCCGTCGCAAAGTGCGCTGGGTGCTGGCGGTGCCGGAGTCGAGCGACTACGAGAAGGCCGAAGACCTGGAAGGCAAGATTATTGCGACCGAGCTGGTGGAGACCTGCAAGCGCTATTTTGCCGCGAAGGGCGTGAACGTGAAGGTGGAGTTCAGCTGGGGCGCGACAGAAGTGAAGCCGCCGATGCTGGCCGACGCCATTGTGGAAGTGACGGAGACGGGCAGCTCGCTGAAGGCCAACCACCTGAAGATCATCGACACCGTGATGGAGAGCGAGACGCACCTGATCGCGAGTAAGGCTGCGCTGAGCGATGCGTGGAAGCGGCAGAAGATCGACCAGATTGCGACCATGCTGCGGGGCGCGATTGACGCGCAGGCGCAGGTGGGGCTGATGCTCAACGTGAAGCGCGCGAATCTTGAAGCGGTGCTGGCGGTATTGCCTTCGTTGAATTCACCCACGGTGTCGCAATTGAGCGACTCCGAGTGGGTGGCCGTGAACACAATTCTCGAAGAGCGCGTGGCGCGCGACGTAATTCCGCGGCTGAAGGCGGCAGGCGGAGCCGGCATTGTGGAGTATCCGCTGAATAAAGTTGTGCTGTAGGGCATTGCTGCAGGCGGGCAGTGGTTTGTATCAGGGCATGAGTTTACTCATGCCAAAACCGCGACAAACTTCCCTCGATGGGCTTCAGCCCCGGAAGAACACGCGTTAGGAAAGAACCAGACGATGAAGCTGATCCGGACGAAAGGACGTGGAGCGCAGGCCGCGGCGGAGACGCTGGCGGCGCTGGAACGGCGCGGCGGCGCGGCGCTGGATGCGGTGCTGCCCGCGGTGAAGCGCATTGTGGCCAACGTGCGCAAGCGCGGCGATCGCGCGCTGCTCGGTTACGCGGCGCAATTCGACGGGCTGAGCGAGCCGAATGCGCTACGCGTGACGCCGGCGGAGATGGCCGCGGCGTGGAAGGCGCTCGATCCTGCTTTGCGCGATGCGTTGCGCACGGCGGCCGCACAGATTCGCGGATTTGCCAAACGGCAGATGCCGAAATCTTGGAACTTTGCGCCGGTGCGGGGCCTGAAGACCGGCCAGCTGGTGCGGCCGCTCGGTTCTGTCGGTTGCTACGTGCCCAGCGGACGGCATCCGCTGCCTTCGACATTGCTGATGACGGCGATTCCCGCGCAGGTGGCGGGTGTGGAACGCATCGTGGTGGTTTCGCCCAAACCCGCGCCGGAAACTTTGGCAGCGGCGCACTTGCTGGGCATCACGGAGTTCTACCGGCTGGGCGGCGCGCACGCCGTGGCAGCGCTTGCCTATGGAACGGCGACGTTGCCGCGCGTGGACAAGATTGTGGGGCCGGGAAATTTGTACGTGACTGCGGCCAAGCGGCTGGTGGCGTTTGACGGCGCGATCGATATGCTGGCCGGACCCACGGAGATCGTGGTGACGAGCGAGCGCGGGCGCGCCGAGGACATTGCGAGCGATCTGGTGGCGCAGGCGGAGCACGATCCCGAGGCGCTGGCCATCTTTGTAACGACACGCGAGGATCTGGCGCGGGCCGTCATCGCAGAAACAAAGATACGCAGCCGCGAAAATGCTGTGGCGCGCGAGGCGTTGCAGCGTAACGGGGTGGTGATTGTGACGGGCTTGGTTGCAGAGGCGCGCACGATCACGAATCGGCTCGCGGCCGAGCACCTGACTGTCGATGCGGCGAGCGATTTGGAGTGGGTCGAGAATGCTGGATCGGTGTTTGTGGGCCGATGGTCGGCGCAGCCTATGGGCGACTACATCTCCGGGCCGAATCACACGCTGCCTACGGGCGGCATGGCACGGGTGCGTGGCGGGTTGAGCGTGAACGATTTCATAAAACTGATCACGGTGCAGGAGTACACGGCAGAAGGCGTACGCGAACTGGGGCCGAAGGCCGCGCTGCTGGCCGAGGCCGAGGGGTTGATCGGCCACGCCGAGGCGATCCGTACCCGATTGCGCTCCAAGCCCGCGACGACAAGGAGGTCTCGTGGCTGAGTCACTGACAACCACTTCTCCGGCGCCGCGCGCGCGGGTGCAGGCGATAAAGGAGTATCACCCCCCACTCGGCTGCCGCGACAAGATGCGGCTGGACTTCAACGAGAACACGCTGGCCTGCTCGCCGAAAGTTAAAGAGGCGCTCGCGGCGGCTTCTGCGGGCTCGCTCACG
>JBEKAS010000320.1:0-2634 GCA_050015795.1 Occallatibacter sp. | reverse complement strand
CTGCACGCGCCGCCGCACTGCGAGCTGGTCAGGATCACAACAGCCGACGAGATGCGCAACGCCGTGCTCGACCGCATGAGCGAGGCCACGCTCGTCATCAAGGCCGCGGCCGTGGCCGACTACCGGCCCGTCGCCGTCTCCGCGCAGAAGCTCAAGCGCACCGGACCGATGACGGTGGAGCTTGCGCCGACTGAGGACATTCTGGCCGAGGTGGTGCGCCGCCGCCGGCCGGGACAGCTCATCGTCGGTTTTGCAGCGGAAACCGAGAACCGAATGGAAAACGGCCGCGCCAAGCTCCTCGCCAAGGGCGCCGATGCGATCCTGGTCAACGATGTGGCCGCCGAAGGCGTGGGCATCGACGCCGACACCAATGCAGCCACGTTCCTCACCCGCACCACGTCCGTCGAACTGCCTGAGATGCCCAAGCGCCTGCTCGCCGACTGCATTCTCGACGAGATTCTAACCCTCCGCCGGCCCCGGTCCGTGGTCGTCGAGGACGATGAGCATCAGGAAACGCAAACCGCTCAGGACCGCGTACTGAGCGAGAGCATGCCGGTAGGCGCTGGCCGCCGCCTGCTCATCGAAGAATAAGAATTGCCGAGTAGAAATTTGCCGCGCCCTCTCGATCCCGCCACTCACGAAGCTCTCGCCGAGCGTCTGCGCTTTTACCGCGACCTCGGCCTGACGGATTTTTACCGCAGAGACGTGGAACCTGCCGCCGCAATCGATGATCCGAAGCTTGGCCGGAGCGTGGCTGAGGAACTGGCGGAGCGCGAGGGGCTTTTGCAAGCTGCGATTGAGGCCGCGGCGCAACCTGCGGCTGAGACTCCGGTGCAGCAACGAAACTTTTTCACAGAGGAACCCACTATCAAATCGCGCAAGACATTTCACGCCCCGGAAATCGGCGTCGTCGTTCCCGTGGAGGCGCGCGCCGCCGCGCTTCAGGCTATTCGTGAAGACATCGGCGACTGCACGCGCTGTGCTCTGCACAAGGGCCGTCACTCGATCGTCTTTGCCGATGGCTCGCCCACCGCGCGCCTCATGTTTGTGGGCGAGGGGCCGGGCGCAGACGAGGACGCGCAGGGACTGCCCTTTGTGGGCCGCGCCGGACAACTGCTCAACAACATGATCTCCGCCATGGGCCTCAAGCGCGAGGAGTGCTACATCGCCAATGTCGTCAAGTGCCGTCCGCCGGGCAATCGCACGCCCGAGCCCGAAGAGGCCAACACCTGCTCGCCGTTTCTTTTTCGCCAGATCGACGCGGTGCGTCCCCAGGTGCTGGTGGCGCTGGGAGCAACTGCGGCCACTTATCTGCTGGGCGCGCGCCAGCCGCTGGCCGGACTGCGCGGCCGCGTGCACGCCTTTCGCGGCATGAGCCTCATCGTCACCTATCACCCGGCATTCCTGCTGCGCGACCCGCGCCAGAAAAAAGAAGCCTGGGCCGATTTGCAGATTGCGATGAAGGAACTGGGACTGAAGGCGCCGGCGAAGGCTTAGAGGAACCGCAGGGACCACCCCAGATCATTTGCAGGAGCCTTCCCAGCAAGAGCTGCTGCAGGTTCGCAGCAGTTTTTTGCGGCGAATTTGCATGGAACCCAGTTTTTGCCGCTACCATAGTTCATCCCCAGAGGTCATCGCATGAGCCAGCCGAACCCGCCGTTGCAACCCCCGATCCGCAAGCACCACGACTCCGACAAAGTCCGCCCCATGTACGCGCGTCAATCGCTGCTGGGGCCAACGCCGCGCCACTCCATTCCCCAGGACGGCATGGCTCCCTCGACCGCCTACAACCTCATCCACGACGAGTTGATTCTCGACGGCAGTTCGCGCTTCAATCTGGCCACCTTCTGCAGCACCTGGATGGAGCCTGAGGCGCACAAGTTGATGGCCGAGACCTTCGACAAGAACATGATCGACAAGGACGAGTACCCGCAGACCGCCGAGCTCGAAATGCGCTGCGTACACATGCTGGCCGAGCTGTGGAACTCGCCCGACGAGGCGGAAACCATCGGGACCTCGACGATTGGGTCGAGCGAGGCTTGCATGCTGGGCGGCCTGGCGCTCAAATGGCGCTGGCGCCGGCAGATGCGCGCCGCCGGCAAGGACCACGAGCGCAACGGCGTTCGGCCCAACCTGGTGATGGGAACCAACACTCAGGTCTGCTGGCACAAGTTCTGCCGCTACTGGGACGTGGAGGCTCGCGAAGTTGCGCTCGAAGGCGCGGAGGTGGTTACCAATCCGGAGCGCGCCGCGGCCGCCTGCGACGAAAACACTATCGGCGTTGTGTCCGTGCTGGGCTCAACCTTTACCGGCCACTACGAGAACGTGCAGGGGCTGAGCGCAGCGCTCGATGCGCTTCAGGCCAGGACTGGGCTCGATATTCCTATCCACGTGGATGGGGCAAGCGGCGGCTTTGTGGCTCCCTTCATCCAGCCCGAATTGGTCTGGGACTTCCGCCTTCCGCGCGTCAAGTCCATCAATGCTTCAGGGCACAAGTACGGCCTGGTCTATCCCGGCGTGGGCTGGATCGTGTGGCGCGAGCCAGCCGATCTCGACGAGGACCTGATCTTCAAGGTCGATTATATGGGGGGAACTATGCCCACGCTGGCCATCAACTTTTCGCGTCCGGCCAGC
>JBEKAS010000319.1:0-2635 GCA_050015795.1 Occallatibacter sp. | reverse complement strand
TCGGAGAACGCGGGCGCGTCGAAGTGCTCCTGGACGCAGGCGATCTCCTGGCGATCGAATCCCATGGAAACCAGCACGGGGCCAATGGTGTAGGCGTTTTCGACGCCGGACTGAGACAACCATTCGCTCATGGCCTCTTCCGCGTCGGCCTGATCGAGGCTGCTCATGGCCTGCAGGTTGCAACCGCCCACGGCATGCTCCAGCAGCCCTTTCATGCATCCGATTTGTTCAGGGGTTTTGGGTTTCCCGCTGCCGCGCAAGCTAAGCTCCTGCAGGCGGAGCAGATTTTCGCGGAGCTGCGATGCGGCGCGCTTGGCGGCTGAGCCGGGATTGTTGAGCTCGTGCATGAGACCGGCGGCGAGCGTGCCCAGGGAGATGAGCTTTTCGCGGTGCAGCGCCTCGACCTGGTAGGTCTGCACGCGTTGTGCGCTGTCGTCGAGGACGATCTTGCGCACCGCGGGGCAGCAGGCGAGCAGGGACCAGAAATCCTGTTCGCTGAAGCGCAGCAGCACGGAATCCTGCTCCGCGATGATGCGGAACATGGACGCGGACCTGCAGGTGAGCAATGGGGTTTCGCCGAAGCCTTCGCCGGCGCGCGCGGCGCCCACTTGGGTCCAGGTTCCATCCGGCTCGGGACGCTTGGCGCAGGTTTCACCATCGAGGACGAGCCAGTAGTACTTCCACGGCGCGCCGGCTTCCACGAGCACTGTGCCGGTTATGGCAGTGACGCGGTCGACGAGATCGATACCGCCGATCTCGCTGAAGGGAGTTTGGGCGAAGAGGCGGGTGCGCGAGAGAGCCTCCGCGACGTCGCGCAAATGGATCGATTCGACCTGGATGGGTTGTGGACTTTCGCTCATCTTGTCTTGCTTAACCCAACAAACTTGTTTCAGGGATAAAGCCCCGAAATTCTTTTTTGCTCTTCCGGCACGACTAAAGTCGTGCCCTTTCACGACGCCTTCTGTGCAATCAGTTCTAGAACCCCGCCAAATACTGGTGAACGAACTGCACCGCGATGGAACCTTCACCCACCGCGGAGGCCACGCGTTTTATCGAGCCGTAGCGCACATCGCCGGCTACAAAGACGCCGGGAACACTTGTCTCGAGCAGGAGGGGCTCACGGGTTTCGTGCCACACATCCGGCAACTTTCCATCCTTTCGCAAGTCCGAACCCGACAAAATAAATCCCTTGTCGTCGCACAGAATGCACGGGGGAAGCCAGGCCGTGACGGGCACCGCGCCGATGAAGACAAACAGCGAGGTTGCCGGCACCTGAGAATCCCCCACCGGGCCGCGCAATCGCAACGACTCCAGGCGCTCATTTCCGATGGCTTCCAGCACCTGGGTTCGCGCCTCTATCACAATATTGGATGTGCGAGAAATCTCATCGATCAAATATTTCGACATGGTGGCCGAAAGCCCCTCGCCGCGGACCAGCATGGTTACTTTGGTGGCATATTTGGCGAAATAGAGGGCGGCCTGGCCGGCGGAGTTGGCGCCGCCAACGATGTAGACTTCCTCACCCTGGCAGGCGCGGGCCTCAACCAGGGCCGCGCCATAGTAGATGCCAGCGCCGGCGAGGCGATCGGCGCCGGGGATTTCGAGCTTGCGGTACTGCACGCCGGGCGCCAGCAGCACGCAGTGGCTGGAAATCTCGCGGCCGTCAGAGAGCTGCACAAAACGGTACTGGCCGTCGATGCGCATGCCGGTGGCGCGCTGGGTGATGAATTCCGCGCCGAAGCGCGAGGCCTGGGCATGGGCGCGGCGTCCGAGGTCGGCGCCGGTGATGCCTGAGGGAAAGCCGAGATAGTTTTCGATGCGCGAGCTGGAGCCGGCCTGCCCGCCGGGCGCCAGAGGTTCGATGACGAGGGTGCGCAGGCCTTCGCTGGCGCCGTAGACCCCAGCGGCCAGGCCCGCCGGACCGGCGCCGATTACGATCAGGTCGTAGAATTCCTGAGCGGCCTGGACACTTAGGCCGACGCGGCTGGCGAGCACTTCCAGGTCTGGGTCCACGAGTACCGAGCCGTCAGCAAAGAGCAACACGGGGAGCTTGGCAGGGTCGAGCTGGCGATCCTCGAGAAGTTTTACGGCCTCAGGGCTGGCAGCAACGTCAAGCCAACGGTAGGGCACGTGATTGCGCGAAAGAAAATTGCGCACTCGGAAGTCGGCGAGCGACCAGCGAGAGCCGATGACGCGGAGGCCTTCGAAGACGGGCCGGTAACCGGCTTGCCAATCTTCGAGAAGATCGTCGAGGACGGGATAGAGCTTTTCTTCCGGCGGATCCCAGGGCTTGTTGAGGTAGTAGTGGATGCGCGCGGTATTGATGGCGCGAATGGCCGCCTCGGTGTCGGCGTAGGCGGTGAGGAGCACGCGGCGTGCGTCAGGATAGATGTCGCGCGCCCGCTCCAGCAGCTCCACGCCGGTGATGCCCGGCATGCGCTGGTCGCTGATGATCAGCGCCACCGGTTCGTCGCGCGACTTCAACTGCGCCAGCGTGTCGAGCGCGGCCTGCCCGCCGGCAGCGCGCATCACCCGGTAAGTATTGCCATACTGCCGCCGCAGGTCCTGGACCACGGCCTCAAGGACGCTTACGTCGTCGTCAATTGCCAGGAGGATCGGCCTCGCCATAGGTAGA
>JBEKAS010000318.1:0-2718 GCA_050015795.1 Occallatibacter sp. | reverse complement strand
AGGCCGGCCTCATGGGCCTGTACCGCCTGGCGTGGCGCACCAGCGGAACCGCGAACATGAACGGCGACGCCATGGACGACCTGCTCGAAGGCAAGGCCGCGCACCTTGAAACCGAAGGCGACGAGGACTCGACCGCACTCTCCTGGGATTCGCTCAAGGGCGATGCCGACCAGGTATTTTCGCTGGCCATGGACCTCCTGTTCCATCCCAAATTCAGTGCGGAGAAACTGCAGTTGGCGCAGCAGCAGGAGGCCACGGGCATCGTGCGCCGCAACGACGGCGAGGACGAAATTGCTGAGCGCGAAGCCGCCAAGCTCATCTACGGCGTCAACAGCCCCTACACGCGCCAGCCCGAACTCGCCACCATCGCCAAAATCACTCTTGCCGATCTTCAGGCCTGGCACGATCGCACTCTCAAGGGCAAGCTGATCGTCGGCATCAGCGGCGACTTCGATGCCGCCGCCATGGAAGCCAAAGTGCGCGCGGTCTTCGAGCCCCTGCCGCCCGTCACTCCCCAGCCGCCGCGGCGCGATGAGTTCGCCGGACCCAAGCCCGGCGCATACTTCATCGACAAGGAAGACGTGAATCAATCCAATGTGCAGATCGTTGCCCTCGGCATCGATCGCCATAACCCCGACGTGCCCGCCATCGTCATCATGGACGAGATTCTCAGCGGTGGTTTTGGCAGCCGGCTCTTTCAAAAGGTGCGCACGCAGTTGGCTCTGGCCTACGCGGTGGGCGGCGGCTTCGATCTGCCCTACGACCACCCGGGAACCTTCCGCGTTGAAGTGCTCACCAAGAGCGTTTCCACCGTCGATGCAACCAAGGCAGCCGAAGCTGAGATTGCCGGCCTCAACACCCGGCCGTTTACCAAAGCCGAGTTGCAGCGCGCCAAGGACGACATTCTTAATTCGTTCCTTTTCCGCTATGACACGCGCGAAAAGATTCTCGCCGAGAGCGAGCGGCTCGAGTTCTACGGCTATCCGGCCGATTATCTTGAGACCTATCGCGCCGCACTCGAGAAAGTCACGCTCGATGATGTAACCGCGGCCGCCAAAAAGTACATTCATCCTGAAAAACTGGCGGTGCTCGTGGTCGGCAATAGCTCTGAGATCAAGCCCCCGGTCGACGCCCTCGGCATGGGCGCGCCCCAGGCCATCGACATTACGATCCCAGGTGCCCCCGGGCCGCACGGAGCGCCAGGCGCGGACCAGTAAATGTAGCGCCGGTCTCCAGACCGGCTGTCGTGCGGGTCTCCAGACCCGCACCGCAAGAAAAGGTGCAATGAAGACAGAACAATTGATGGCCGCCGGAGTCACAATCGACCGCCCCGAAACCTGCGTGATCGATCCCGAAGTGGAAGTCGGCGCGGATACCGTCATCGAGCCCTACGTACAACTGCTAGGCCGCACGCACATCGGCTCCGGTTGCCGCATCCGGTCTTTTTCCGTGATCGAGAACTGCACTCTCGGCAACGGCGTTCTCATCCGCCAGAGCTGTGTGCTCGAGGATTCCACCATCGCCGATGGCGCGCAGATCGGCCCCTTCGCGCACCTCAGGCCCGGCAGCGAGATCGGCGAAAACGCGCACGTGGGCAACTTTGTTGAAACCAAAAAGGCGAAGCTAGGCAAAGGCGTCAAGGCCAACCACCTCACCTATCTCGGCGACGCGGAGATCGGCGAAGGCACAAACATCGGCGCAGGCACCATCACCTGCAACTACGACGGCGTCAACAAGCACGTGACGCGCATCGGCAAAGGCGCGTTTGTAGGCAGCGACTCCACGCTCGTCGCGCCCGTCTCCATTGGGGACGGCGCGTATATCGGCGCAGGCTCCTGCATCACCAAGGACGTCCCTGCCGACGCACTGGCCGTCGCCCGCGGACGCCAGATCACCAAGGAAGGCTGGGCCGCCTCGCGCCGCGCGCGGCGTCCGGCGAAGTCTTCATAATCTCCCGCCACTTCGCGGCCGTCTACGAGATTACCCAGCACCAGCCCGCCGGCGCTTTTCCTCACGAATGGAAGCGGCGCCGCAAGTTCCGCCTCAGGTTACGTTTGGCACAGAATCATGCCCCGGGTCCCGGTCTCCGCAGGTTATATCCGGAACGAAGTGACGCCGTAGATACCCGTCCCCGCATGTCACGTTCGTGTCATTGAGAATGGGTTACGAAGGTGGTAGGCTCTGGTAAGCAAAAAAACCCGGCCGGCTGCTCCCCCTTGCATGTACGGCAGTATTCGGGCGTACTTCAGATCGTGGTAACATGCCGACCATCAGGCCAGTGGTGACTATTTTCTTGAAACCGGGATCTCTTGCGGCTGCGCACCTGTGTCGGCGTCTTCTTTCCGGCTCAGCATTCCATGGAACACCGGGAGCGTGCCGCGCGTAAATACAAGGAGACCGCGCAGGGTGCCTGCGGCCGTTGGCGATCGCAGCAGGTCTCTTGTTAGCTAACAGGACAGTGCATCACAGCCGGGCAGAAACGCTGGGGTTGAACCAGTCGAATCAGGGGTAAAAGGTGCGCGAAAAGGATGGAGGCAGGCGTTTGGGACCGAAGCTGGCAGATACGAAGAGGCCGGACCCCGCGGCCGCTTTCAGAGCTGAGCAGGCAGCACGCAAGCCCGAGCGGATTCTCGTGGTCGATGACGAAACTCCCGTGCGGACCATGATCGCTGCCGCGCTCGAGCGCCAGGGATACGACCTCGAACTGGCCAGTGGAGG
>JBEKAS010000317.1:0-2748 GCA_050015795.1 Occallatibacter sp. | reverse complement strand
ACATTCTGGCGCAGTTGAAGATGATCGCTGCCGAGGAGGGTGTTGCGGCGGATGAGGAAGCGCTGGCGCTCTTGGCCGAAGCCGGCGACGGCTCGATGCGCGACGCGCTCTCCATCATGGACCAGGCGATCGCGTCGGCTCCGCTCGAAATCGTCCAAGGGGAGGGCCGGCCGAAGCTTTCGACAGAGCAGATTCGCGAGCTGATGGGGTCGGTGCCGAGCACGGTGTTTGAAAAACTGCTCGAAGCCGTGGCCTCTGCCGAGACCGCTCTGCTGATGGAGCAATTAAATGCGCTGCTGAATGCCGGGCATAGCCCCTTGTCGCTGGCACGACAGATGGTGCGCTACCTGCGCAACACGCTCATGGCTAAGCTGGGTGGCGAGCAGACGGAGTTGCTCGAGATCTCCGCCGACGAGCGGGCGCGTGCGGCGCGCACGGCGCTGCTTTTCAGCGAAGAAGAGCTGACGCGCAATTTGCAAATTGTGCTGCGCACCTTTGACGATTTGAATTACCGCCAAGAACAGCGTTTCCACTTGGAGCTGGGACTGCTCAAGCTGATCCACGCACAGCGGCTGCTGCCAATCGAGGAACTGCTGAGCGGTGTGGCTGGAGGCGCTGACGCGAGGACTGCGATGCCCGGTAGCGCGCCACGCGCGAGCGCAAGCGTGGCACGCCCGGCAGTTGCATCTTCGGTTTCAGCAGGAGCGCCGGCGCGAGAACCGAGCGGTTGGAACGCAGCATCGCCCCCGCCGAGGCAGAGCGCCGGGCAGGAAACCGGCGCGATTGTGGGCAGATCGGCCACGGCAGTCGAGTCCGCGATTGCGGGGAGCACGGTCGCGCGCGAGCTTTCGCCCTTCCCTGCCGTGGCTGCACAGGCGTCGGGGTACGCATCGACTGAAACGCTCACCGAGGGCGCGCTCGCTAAAGCGCCTGAGACCGCCAAAGCGACAGGCGAAGGGTTAGACGTCGAATCGCTCCGTCAGGACATTGTTTCCGCTCTGGCCACTGCGGGGCACGGCTCAGCCGCGCAGTTGCTGGGCAACGGCACGTGGCGACTGGAGAGCACGAGCGTGCATGTTGCCGTGCCGGGGATGGGCAAGAAGATGCTCAGCTTGACGGTGAATGCCGCCGCGGAGAAGATCGTGCGCCAGGAACTACAGCGGCTGGGAGCGCCCACGCGTTTTCTCGTTTCCGCCGGCGAGGGATCCACTCCGGCCGTGGTTGCGGCGCCCCTTGCGCCCGTGGGCAGCGTGCAGGAGGCGGCGCTCCAGAATCCAATCGTCAAGAGCGCACAGCAGATTTTCAAGGCCGAGGTCCGTAGTGTGGTCGATCTCCGCCAGAAGTGACGGCGATCTGAGGAGAACAAGACAAGAATGATCAACCCGCTCAAACTTTCGGAGATGCTTTCCAAGGCCGGCGAAATGCAGGAAGAGGTTCAACGCAAGCTGGGAGAAACCGTGGTGGAGGCCTCGAGCGGAGGCGGCGCGGTGACCGCGACTATGAACGGCAAGAAAGAATTGCTCAAGATCTACATCGATCCCTCCGCAGTGTTGAGCCTGAGCGGCAGCCAGCCCGATGTGGAGATGCTGGAGGATTTGATTGTGGCCGCGGTGAATGAAGCCGGGCGCAAGGCCGATGAGGCCATCAAGTCGAGCGTGCAGGGCATGCTGGGCGGATTGAAGCTGCCGGGAATGAGCTGATGCCGGAACGCGTCAGCGTTTCGATCGAAGGAGGCGGGAACATTGTCACGCTATGCCGAGCCGATGGCCCGGCTCATTGAGGAATTGAAGAAACTACCCGGCGTAGGCACCAAGAGCGCACAGCGCTACGCCTTTCACCTGCTGCGCGCCAGCGACGAGGACGCGGCGGCTCTGGCCGAAGCCGTCCGCGGATTGAAAGCCAGTCTGCGCCTCTGTTCCATCTGCAACAACGTCACCGACATCGATCCCTGCGCCTACTGCGCGAGCCCAACGCGGAACCTGCGGCTTGTCTGCGTGGTGGAAGAACCCACGAATATCGGCGCCGTGGAGCGCACGCAAATGTATCAGGGCGTCTACCACGTGCTGCATGGCACGCTTTCGCCGCTGCACGGCGTGGGTCCCGATCAGCTACGCGCAGGAACTCTGATTGGCCGCGTGGAGCGCGGCGAAGTGGATGAGGTGATTCTCGCCACCAGCCCCACGCTCGAAGGCGAGGCCACGGCAAGTTGGTTGGCAAATGCGTTGCGCGGACTTCCGGTCAGGATTACTCGGATAGCGACAGGCGTTCCTGCCGGCAGCGACATTGAGTATGCCGATGAGGTGACGATGGCGCGCGCCATCGAAGGACGGCGAGAAGTTTAGCGCTTATTCCGCAAATAGGTAGCGAAAAAGAAATGCGGGACAGCCGGTTGGCTCGTCCCGCATAAAGTGGCTTGGGAAGCCGCTTCGCTAGAGGTTATTTCGAAATCTGGTCGAGCGCGAGATTCAGTTCCAGGACGTTGACGCGCGGTTCGCCGAGAAAGCCGAGCTGCCGCGAGGTGGTGTGGTCCGCGACGAATTTCCGCAACTCATCCTGATCGATGCCCCGCGCCTGGGCGACACGCGCGACCTGGTAGTAAGCATTGTCGGGCGTGATGTCGGGGTCGAGGCCCGAGCCCGACGTGGTGACCATGTCGATGGGCACGGGCCTGCCCTGGTTCTGCGCGGCCAGCTTGTCAATGTCGCCCTGAATGCGCGTCACCAGTGCCTTGTTCGACTGGGCCAGATT
>JBEKAS010000316.1:0-2843 GCA_050015795.1 Occallatibacter sp. | reverse complement strand
TTATGCGCCATCGCAATGCAGGATTCAAGCTCGGACGCAACACCAGCCATCGCCGCGCGCTGCTGCGCAACCTGGTCACGTCCGTCATCGAAGAAGACCGCGTGGAGACCACCGTGGCGAAGGCCAAGGCGGTTCGTCCGCACATCGAAAAGATGATCACCCTGGGCAAGAAGGGCGATCTGCACTCGCGCCGCCAGGCGCACGCCTTCCTCTGCACCGACGATGCCGTCAAGCGGCTCTTTGATGTTGTGGCTCCGCGCTACGGCGACCGCAACGGTGGCTATCTGCGGATCGTTCGCACCGGCTTCCAGCAGGGCGACGGCGCTGACAAGGCGTTCATCGAATTGCTGGGCGCGGAAAAGCAGTTGGAAGTGAAGCGCCAGAAGCGCGCCGACCTGAAGGCCAAGAAGCGCGCCGAGCTGGAAAAACAGCTCGAAGAGCAAAAGAAGGAAGCAGAAGAAACCAAGGGCGGCGAAGAAGCCGCATAAGCAGCGGCAGTTCGACCAGCTTCACCGATCCAAACGAAATGTCACGCGGGCAACTCCTTATCCGGGATGTGCCCGCGTTTGTTTTTTTCGAACGATCTGCGAGGCGGCTTACGCCCATCGAGACTGCACTGCACCGCTGGAATGCGCGCGGACACCGGTTCTAGCGGGCTGCTTGTGCGTGCCGGAAGGACCGCAGGTATAGCCACGCCATTCCGATCATGGCGGCGGCGCCGCAGCAATCCAGCAGCACGTCATATGGAGAGCCGGTGCGATTGGGCAGGAAGGTCTGGTGCCACTCATCCCAGCTGGCTACCAGCGCCGTTCCCAGCAGCGCAAGTCCCGTCTGGGAGAGGAATCGCGCATCCGGCAAGGTCATGCGCCAGGCGCGCAGCCATACTAATCCCAGCGCTCCGTAGCCCAGGAAGTGGCCCGACTTGCGAATCAGATGATGAACAAGATCCCAGGTTGCGTCGCTTAGCTGGCCGAAGAGCAGTTGAACGAGCCAGCGGAGGGGATGCGAGGTGCGGTCCGAGCCGAAAGCCGGGGTCGACTCGGCGACGATCGTGGCGATGCCAACGACCACGGGCCACCATGCGCTGATCCAGAACCAAGACCCGCGCCGCTTACTCGACATGATAGTTGGGCGCTTCGCGCGTGATGATCACATCGTGCACGTGACTCTCGCGCAACCCGGCGCCGGAGATGCGCACAAACTTCGCCTTCTCCTGCAGCTCCACGATACTGCCGCACCCCAGGTAGCCCATACCGGAACGGAGACCACCGACCAGCTGGAAGACCATGGCTTCGAGCGGTCCACGATAGGGAACGCGCCCCTCGATACCTTCGGGAACGAACTTGGCGAGGCGGTTCTCATTGGCGCGCTCGCGCTGCACCACGTCTCCGGCCTCACTGTTAGGGCCCCCCAGATCGGATGAGCCCTGAAAGTAGCGTTCGCCCGAGCCCTGGCTCATGGCGGTCAGCGATCCCATGCCGCGATAGGTCTTGAAACTGCGCCCCTGGTAGAGGATGGTTTCGCCGGGGCTCTCATCCACGCCGGCGAAGAGCGAGCCGATCATCACGGAGCTGGCGCCCGCGGCAATGGCCTTGGTGATTTCGCCGGAGTATTTGATGCCGCCGTCGGCAATCACTGGAATGCCGTGCTTGAGTGCGGCGCGGTACGCTTCGGCAATGGCTGTAATCTGCGGCATGCCTGCGCCGGTGACCATGCGCGTAGTACAAATCGATCCCGGACCGATGCCGACTTTGATGGCGTCGACGCCGGCGTCGATGAGCGCCATGGCGCCCTCGTAGGTGGCTACGTTGCCGGCCAGCAGAGCTACATCGCTAAAGCGCTTCTTCACTTCGCGCACCGCATCGAGCACACGCGAGGAGTGCCCGTGCGCCGAATCGATGGCCAGGGCGTCCACGCGGTTGCGCACCAGCTCTGCCGCACGCTCCATGAAGTCGCCCGTTGCTCCGATGGCTCCGCCCACGCGCAGCCGGCCCTGATCGTCCTTGCTGGCATTGGGATATTTCAACTTCTTCTGGATGTCCTTGACCGTGATCAGGCCCTTCAATTCGTACTGCTCGTTCACCACCAGCAGCTTTTCCACGCGGTGCTTGTGCAGGATCAGCTCGGCCTCTTCGAGCGTGGTGCCCACGGGCACGGTGATCAAATCTTCCTTGGTCATCACGTCGCCTACGGGAATTTCGGTGCGTGTTTCAAAGCGCAGATCGCGATTGGTGAGGATGCCCACCAGCCGCCTGCCCTGCGTGACGGGCACGCCGGAGATGCGGTAGCGGCGCATGATTTCGAGCGCATCGCCGATTGTCTTCTCCGGGCCGATGGTCACGGGATCGACGATCATGCCGCTCTCAGAGCGCTTCACCTTGTCGATTTCGCCGGCCTGGTCGGCAATGGAGAGATTGCGATGCACGATGCCGATGCCGCCCTGCTGCGCCATGGCGATGGCCATGCGCGACTCGGTGACCGTGTCCATGGCCGAGGAGATCAGCGGGGTGTTGAGCGTAATCCCTTGTGTCAATTGGGTTTGCGTGCTCACATGCGCGGGCACCACCTCGCTGTAGGCGGGCACCAGCAGGACATCGTCGAAGGTAAGAGCTTCAGGAAGATTTTCGGGCAGCATCATGTGTGAATGCTCCTGGCGAACCAGGGACTCGGGTTCCCGGCCGGCAGGAGCTTCACACTATTGTAGCGGAGGAGATGGGCTGGATACTGGGCAGAGGCGGAATCACCGCAACTCTTGCTCGAGCTGGCGAACCAACTCAGCTGTCACGCGTGGCGCGCCCGGTCGCACGGGAAGAAGCGGCACGCCGTTGCGAGTGACACCACTC
>JBEKAS010000315.1:0-2875 GCA_050015795.1 Occallatibacter sp. | reverse complement strand
CCAGCCGGCTGAAGCAATAGAGAAACGGGCTGGTTACCACCAGCGTGACGCCTAGGAGCGCGATCCAGCGCGGGCTGCGGCTCCCCACCTTCCGGCTGCTCAGCAGCAGATAGGTCAATACAAGGCTGAGGAAGAAGCACGCAACCGCCAACCCGCGCGCGGCCTCAACCGTGACGCCGGTGAAGAAAAACAGCAGCCACTCCAGAAACGGCCACACCGGAACCGCGACGGCCGGATTAAAGTCCCCCGCCACGTACCAGTTCCCAAACAGGTGTGCGCGGATGGCCGCGTTCCCATACCAGCCTTCATCGGTGAACTTGGCCCAGTCGAAAACCCACGGGGAGCCGTTGGGGAAATCGGCGCGCAAATGACCCGCGTGCAAGAACGCAAAGCCGACGAGGGAAGCCAGCCACAGCGCGTAGCCCCAGCGGCGCAGTTCAATCGCCCGACCCCTCACGTTCTCCGTCGCCAATGTTGGTTCCTTGGGCACGGGCTCCCCGGGCCCCCGAGCATTCCTGAGTCCCGCCAAGAGATAGGGCAAACGCCGGCCCGTTTCCGCAACATCAGAGAAACGTAAGGCTGCGCATAAGATCGCCGCGGCGGGGATGCCCTTGAGTATAACGTTCGTTGACGGTGAGACGTAGCGGGCGCGGCCCCTTTCGGCACGGTTCTCGCCTTCTCCATTCCCTCTCTAACTTCTTGCTTTTACACCGGCATCAATGGCCCCTGGTTCATGTTTTCCCCCGCATCGCCGATGAATCGTGTGTCGGATCAGAACAGAGACCTGGCTCAGAGGCGAGGCACGTTGAGATCCATGCAAAGCTCGGCTCAGTTGCATACGCAGCCTTCCGTCTCCGGCCTCACGCTCGTGGAGTTGGACGCATCCGCCGGCGCTTTCCACGTGGTGGGCGTCAGCGCGGTGTGGCGCAAGCTGCTGATGCAAGCGGAGATGGCAGCGCCGCATCTGCAGGTCGCGGCCATCGAGGGTGAGCACGGAAGCGGCAAGTATACCCTTGCGCGCTATCTGTTCAGCCGCTCACCGCTCGCCTCCACCAGCTTCCAGCGCCGCGACGCCCGGGAGTGGCTGGCCACTGACGCCGATCCTGCAACGCTTGCCGGTTTCACCTATCTCGACCGCGTGGACCTGCTCGCCCCTCCTGGACAGGGGCTGCTCCTCGGCGTCCTCAAAACCCTTCAGGACCGTCCGCCCGGCCGCGCCGTCCTGCTTGCGTCTTCGCAAACCCCGCTGCGGCAAATGGCCGGCCAGGGACTTCTGCTTCCCGATCTTGCCTTCCGCCTCACCGCCATCCGCTTCGCCATTCCGCCGCTGCGCCAGCGCCGCGAAGACATTGCTCCGCTCGCCCAGTTCCTTCTCGACCGGCTCTGCGTCCGCTACCAGCAGCGCCCGGTCGTGCTTGGGCCCGGCACCCTCGCCCGCCTTCTGCAGCATACGTGGCCCGGCAACGTGCGTGAGCTGCTCAGCACACTCGAGAACGCCCTGCTCGAAGCCGATAACGGCGTCATTCGGCCCCTCGACCTCGCTTTGCCCGATGGCCCGCAGCCCTTCTTCGACTTGCAATCCGGCGCGCACTCTCCTCTCAGCCCTGCCATGGGGCCCGGAGCAGGCTTTGCAGCGAGCGGCTTTGAAACGAGTCTGGGCCCGCAAGCCGCCGTCCTAGCCGCCAATCTGTCCCTCGACGCCATCATCCACCGCCACGTGCAGTGCGTGCTCGACCTCAATCGCGGCAACAAGCTGCGCACCGCCCGCCAGCTCCAGATCTCCCGCTCTACCCTTTACCGCATCCTCGCGAACCAGAATTTCTTGGCCCACTGAGCGCGGGAATACCGAACGAGTGAATGGAGTGAAGGAGTGAATTGAGTGAAGAAGTGAATTTGTGAAGAAGCGAGGGAGTGAGAGCGCGCGGGCGTTTTCACTGCTTTCGCTTCTTCACTTTTTCGCTTGTTAGTCAGGTGCCGTTCTCGCTAGCGCTCGACTGCGTCACAGGCCTTGCGCAGCAGCCGCGCCGGAAGAATCGGCCGGTTTGTGGCGCTTTGTACCGGTGCCTCCGCTCCCGGCCTGGGTGGCAGGGCGCGGCGTGCGCGACGGTGCGTAGCTCTTGTACACGGTGATGTGGAAACAGGCTTGGCGAAACTCCTCTTCCACGTCGATTTTGCCCGCGGCTTCGAGCGCCAGCAGGCGCCGGCGCATCCAGGCGATCTCGTCACGGCTCAAGCCGTCTTTCGCAATGTCAATGGTCGCGCCGGTCAGATGCGGGCTCACAATGTCGCCTTCAGCCGGGGCTGCGTTGCCGTTGATCTCCATCAACCGCTTCTGGTATTCCATGGTGCGCACTGCCGAGCTCACCTCGAGCGGCCGGTGGAATGCCGCGTTGTGCGCCCGCGACAGGTCAGTCAGGAAAAGCGCTGTCCACGGCCGGCAATAGCGGTGGGTCGCGGGCAGTTCGGCATTTACGGTGAGCGCGCTCGATGCCGGGATGGGCACGAGCAGTTTGCGCGCGATGCGATCCACGAGGTCGGATTCGTCCTCAATCCGCTCCAAACCCTCGGCATCGAGACGCGTGTTCTGCCGCTCCAAAGATTCGTGGGACCCGCGCAGCGGCGCCGGATTGGCGCCTCGCGGAACCCGCAGCGACGCGTCTTCAGTCTCGACGTCGGGGGTCTCGGCACCCGGCGTGGCATGCGTGGGCGGCGCGATCCGATGCGTCCCCGCTCCCGCGTTTTCACCCCTCGAGGGCGAGTTTCCCTCTGCAGTCAGCGAACCTTTGCGGAGCGCTTCGGGTTCGGCAAAATCCATCTCTTCGTTGGTGAGGCCGCCGCCGCTCCGCGTCTGTGCCGGCGCTGGCGTTGCCGCGCG
>JBEKAS010000314.1:0-3020 GCA_050015795.1 Occallatibacter sp. | reverse complement strand
GGCGCGTTCCAGGCTGAACTCGGCATATGGCAGATTCTGGCCCGACAGAGGCAAATTCCCGCTCAGCAGTTGAACGCTTCGTGGCAGGTTGCGATTCAGCCGTATGGCGGAATCGGATCATCGACGGAGCTCTTCGACGCCGCGCGCAAGTCGCTCGATTCCATCCTGGTGGCGGCGGGGGGCAAAGCCGATTTCACGCAGGGCCAGGTGGTGGATCTGCTGGCAGGGCCGGCGCAGAACAGCCCGGAGGGTGCGCGCGTGCATGAGGAGATTGCGCAGCGGATGCGCGCCGTGCTCGACGACCAGCGGCTGGTGCCGCTCGATACGCTTTTCGGACTCTACGACGGCCTGGGTGAAATGGCCGGCGGCGCCGCCATTGGCGACAGCCTTTTGCCGCTGGCGGGAACGCTGCGCGAGTTTGAATTGCCGCGGCCCATCTTCACTTCCGGCGAGCGCGTAACCTGGTCCCCCACGGTGTATGTCAGCCGGCACGCGGAGCTACAAGTGCGCACCGATCTCACCAAGGTCATTAAGACGCCGGGAACGCCGGCGCAGCTGGAGGCGGCGCGCGCACGTCTTGCGCCCTTCCTGCGCGACACGCTGGTGGGGTTGAATTATGCGTATTATGAGCCGCCCGGCTCCCAGGTACTGCACAGCAATCCCCTCTTTGTTCGCGCGCACGACTTCACGGCATCGTCGATTCAGGGCATCAAAGACGTTTGGGGACCGCCCAATTTGATCGGCATCGGGGCCACGGCAGGCGGCGGAGCTTATTTCATTGGTTCGCTCGCCGACCTGCCCTTCGCCCTTGCTCTCACGGAAGAAGATTTCATCTCTCCCGAGAAGCTGCAGGCATTGATCTGGAAGGAAACGGTACCCCAGCTGCTGGTGAATTCCATCCTGCCAAGGTGGTGGACCGTGAACCAGGACGAGTTGCACGCCGCTGCTCTCTACCAGCGTGCCGGCGAAGAGCTTTTGACAGCCTCCGCAAGCAACGCCGATCTGCGCCAAAAGGTGCTGGCTGTCTTCTCTGACCGCCTGGGCTCAGGCCGAATGGAAGAGATGGAGCAGGCGCTGCAAAGCCCGGACAGTACAGCAACTCTGACGGCTCATTTACTCCCCGCGGACGCGTTCCATCTCACCGCCGAGTTCCGCAAGAGATTTCCTGGAGAAGCCGCACAATGGGGGCAGGCGAGCCGGGAGCTCGATGAATTGGCGCAGAAAGATCCCGAGGCTACCTCGCCGCACCGGCTGGCCGCAGACTTCGGTGTGCCGCATCCCATTCTGGCCGACAGTTACTCCCGTGCCCTGATCGCTTCGGATCCCTTCCCGGTTGCAGGTGGCTACGGAAGCCGGCTCTTTGGCGAATCGTGGGAATCGAGCAACCTCTACTGGGCACGGCTGGCCGACGAAAAGGGCTATCCTCCAGCGATGCTCAACATTTTGGTTCCCGAGTTGACGCGCCAGATGGTGGCGAACATATCGGCAACCAGCATCGACGACTGGCCGGCTCTGCTGCGCGCCATGCAGCAAACCGGGGAGGAATTCCGTGAGGGGAAAATCAGCATTCGCACCACAAACTCACCCGCAATCAACCAGAACATCGTGAATGGAGGAACACATGGGGATGAGTAAGAGATACCGGATTGTCGCCAGTGCAGGAGCTTTTCTGGGCATCCTTCTTTCGAGCGGCGGAGCACCCCGCTTAGCAGCCCAGGACGGAGGCATGCGCCTGCGCGTGAATGTGAACCTGGTGCAGTTGAGCGTGGCTGTTACCGACAGCAAAGGGAATTACATTACCGGCTTGCGGCCTGAGGATTTTGTCATCATGGAAGACAAGGTTCCCCAGAAGCTGGCCACGTTTGAAGAAGGCAACTTCTACCCGGGAGCGCCGGGCACCGTTGCCTCGCCCAGAGCTGGCAAAGTCGCGGGGACTTCCGGGGACAACGGAGAACCGCTTCCCGCCATCAGTTCTTCGGGTGTGAGGATTTCGCCGCTGGCGGGCGCCGACGTCTTCATCCTCTTCGATACCAGCAACTACATGTACCGCGGCTTCGTCTTCGCGCAGGATGCCATCTCCGACTTCGTGCGCTCCATGGATAATGCCAGCAAGATCGCGTTTTACTCCTACAGCCGCGATCTTTCGCGGGCCACGCTGCTCACCTCCGACCGCTTCCACGTGGTGAATGGCGTGCGCAGCACGGTGGCCGGAGACGACGCCGCGCTTTACAACTCGCTCTTGCTTACCGTGAAGGATGCCGCGCCGCTCACGGGCCGAAAGGCCATCGTCGTCTTCTCCAACGGCCCCGACAACGCCAGCTCCATTCCTCCGGAAGACGTTGCCGAGCTTGCGCAGTCGACGGGAACCATCATCTACATTGTGAGCACGCGCCAGGCGCAGGACGACCTGGTATCGACCGCGGCTTTCGAGCGCATGAGCAAAGTCACCGGCGGCAAAGCGTACTTTGCGGGAAATTGGAGCAAGGAGAAGCAGGCCTTTGCATCCATTCGCAACGACCTGGGGCATCTTTATTCCCTCAGCTACTATCCGCAATCGAACCCCAACCGCGGTTGGCGCACCATCAACGTCAAGCTCGTAGGCAAGGATCTGCAGAAGTACCGCATTCGCACGCGGGACGGCTACAGCCTGCAGCAGCAGACGCAGGTGAACAGCGAGGCCTATCTGGAGCCCAGCACGAACGCCGAACCGAAATGAGTAGCGCCGGTCTCCGCAGCTTGCGGTAAACCGACGCGCAAGTGTAGCGCCGGCCTCCCGGCCGGCTGTACTGGCGGCGTCCACGCCGCCAGAAACCTTCGTGGGTCAAGAATCCCACGCGACCGCCGTCCTAACTGCGCATCGCCTTGAGCACCTTGGCCGTGGTGACCACCTGGCCCACGTGCCTCTGCGTGTGATCGGCAACGTGAATCATCGTCCCGCCGATCGACGTGGGCAATTGCTTGCGCCCCACGAAGCGCGGCGTGTCGAGATTCGCCGTCGCCAGCACGCGAATGCGCTCGGC
>JBEKAS010000313.1:0-3064 GCA_050015795.1 Occallatibacter sp. | reverse complement strand
ATTGCCGGTCCGGCAGTCGACCTGTGCGCGCAGCTCCTCGGGAAGGCCGGCTGCGCCGCGCACCAGCACGCGCACCCCGCGACCATCCGCTACCAGTTGCCGCACCAGTTCTTTGCCAATGAAGCCCGCGCCGCCCAGCACGAGAACGTCGGCCTTCGCGCCGGCGCCTGCCAGTCTGGGCTCAATGCGCGGCGCAACAGGCTCTGCCGGAAGATTCGCCCGCTCTCCAATTTGCTCGCATACCCGGATGACGCGTGCGCCAAACTGCCCGGAAACCCGCTCGTCGAGCTCCTCCGCGTGGCCGTCTCCACCTCCATAAAACGCGTCGTAATACGCATCGAGCGCACGCGCGATGCTCTCTCCATACGCCGTGCCGCGTTTTTCAAGGCCCAGCTTCGACAGCACATACCTTGCCAGCGTCCAGCGCGCCTGCGCCTTCATGTACTTCGCCCGGTTGACAACGATCGCGTAATTCTCAAAGTCCGGATCGGCGGGCCGGTAGCGTTCGAGAGCGTACGTATTGCGCTCGATGTCCGCCGTGGCCGCGGCCAGGGAACCGCGCACATGAATGTTGTGTTCGGCAAAACCGGGCGCGAAGGAGCACTCGATGCCGATTGCCGCCGGGCCTTTCACGGCACGCACCTGCCAGCGGCGATAGAAGCTGCGGCCCGTGGGCAGATTGATTGCGTTCCCCGCGCGCACCTCCATCTCGTCCGGCTCGCCAACCAGGTCCAGCATGTGCGCCACCAGGTGCGATCCCGTTTCCAGCATGATGTTGCGCGGGTCACGCAGCATCCAGATGTCGAACGGTCCGAAGGCCGATTGCGGAAGAAAGCGATTCCACGTAATTCTTATTTGATCGACGCGTCCCAGGATGCCGCTGCGGACGTCGCGCCGCAGTTGCTCCCAGGGCCGCGAAAACAGGAAGTTGTGCCCCACGCCGAGATGCGCATTGCATGCAGCAGCCTTTCGGATGAGTTCTTCGCAGCGGTCCGCGCGGTCGCACATGGGTTTTTCCAGGAACACGCTCACGCCGGCTTCCATCACCGTGCTGGCCGCCTCAAAATGCAGGTCCGGAGGCAGCAGAACGTGGACGGCGTCGAGCTTTTCCGCTTGCAACATTGCCTCTAGCGATCCGTAGGCCTTTGCGATGCCGAATCTCGCGGCCAGCGCTTCGGCCCGCTCCTGCGCCTGGTCACACACCGCGACCAGCTCCACATTCGCTACCGACTTGAGACATTTCGCGTGCCAGTCGGCAATGTAGCCGGCTCCCAGCAGAGCTACGCGGCGCTTTTGCGCGGCGCCCGGTTTGACATTTGCGCTTTTCTTCTCCGCCTTGAGGTGCATCGCCTCGCTCATAGGTTCCTCTATTTGTATTCAATAATCGTCATGGCCCCCCGCCGCATCCGCCGCCAATAGTACTCGAGCAGTCCCTGCAACGCCGGGAAGCGCGAGATCACGGTCAAGAATCCATAGGCCCGTGCATCCCGGCTCGCCCATCCTCGTTTCCGGCAGCCGCGCACAATGTGCGCGAATTGCAAAGCGTACGCGCAAAGCAGAACCAGTAGCGAAATGCAGTGCGTAAACGGTGCTGCGGCCAGCGCCGCAACGGGCAGCGCCAGGCCCCAGATCAAAATGCGACGCCGGTCGCGGACAAAGTAGCGCTCGTCTCCGCCGCCGTGCAAGGCCGCAACCTGCGCATAGGCGTGGCCCGCGCGGCGGTTTCTGCGCCACCACTGCCCAAAGCTCGTGATGGCCGCGTCGTGGCTGGCCATGGGCGCATCGATCATCAGGATCTTCCAGCCCTGTCGCCGCACGCGGATACAAAATTCATCATCTTCGCCAGCGATCACATCGGGCCGGAACCCGCCCACTTCCTGAAACACGCGGGCGCGCGCCATGAAGCGTCCGCCTGAAGTGCGTACCTCTCCCGCCGGCTGCCGCCACTCCAGATCGCAGATTCTGTTGTAGACGCTCGCTTCCGGGTGAATTTCACGTACCAGTCCGCACACTACCCCCACATGCGATTTTTCTTTGAGCGCGTTGGCGGCTTGTTCGATCCAGCCTTCTTCGATCTCGCAGTCGCCATCCAAAAACTGCACAAAAGGCGTGTCCGGCGCGTGCTCCATGACGCAGGCGAAGCCCTCATTCCGCGCCCGTGCCGCGCTGAAGGGCCGCGAGGCGTCGAGCGAGACGACGCGGCAGCCCACGGAGCGCGCATACTCCGCGCTGCCGTCCGCCGAGCCGGAGTCCACGTAGGCCACGGCCGGCGCATCCCGGAGCGCGGTGCGCAGGCACAGCTTCAGGCGCTCGCCTTCGTTGCGCCCAATCGCGACAATTGCCACTTCGCTGATGCCCGGATTCATTGCCCCTCATTCTAAGTGGCATCGAACAAAACCGATATGCCGCATAGGGTACATAACGAAGCAATCGCATGAAGGAATTCTGCCAGCGTTCCGTTCTCAGGCCTCGTTCATTTCCCTGCCCTTGGCCTCGCGCCCCAATGCCGTCAGTCCCGCCAGCGCCACGGCGACCACGGCCACAGTGATGGCCAGCACCGCCGGATAATTGCCCCAGCGTTCTGCCGCCAGCGCCTGGCCCTTTCCATTCCACGAGGTGATGAGCGCGCCCAGTTGGTAGGCCAGTCCCGGCGCGGTTGCGCGCACCGGGGCGGGCGACAACTCCGTCAAATACGCCGGAACCACGCCCCACGCGCCCTGCACCATGAACTGCATCAGGACCGCGCCGATGCCCAGGGTGAGGGCGGTATGCCCGTAGGCGTAAAGAGGAATGACCGGAAGCGCCAGCAACGCCGCAGTGATAATGGCGCGTTTGCGGCCCCACGTTTCCGACAGCGCGCCGAAAACGATCCCGCCGGCAATCGAACCCAGACCGTACAGCACGCCAATCAGGCCGATCGTCTCAGGCGAGAGCTTGACCGCGACGGCCAGGAACGTTGGATACACGTCCTGTGTGCCGTGCGAAAAACTCATGAAGGCCGTCATCAGAACCACCAGAAACAGAAACGTGGGCAGGAAATGCATCAGTTGTTGCGGCCAAGCCG
>JBEKAS010000312.1:0-3169 GCA_050015795.1 Occallatibacter sp. | reverse complement strand
GCGCCCTCAGGCTGCGCGTGCACCGCGATGGTGCAGCCGGGAAACATGCCTTCAGCGAGGGCCTTGCCGGTTTCGCGCGTGCGCTGGTCGGAATCGGCCAGGATGCTGACGTGGGCGGCGTCGGCGCAGCCGGTGGAGGCGAAAAGGTTCTGGCTCGCGAATTGGGTGCGGTCCCAGGCTCCGAAGAGCTTCATCAATTGATAGCCATGCGCGGTGAGATAGCTCGGCGGCACATCCCACGCGGGCCAGGGCGCAGCGGCGTATTGACCGTACAAGGCGGAATTGGCCATGGGCGCGCGGACGCCGTGGCGGCTGAGCACGACCACAAGTTGCAGGTCAGCATCGCGGCTTGCGGCCGGGGCGGCAGCGGACTGTGCCGCAGCCAGCGGGGAGAGTGGGAAAGAAACCAGGGCGAAGAGGAAAATTCGGAAGGTTGCGCGCATGTGATCGTGAGGAACTCCCAGAGAAAAGTGTAGCGGGTGAAGGCGGTAGGCCGCCCGCCGTTCCGTATATTTGCCTCAGACGAACCAGAGCTTCTCCGAGCCTTCGGCATCGCGGCGGCCGTCTGCATGGTGGCGGCCATCGCTTGAAACTAAAATCGAACGGCACGGCGGTTTGCCGCGGAGGCAATCATTCGGACTTGATTTTCGAGGAATTTGCTGCGCCGGAAAACTACCATACCCGTGTCCCATCCTTTCGCGCCTTCTGCGAAAGGGTGGAAAACCAACAAAATTCGGCATACCTTCTATGGTGTCGCTCTACGGCGTCGTGCCGGTCAGCGAGGCGAGCGGTGTCGAATCCTGGCTCAGGTCGTCCGCGCCCTTCAAGGGATCGCTCTCCGTGAGGCGCGGCTTCAACGCGCGTTCGAGATCGGGAATGTCGTAGTGGAGCAGTACGCCGGGAATCACATCCTCAGGCGCGCCGGTGGGCAGCGGCGCGTCGAGCAGACTGCGATAGCTGGTGAGCACGTGATCGACTTCGATTTGGCGAATGCGGCGATCGAGCACACCCGCATGCATCAGCACGAGACCCATGTGTCCGCTCGCCTGAGCCGAGATGCGCGCCGGATCGACGTCCGCGCGGCTCGAGAGATAATCAATCGCGCGGATCACGTCGTCGGTGCGCAAGCCCACCAGCGTGCGGCCCACCAGATCGGCGCGAAGGCTGAGAAGATAGATGGGCCCGAGCAGCGGAGCCTTCATATCGTCGGTTCCCGGAGGCGAGGGGCGCGGCGTGATAGCGAGAACCAGGTTGCCCTGCGCGACGAGCGCATTAAATTTGGCTTGATTGGCGCGCGCAATCGGGTCTGACCCGTGAATGGAGTTGGGAATCACGAGCAGAACCGCGGGATGCCGGCCTGCGTCAGTGGGAACGGCGAGGTCTGCCTCGAGATTGAGATCTCCTTCCGACGGCAAAGCAATCGGTCCGCTCTTCGCGGTCAACAAATCTGCCGCGAATTTTGTTGTGCCGGGTTTGGCTGCGGCGCCTGTGGCATCGCGAATCAGGGATCCGAGGGCTGCAAATCCGATGATAAGCCGGTGCGCGGGTACGATGCGCGCCGCGCGCCTTTTATTCAGCGTGAAGACGGTGGCGCAGCCGGGAAAACTGGTCGCCACCTGGCCCGTGGTTGTCACCTGGAGGGCATCTTTGGGCAGGCTCGCGATCCACGCCATGGCAGCACGCGGATTGCTGCCGGCGGGAACGACGGGATGGTCCGCGTCGGCGCCGGGCTCAAGATTGCGCAGAAAGAAGCTGAGGATGTTGCCCATGATGGGCTGCAGCGCGCCGTGACCGCCGGGCCCGGTGATCCATTGCAGCTTCGCATTCGGAGAAACGTGATTCGTGGTGTCGGCATTGAGGGCCGGCGCAGTGGGCGTGGGCGGAACGGATGGTGCCGCGCCACCGACGGGCGTGCCGGCGCTTGCCGGATCGAAGAGCGCGTAAAAGCGGCGTGCCTCAATCACAGATTCACGCGCGCCGGCAAAAGGAAACATATCGGAGTAGGTGGAAAGCACAGCGTAAGCGCGCGGCGCGGCCAGCTCGATCCAATCTGGAAATCCCAGACCCGAAGAAATGAATCGCGGCGTCGACTGTTCGGCATCCTGCGGACCCAGTGCGGGCAGCAGCGCGTCGAATGAGGTGATGTAGCATGCCGCGCCGGTGGCCGCGATGCGCGTGTCGAGCGCGCTGGTCAGTGCGGTGACGGTGCCTCCGCCTGAGCAGCCAATAGCGCCGATGCGATGCGGATCGACCTCGGGGAGCGAAGCCAGATAGTCCACGCTCCGCATGGCATCCCAGATCTCGTACTTGGCGAAGGTTTCGCCGATGAGCATGGGTTGCAAGCTGGCTTCGCCGTGTTCGCCGGTGGGGCGCGCGGCCAGCGAGGCTCCGGGCTTGTTGGGATCGGGATACTGCAGCCGCTCACCCTGCCCGATGGGGTCGTAGGAAAGCACAATGAAGCCGTTGCGCGCGAAGGTTGTGGCCATGGGCGCATCGCCGGCTTTCCCGCTCGGGCCGTGTCCGGGAGTCATCAGGATGGCGGCGCGCTTCGACCCCGGCGACGAAGACCCGTCGCCGGGGACCCCGCGCTTGCCGCCGGGCGCATCACCATCAGGAACGTAGAGCAGCGCAGTGACAAAGAAATTGGGCTGGCTTTCAAACAACAATTTCTGAATGCGAAAGCCCTCGGCCCCGTTTTCACCCGCCACATTCGTCTCGCCGAGCACTTTGGCGTGGAGGGGCGTGCGCTCAGGAAACGCGCCGATGAGCGCAAGAATCTGGCTGCGCACTTTCACCTGGCGCGCCTGGGCTTGTTCCCGCGTGTGGATGGCGGCAACCGCGGATGCGCGGCTGGCCTCATCTTGCGCCGCGATGCCGTCGAGGAAGTCGTCGAGCTGCAAGCGGCCCCGATTTGCGGGGTTGGCGGCCGGGTTGGCCGCCCCGTTGCGCGCCGCGGGTGCGGTATTTTGGGCTGGAGCGGCTGGCGGTGCGGTTTGCGCCGCGGCCAGGCTGATCGATGAAGTCGCAGAGAGGGCGAAAAGAACAGCAATGTAGGTTCGAATCATGTCTCTGCCTTGATACTCCATCGGCGCATGGGGGTCAACAGATTTCGGGCGTAGAGAGCGCGCATACGTTTAGGTCAGGGCGCAGGCCAGCCGGTATGCTGATC
>JBEKAS010000311.1:0-5563 GCA_050015795.1 Occallatibacter sp. | reverse complement strand
AGAATTGCGCTGCCAATCGTCTCTCCAAACCCGCGGATATCGCACGCCTGGGCGGCTCCTGGAACCCGAATCCGCCCACGAATTCTGCCGCGGAGCCCTATTCTTTAAGTCCGCACGGCAGGAAAAATCGTGACCCGTAGCTGCGTCGACCCATATGGCGCCAGAGAAACCCGCTCCACGATCTCGCTTACCTTGCTTGTGCTAAGGTCGGGCAAACACGGCGTGAACTTTTGCGCCGTGTTGTCCGGGTCGGCTTCCAATTCCCAGTCCTCGATCTTTCTCGCCGGAACCTCGATTGTGATAGGAGGATTCTCCCACGGGTCGAGCGCTTGATCCGGCGCAACCGGCCTTCTTTTCACCTCAACTTCGCTATCCAGCTTCGACGCATCGATGGCGAGGCCAAAATTCCACGCACTCGCCGGCATAGCCTCCCAACTGGGAAACTCCGCCGTCGTATACTTATCTTCCACCTTCGTCGTCCAGTGCTCCTTAATCGGCAACGAATAGACAAGCGGGCCGTGCTCAATTCCTATGCCATCCTCCGGCCACCGGGTAACCGCGGCCTTCATCGGAAGCGTTAGCGTAATTCGATCGCCTGGATTGAAGTTACGATGCAGCACCACAAACCCTTTGGACGTCCGCGACACGGCAATCGTCTCTCCGCTGACGGTAAGGCGCGGCGCATCGCACCAGCCGGGAATTCGGAGCGAGAGCGGAAACGATACTGCCCGGCTGCTATGGATCGTGAAATGGATTTGCTCATCGAAGGGATAATTGGTGGTCTGCACGATCTCGACCGGCTGGTGATCCGGTCCCACCGTGGCATTCACCCTCGACGGGCCATAGAGAACCGCGGCTAAACCTCCATTGTCGGTTCTCATCCACATGCGAATCACATAATTGGGAAAGATGCGATGGACGTTCCCGCCACAACATGCTGTGTGCTGGCCAGGATTCGGCTGGTAGGCCATAAATCGCCCGCCATGCTCCTTGAATATAGGCCAATTGTGGTCCGAGTCGAGCGTCGCCAGGAACTGATTTGGACAGGAGAAGTATTGCAGGGCCTTCCAGTCGTTCTTGATGGCGCCCGGCCCGGCATTGAAGCAGGCCCGCTCCACGCGATCCGCCCACACTGCATCTCCCGTAGCCAGCAGTAAATACCCCCACGACCATGTGTGGTCGGCGATATCGCATGTCTCGTGCGAATCCAGAGAAGTTACTGTCGCGTAATACTCGGAGGTTGATGGAATACCGCTAATCAGCATGTGATGATCGAATATGCGGCGTTGCGCTGCAAGCGCGAACTTGAGGTACTCATCCTTGCCTGTATACATATACAGAATGGCCGGCTGTTTTGCGATTTCAATATAGGTCACGCCGTGCGCGTTGATCGGTGTGGCGGCAAATACGCGCAACGCCGAGAGATCCCCATGAATCGGATCGTCGGCTGTTTTCGCATACTCACGCCAAGCGTTTTCCGCCAGTGCCAGCAGATGCGGGTCGTCGGTCTTCTCATAACACCACAGAATATTTTCGATATTCGTGACATTTCTTGTCGGCGTTCCATAGGAAGCATGGTCCGACAGGTAATGTCTTTGCATGGCTTCCGCGATTTGCCTGCCTGTAACTCCCGGTAGCGGAGATTGCGCGTCCGAGATAGCTCCCAAACCCCTGAAAAACACTGTGTGCGGCCAGCGATGGAAATCGCCCCTGGGGTCCTGGAAGAACTCCGGTCCCAGATACCCCTCCGTGTCAACATGGGACAGAGTGTACTCGATAGGCTTTCTCACCTGCGCCAAAAGCTCCTCATCCCGGAGCACAAGAGCCAGACGGGCTGCTCCATCGATCCAATAGGCCTTCTGCTCCCAGGGCCCCCAATCCGCGCTCTCCTGCTCTTCCGCCCAATACGCCTCTGTGAAGGGCCACGAAACCTGCGGCAGCCTGGATCCTAGTTGTGACGCCTGCTTCTCCAGGTACCCGCGCAGCCAGCCTTCAGGCTGCACGGCTCCGGGTGGCAAAGCCCGCAGGGCGCCGGAATAGGTGACGGAGCTCGAATCTGTCTCCGCTCCCTCCAGCAACTGGCTCGAGCCCATGAGCGCCGCCGAACTCATCAAGGCAAGGCGTACAAATTCCCGCCGGTCTAATTCAATTTCCGCATGGTTCGGTGTAAGTTCCATTTCAACCTCTCGTTTCGAGCGCCCTTTCTTTGGGCGGGCTCCCTCCCAATGAAAATTTTAAGGACACTTTCTCGGGACGGCATAAGTTGCTTCGCCCAGCGTACAACCCTTCAGCCTTACATTGGACCCTGCCATGCGGGCACACGTCCGGTATGGCCTCGACCAGGTGTTGGAGCGTCTCGCCAGCCACAAGAATGGAGACAACTGGCGGCTGAAAACCCGCAAGCTCCAGTAGAGCGTCAAGAGGCCGGGGACAGCCAACGGCAGGCAGGGCGCGTAATCTGTAGCGATGAACGGCCAAACCTTCTTCAGGCGCTTGATACAGAATCCTCTCTCCGCAATCCACATCGATCGATTCAGTATTTAGCTGTCAGTCATCCGTTTTCGCAGCCAACGCTTCGATTGCGCGAACCAAGCCAAATCGTGGGGTGGGATCGACCGCCCATGATTCCTGGCGGCCCTGTTAAGAGGCACAATTCTCATCCATGAACGAATAGGCGAGCATATGACACACGAACATATGAACGTCCTCGATCCGTCCCATGTGCGGCTCGGCCGCAAGGATGTTCAACTGCACCTCCTGTCCCAGGCGTCCGCCGTCTCGTCCTGTCAGTCCGATGGTGCGGCATCCGGCTTCGTTGGCGTACTTCGCTGCCCGCACGACGTTTGGCGAGTTCCCTGAGCCGCTGATGGCGATAACCAAATCACCCGCAACTGCGAAGTTCTTCAGTTGCTCCTCGAACACTACGTCGTATGCCACGTCGTTCGCGTATGCGGTGATGGTCCCGATGTTGTCGGTTAGGGCCAGGACGCGGAAGCGGCGCGCACGCTGATAACTGGCTCCCTTCACGAGATCGGTCGCGAAGTGCGACGCCGTAAAAGCACTGCCGCCATCGACAGGGCTTTCAGGTAGACTTCCGGAGCCAACTTCCGGAGCCATCACCGCAGAGCCGAAACTCAGCATCACTCCGCCTTCCAGGCTTTCTACCGAATGGGCGAAGATCAGGAAGTCACGATAACTGGCAGCGCCCAGTGCGGCGCCGTCGCAGTTCGGATGCTCGTGGATGATGTCGTAGCCGATGCCTACGTGCACAGTCGCCGGCACGCCGCAGCGATACGCGGCCGCGAGCACGCTCAGGTCCTGATAAGGGAACTCGCCGCTGAGAATTACGCTGCCAACCGTCTCTCCAAACCCGCGGCCATCGCACTCACGCAGCAGGTCGTTCAGCCTTCCGGTCTCCTGCCACAATCCGAATTCTCCGGAGCTGATGTAGTGCGCCACGCTCTCCGTGGTTTTTCCGATCAGGGCTAATTCGAAGTCGTGGATCGCGCCGGCTCCGTTCATCGCAATGTGCGAAATGAGCCCGCGCTCCATCAGATCGATGATGTGGCGATTGACGCCTGAGCGCAGCAGGTGCGCCCCAAACATCAGAATGCGGGCGGCGCCGGTCTCTCGAGCGCGACAGAGCCGTTCCGCCAGGGCGGGCAAGTCTGCGTGCTCATATGGCGGTGCGGTGTCGTCCAGCTTGAGCCAATTGCCAAGCTCCAGATCGTGCCGCCGTTCCGCAAGCGGCTTCACGATGAGCCGGCTGCGATCGAACATTTCGTAGCGGGAACTCATGACGCGACGATCCTTTCCAGCAACTCTGCCTGATTCAGATAGTTCGGGACGATGTAGTCAGCACCCGCGCCGGCTAACCGATTGCGCTTCCACTCGTCTACCACAAGGCAATCGCCTTCATCCGTGGCCGCGCCGACCGCAATGCCGCCGACAGCCTTCACGTTTTCAATTTCAACAAAGCCGTCGCCGAAGCCCAGAATCTCGGTGCCGTGACATTCGGAGCCAGAAAGAATCCGCTCGATCAGAATCTGTTTCGAGAAATTCTTGTAGTCGTCCTGCGCCCCATAAACGCCGCCGTCGAAAAACTCCGTCACGCCGAGCAGGTCCGCCTCTTGCCGCATGTACTCTTCGTCCGTCCCACTGGCCAAATACAGACGCATGCCTCGCTTGCGGAGCGCCTGGAGCAGCTCAATCGAACCCGGCACCAGATACTTCTCCGGCTTCGCCCGCCCGCAGCGCACTTCATCCAGGCGGTGCGCAATCCGCTTGTGCAGCAGTCCCAGGTACTTGTGCTTATATGCGAGCGGTGTCTCCGGTACACCGCCGCGCCGTTCCACCTGCGCTGCAAGCTCGATCATTTGATAAATGGTCTGCTTGCCGGTCAGGCGATCCACAAACTCTCGCACGATCGAGTGCAATTCGGCTTCACTTTCACCGCTTTTGAGCGCTGCCAATTCGGCGACCATCATTGGCACCATCACGCCTGCCCATCCGGCGCGCAGAAGCGAGAGGGTCCCATCGAAATCGAAAAGCACGACTTTCGGAACGCCGCGCGCCTCAGGATGGAGCGCTTCGATGGCCGGTATGGTCAAGCTCATTTTCTTCCCCCAGGATGGGACCTTGCAACTCTGTTTGCCGGCAAATTGCTGTCGATCGCTGTCACAGTTAGCTGCAGCCTCCACCTTGAGCAGAACGTTCTCGTCGCCAATCTCCGGGATTGGCTTCTCGCGGAGTTCCGCGGAATATGGATCGCTTGCATAGTTAACCGGTTCGATCATAGAATTTGCCCGCCACGCCCTCCTGGCGAATAAGCCTATACTCCAGATTACTGATATGTCAAATGTGGATCATGGCAGGATCGCCCCGGCAGTCAACTCTTTCGCCCTGCGCGGAGAAGCTGTGAAATGAAGCCATATCAAGTGGCATTCAGAGAGCGGCCGGATCGGTCTTGGTTGCAGCCAGCGGTGACGCTTGGAAGGGTCGGTTGCCTGCACAGCCCAACCCGTCGGCGTAATGCGACAAGGCTTGGCCAATCAGCATCATTTGGTCGGCCCACTGCTCGGATTCGTTTAGCCGAACCGCCTCTTGTTTCTACTCTGGCGTGCGGCCTTCCGCAGTGCGCTTTTCATCTTTGCTCTTTTTTCGCCATTCAAGCTCTACCCCCAAAGAGTGCATTTCCGGCGTAACTAGCCCAAGGCTCTTTTCCTGGTTTGTCCTTCGTGTGGTTATCTTTCTTCACAGCAGCTGTTTCATCGGGTTTGGCGACCCGATTTTCTCAGACCCCGACCGCATTGCCGTTCCATTTTCAGCTTCTGATCGTACATCTTCTTTTCTGGTCTTGAACCTTACTTTTTCTACGGATACTGGGAAAAACGCTTGACAGAGAATCAGTGCATGATATATCACAAATGCGCGTGTGAGGGGACAATTTTCTCGTCAATTACGGCACGCATGTCCTCATCGTCGCTCGATTTGGCTCCACGTGGACGAAGGTTGTCCTTGTCAGGAATGATACCCATGAATCGAAGAGGGTTTCTCATCTCGG
>JBEKAS010000310.1:0-3220 GCA_050015795.1 Occallatibacter sp. | reverse complement strand
CCCAGTGGAGCGCAGCCGCCCCGGTGGTTTGCCCTGTACACCGCATCGCGTCATGAAAAACGCGTTGCCCAGCATTTGAGCCAGCGAGAGATCGAGTTCTACCTTCCGCTCTACAAGTCAAAGCGGAAGTGGAGCGATGGATCCCGGGTGACGCTGGACTTGCCGCTGTTCCCCGGTTACCTCTTCATCCATATTCAACGCAGTGAACGTAGCCGCGTGTTGGGCGTGCCCGGCGCACTCACGGTGGTGGGGGGAACGGGCGGCGAGCCTGCCTGGTTGCCCGACGCCACGATTGATGCGCTGCGGTCGGGACTGGAAACGCGGCCGGCGCGGCCCCATCCTCTTCTGACGGCCGGTCAGCGCGTGCGCATCCGCTCCGGCGCATTGACAGGTTTCGAAGGCATCGTGACGCGCAACAAAAACAGCTTCCGAGTGGTTCTGACCGTGGAACACATTATGCAAAGCTACGCCGTGGAAGTGGCGCTTGAAGATCTGGAGCCGCTGGGCTCCGACCTCGGGATTTCGTAACGACCCTTGGACGAGTGCGGGTCTGGAGATCCGCACTACGGCCGGTCAGGGACCGGCCGTGCTTCTCCGCTGGAGGCATTGCAGGCAACCGCGTTGACGCCTTCGCCAGACTGCATCGGCCCTTGATTTCCTTCCATTATGCCCTGAGCTTGGTCGACTCCCTCAAGTTGCTATCGATTGGGACTTGCTGGCCGGAGTCCTTATCGAGGAGCATCAACTAGCCTGCCGCTCCTCGCGCTCCAGCGCCTCGTGGATCAGCATCTTGAGATAGGTCTGGTAGCGCAGACCGCGGCGCTCGGCTAGTGTTCGGGCGCGGGAGATGTCTTCAGGAGCAAGGCGGATTGTGGTTGGGGGCGTGACTCCACGTTGTTTCAGCGTGCCTTGTCGCACCCGGCCTTCCTGCGCCGCCTGGAGGAACGCTGTTGCCAGACTCTCGCGGTTTTCGAAGGCCCAATTTGCCTCATCTGCTTCGTTGTCAAACTTCGGAATCTTCAGTGTTTCCATATAGCCGCCTCATTTCGGCCAGGTAGTATTGCTTGATCTGTTGGGGTGCGTCCCATGCGGAGATGACTCGCACCTTGTTGTCGCGCCAAGTAGTCAGCAACTGCAGAATCCGCCCTCCAGCCGTCTCTCCGATTTGCAGGAGCCGCTCCTCCGACGCGGTCGTTTCATCGATTTGTAATTCAATGTCGAGAAGGTCGCCAAGAAGAGATTGCTCGGCCTCCTCGCGTGTAATTCCATGTTGCGCGATGTGGGCCAAATTGCCCTCATCCCAGTCAAAGCTCAAAAAACCTCGTTCCATATAATTGCCTCGAAATAAATTGGGGGGTAATGACCCATATAAATGGCCCGCACAATCCAGCAGTCCGGCATTTGATATAGAGTAGGCTTGCCGAATTGCGACTGTATTTACAGTGTATTACATTTGCGTTAAATTTCAAGCTTTCTCCTGCGAGATTCCTATGTCAAAAGCTCAAAACCCCGGAAAGGGCCAAGCCGAAGCGCGCATTCTGTCGAGCGCAGCGGGAATGTTTGCGAACTTTGGCTATAACGGTGTAAGTACGCGTGACATTGCCAGCGGCGCGGGAGTGAACGAGGTGACGATTTACCGGCACTATCCGCGCAAACGCGACCTGTATGTCGCTGTACTCGATGCCGAACTGCAACAAGTGAAGCTGCGCGGCGATTTGCTGGCGCGCATTGCCGAAGCGCAAGATGCGAGGATGGCGGTGGCGCGCACCTTTGAGCTGATTGCGGCAACGCTATCGAACCGGCAGGATCTATTGCGCCTGATGCAATATTGCTCTCTTGAATTGGGCGACGATATCGATCCACTTCTGCGCAGGCATCTGGGCGAGCTGGTAGAGGTGATTGCGCGCTACCTGGATCCCTGGGTCAGCAAGGGCGAATTGCGCTGCTCGAGCGCCAAGACGCTTGTGCTTTCGCTGATTGCCATCATTCTCAGCCACCGTTCCCTGCATCGGCTTTTTGCCGGCGACAGCTCGAGCCCAGAGGCGCTCTTCAAGGCCTACGCGGAGCATTCGGCGTTCGAATAGGCAATCCTTTTTCCTCTACGGCCGCTCATGCACATACTGCACGTGATCGACAGTTTTTCTCCTGCGACCGGCGGCCCGCCAGAGGCGGTGCGGCAACTGATCAAGGCCACGCGCGCCACCGGCACGCATGTTGAGGTAGTTTGCCTCGATCATCCGGAGGCGGAGTTTCTCCGCGATCTTGGCTGCCCTGTGCATGCTCTCGGTCAGTCGTTTCTGGGCAGATATGCATTTTCGCCGCGCCTGTGGCGCTGGCTGCGGGCCAACGCCGGACGCTTTGACGGCATGATCATGAACGGGGTGTGGACCTTTCCTGGCTTTGCCCTTCGTTCGGCAGCACGTCGCGCGCGCCGGCCGTATGGGATCTTCGTTCACGGTGCGCTCGATCCCTGGTTCAACCGCAGGTACCCACTCAAGCACCTGAAAAAGCTGATCTACTGGCCTTTGCAGTATGCTGTTCTGCGCGACGCCACGGCAGTCTTTTTCACCACCAAAACCGAGCGCGATCTGGCCAAGACGAGTTTCAGGCCCAACCATTGGAAGAGCGTGGTCGCTCCTCTGGGAATCATGGAGGATGAACATGCCGGACAGGATCCCGCCAGAGAGGTCGAGGCATTCTATGGAGCGTTGCCGGAGTTGCGCGGGCGGCGCTTTTTGCTGTTTCTGGCGCGCCTTCATGAGAAGAAGGGCTGCGACCTGTTGATTGAAGCGTTTGCACGGGTGGCGGCTGCAGCCCCCGAGGTGCACCTTGTCATGGCCGGACCCGACCAGGTGGGAATGCAGGCGAAGCTCGCAAGCAGAGCGGAACAGCTTGGCATCGCCGCCCGGGTGCACTGGCCCGGCATGATTGGCGGTGAAGTAAAATGGGGCGCGCTGCGGACGTGCGATGCTTTGGTGCTGCCATCCCACCAGGAGAATTTTGGCGTTTCCGTGGCCGAGGCACTTTTGGCCGGGCGGCCGGTTTTGCTCAGCTACCCTGTAAATATCTGGCCGGAAATCGAGAACGACGGGGTGGGTTTGGCCGATGACGACACGCTGGAGGGCACAGTGCGGCTGTTGCAGCGCTGGTTCAGTTTACCCGCGGCGGAACAAGCCGCGATGGCGGCCCGTGCGCAACCGTGTTTTGCCGCGCGGTTCTC
>JBEKAS010000309.1:0-3229 GCA_050015795.1 Occallatibacter sp. | reverse complement strand
GCGGTGATTCTGGGCGTGAGCGTGGATAACGTCGACAGCCACAAGCAGTTCTGCACCAAGGATGGGCTGACCTTCCATCTGCTCGCGGACCCCGACCACAAGGTGGTGAGCGCTTATGGATCGCTGGGCGCGTTTGGCCCCATGACGATTGCCAACCGCAACACCTTCCTGATCGATCCTCAGGGCAAGATCGCCAAGGTGTGGGTCAAGGTGACGCCGGCCAACGCAGCCTCAGACGTGCTGGCGGCGCTGCCGTAGCGCGGAGACCGCGCCGGATTCATTTCGTGGCCAGATTCATTTAGAGGAGAGCCCGATGCCGACAGAGACGGCGCGTGAGTTCCGCGCGGAGATTGAGCGGCTGCGGGGCGCCTTGCTGGCGCTTTCGCCTGCGCTTGCCGATACGCCTTGGCGAGTGGGCGGCTGGACGCGGAAACAAATCGTAGGGCACCTGCTCGATTCGGCGGCAAACAACCGCCAGCGATTCGTGAGGGCGGCGATCGATGGGCAGTACGCCGGCCCCGGATACGCGCAGGACGCCTGGGTGGCGGCCCATGGGTACGGCGACGAGTCCTGGGAGACCTTGCTGCACTGGTGGCAAGCGGAGCACGAGATTCTCGCGGCCGTGGTGGAGAGGATCCCCGAGGAACGGCTGGAAGCGAAGTGCGTGGTGGGTGATGATGCGCCGGTGACGCTGCGCTTCCTGATTGAGGATTACCTTCGCCATCAGCGAGGCCACTTCATGCAGCTCGCGGCGGACTGAGCGACCCGGCCAAATGAACTGTGCATAAGAAAAGGCCCGGCAATGAACAGTCTGTTATGAAACTCAAAATCGAGGGCACATTTTGGGCACGATCATTTCGTCGAGCCCAACATCTTGTGATGAATTCTGAAATTCCTCGAGTTTCGTAACTGTCTGAATGAACCGGGCCTTTTAATTTTCAGGACGCGCGGCGGCAAACGGCCTTCCGCACGCGACACATCGAGCCCTGCGCCAGGGGCGATTGCACAGGAGGCGCCGAGGCTACTTCTTCGACTTCTTCTTCGCGGTCTTCTTTGCGGCCTTCTTGGCAGCCTTCTTGGCCTTCTTGCCAGCCTTCTTCGCTACCTTCTTGGGCTGCGCCTTCTTCGCTGCCTTTTTGGCGGCTTTCTTGGCCGGGGCCTTTTTCTTCGCAGCCTTCTTGGCGGGAGCCTTCTTGGCTGCCTTCTTTGCAGCCTTCTTGGCCGGCGCCTTCTTGGCAGCTTTCTTGGCCGCCTTCTTGGCCGCCTTTTTGGCCTTCTTCGCCGCCTTCTTGGCGGGTTTCGGCGCCGGAGTTGTGGCGATCACCACCACGGTCTCTTCGGCGACCACCTCATCATCGTCTGAAGAGGTGAGGATGCCGGCGGTTTCCAACTCATCTTCCTCGTCGGCAAAAGCTTCGACCTGACCGTGGTCTAGGTCACCCGGCTTCCCAAAGGGGTCGCCGTCACTCATTGCATACATCCTGAACACTTCATCCATCCGATTGCCTCCAGCGGGTTGCCGCTGCTCATGATTTCGTTTGCATTTTCGCGTAGCAGATGGTGCCATCATGCTTGCGAAAGCGATTGTAGCTTTAGCTTGTACATAAAGACAAGAAAAACACAAGCGCGGAATGGGGATTTGCGACAGTTTTTCTTACTGCTGCGTAGGCTTGGCGTGGCTGGTCGACTTGTGCGTAGTGCTGTTGGTGGCGTGGTTGGGGGGCTGCGAGGCCTGGGGATGGGCCGGTTTTGGCGCGGAACTGGCGGGCCGATGCGCGGCCGCGCCGGACCCCTTGCCCGACCCGTTCCCTGACCCGTTCCCGGATTTTGCTGTGGAGGTTCCGGTCTGCGTGGTGGAGCTCCTGCGGCGGTGGGTCGAGGAGGTACGCACGGGCGCGGGCTCTGCCACGCGCAGGCGGCGGCCGGGATCTACCCGGATGCCGGAGGGGATGCTGTTCCAGCGGCGCAGCTGGCTCAATGAAACGCCGAAACGGTCGGCGATGGTGACCAGCGTATCGCCGCGGCGGACCGTGTAAAGCCGGGTGCGCGCCAGGGGTTCGGCGGCAAGGGGCACTGGAACGACGAGGGCTTCGATGCCCGCGAGACTTTGGCCGCTTTGGCTCGCGGTAATCTGGTTGGCCGAGGCCAGTTCGGCCACGGGAACGCGGTACTCCTGCGCCACCGAGGCCAGCGTGTCTCCGGCCACGACAGGGTGGTAGCGCCAGGAGTTGCGGCGGGCCTCGGGAATGAGGGCGGCGCGCTGCGCAAAGAGCGTGGCTGTACCCGCGGGCAGGTGCAGATCAAAGGATGCTTCGGGCGGCGTCTCCATGCGCAACAGGCTTGGGTTCAGCGCTTCGATCTCGTCCACCGGCGCGCCCACTAGGTCAGAGACCAGGCGGAGATCGATGGAGTAGTCGACGGTGATGGTATCAGTCAGGACTGGGGGATCGAGGGTAACGTCGTCGAAGCCGTACTGCTGCGGATGGTTGGCGATGATGATGGCGGCCACAATTTCGGGCACGTAGTTCGCGGTCTCTTTGGGCAGCTCTCCGCGCTTGTAAAGCTCCCAGAAATCGGCATAGCCGGTTCTCTGGACGGCGTGCTGCATGTTGCCCGCGCCATGGTCGTAGGCGGCCATGGCCAGGTACCAGTCGCCGAGCTCGTCGTAGAGGAATTTCATATAGCGGCCATAGGCGCGCGTCGATTTTTCGGGATCGAAGCGCTCGTCGACGTAGGCGTTGCGGGTGAGGCCGTAGTAGGGGCCCGGCATGAACTGCCACATGCCGCCGGCGCGCGAACGGCGATTGACGGCCTGCGGCTGGAAGCCCGATTCGGCCACGGCCAGGTATATCAAGTCCTGCGGCACGCCTTCTTCGGCCAAAACCCGCTGGATCATCGCCTTGTAGCGGCCGGAGCGCTCAAAGGAATGCTCCAGCGTATTGTGGCCCTTCTGCGTGTAGGCGAAAAAGTTGATAAAGGCAGCCACGTATTCATTCGACACCAGCGGCAGGTCGGATTTGGTCGTTGCCAGGTCGGCTGTGGCCTTGGCCACGAGGTTAGGATCGACGGCAAAGGTGACGTCGCTGGCGGCTTCGGCAGGCGTGATCTCCTCTTTGGGCACAAAGCCGTTGCCCTGCTTGAGGGCCTCCATCTCGAGGCCGTTGACCTGGTCGACGATCTTGTCGAACTCGTCCTGCAACTGCGGGTCGGCCTTGATGTCGAGGCCGCT
>JBEKAS010000308.1:0-3238 GCA_050015795.1 Occallatibacter sp. | reverse complement strand
GAACAGGTGCGCATTACCGATGGGCCGTTCGCCAACTTCAACGGCGTAGTGGACGAAGTCAACGAGGATCGCGAGACGCTGAAGGTGATGGTGACGATCTTCGGGCGGTCCACGCCGGTCGAACTCGAGTTCGGCAAAGTGGAAAAGATTGAGTAGTCGAAGCTCTCAGCTAGTAGCTTTCAGCTTCTAGCCGGGTTGGCGATCTAGCAGCCCCCGGTTGCGAGCGAACTCTGAGGATTCGGCACCAAAATTCGTATAAGGAAATGACTAGCCAAAAGCTAAGAGCTAGAAGCTAAGAGCTGGTTGCGAAGGAAACGACATGGCACCTCCGAAGAAGATTACCGGCTACGTAAAGCTGCAGATCGAAGCCGGCAAAGCGACGCCCGCGCCGCCGGTCGGCCCTGCGCTGGGCCAGGCGCAAGTCAATATTATGGAGTTCTGCAAGCAGTTCAACGCCAGGACGCAGAACAAGGAGATGGCCGGGCTGATCATTCCGGTTGTCATCACGGTGTATGCCGATCGCACCTTCAGCTTTATCACCAAGACGCCTCCGGCGGCGGTGCTGCTGAAGAAGGCGGCTGGCATCGAGAAGGGTTCGGGCACACCCAACAAGGAAAAGAAGGGCAAGGTGACCGAGAAGCAGGTGCGCGAGATCGCCACGCAGAAGATGCCGGATTTGAACGCGGCGTCAATCGATGCAGCGATCAAGAGCATCAAGGGCACGGCGCGATCGATGGGGATTGAAGTGATCGGATAAGCGCGCGTTTACGTTTGCAACGAAGGCTCTCCGCGATGCGGAGGGCCTTTGTTTTTGGCTGAGAAGATGATCGGTGATGGGCGATCGGACGAGTTCTCAGTGGCGTCTATGCAGGTGCGGTCGTGGACGCCTGCATTCCCAGGATCTCGATTTCGAGGCTGCCGAAGTCGGGGTGGTCATTTTCGCGAATACGATACGCAATATCGATGCGGCTGCCCGGCTCGAGATGGAGCTCCATGGCGCGCTCGGCCAGGTTCCAGCCGACGGCGCGAATGGAGCTGATGGGCGCGGGGCTGCCGGGCGAACCAGCGGGGAACGCGGTGGGCAAAGAATTGGAGGAGCCGGTCGACTTTGGGACGGGGGGCGCGGCCGAGTCCTGCGCGAGTTCGAGCGCGAGGTGACGCGCCTTCATGATGCGTGGCGCTTTGACGAGGCGCGCATTGCGGGCGAGGAAGAGCGGCTCGGGATTGCCGTGGCCGAGCGGTTCGAGCTTGCGGAGCCATCCGGCGAGCACCGGCGTGATGCGGTCGAGCGGCAATTCGGCGTGAATGCGCAAAAGGCGCTCGGGTTCGCGGGCGGCGAGGTGCTGCTCGGCGTAGGTGCGCAAGCGGTGCTTCAGTTCGGGCAGTTTTTCCGCGGGGAGCGCGAAGCCAACGGCGAAAGCGTGGCCGCCAAAGCGCGTGAAAAGGTCGGCGCAGGTTTCGATGGCGGTGAGGAGCGCGAAGCCGTCGACGGAGCGGCCGGAGCCGTGGGCGATTCTGCCATCGGGGCCGTCTTCAATGCTGACCACGATGGCCGGCTTGGCGGTGCGCTCAACGACGCGCGAGGCGAGGATGCCGATGACACCGCGATGCCAGCCGTCGCCGTCGATGACGAGAAGGCGGTCGGCGGCAATTTCTTCGTCGGATGCGAGGCGGCCTTCGATGGTGGTGAGCGCGGCGGCTTCCACGTCGCGGCGCTCGCGATTCAGCCGTTCGAGCTTGGCGGCGAGCTCGGCGGCGCGATGCGCGTCGCGTGTGGAGAAGAGTTCGACGACATCGGAGGCCACGTCCATGCGGCCGGCGGCGTTGATGCGGGGCGCGAGGCGAAAGGCGACGTCGAAGCCGGTGAGTTGCTTGGCCGCGGGATCGAACGCGGCCGCGGCAAAGAGCGCGCGGAGGCCGGCGCCCATGGGCCGGCGCAGTTCGCGAAGACCGATGGCGGCGATGGTGCGGTTTTCGCCGCTGAGCGGAACCGCGTCGGCAATGGTGGCGATGGCCGCCATTTTGAGAAAGCTGGGCAAGGTTTTTTCGCGCGCCCGCGGTGGCCCGCGACGTTCCGATTCACGTCGTTCCAGCAGCGCCTGTGCGAGCTTGAGCGCAATGGCCGCGCCGCAGAGGCTTTTCTCCGGATACGGGCATCCCGGCTGGTTCGGGTTGAGGATGGCAAGGGCAGCGGGGAGCGCGTCGCCGGCGGCAGGCAAGTGATGGTCGGTGATGATCAAATCCAGCCCCAGCCACCGCGCAGTTTCAGCTTCGGCAAAAGCGCGCATGCCGGTGTCGACGGTGACCACGACGCGAACGCCCTCGGCGTGCGCGGCTTCGAGCACGCTCGACTGCATGCCGTAGCCCTCGCGCAAGCGGTGCGGCACGTGAAAACGGACGAGACCGCCGAGCATTTCTATGGCCGTCTTGAGCAGGACCACGGCAACGGTGCCGTCCACGTCGTAGTCGCCGTAAAGGAGAATCGGCTCGCCGGCGGCGATGGCACGCTCGAGACGGTCGACGGCACGGTCCATTCCGAGCATGAGGAAAGGATCGTGGAGATGCGCGAGCTCGGGATTGAGGAAGGCGAAGGCCTCGGCGGCCTGGGTAATGCCGCGAGCGACGAGAAGTTCGGCGAGAACCAGGGGCAGACGGGCTTCGCGGGCGAAAGCGGCGGATTCGTCAGGGTGCGGATCGTCAATGACCCAGCGCTGACGCGGGACGATCCAGCGCTGACGCGGAAGCGTGGGTTGCGGCAATATAGGTCGTGCCTGGGGGGGGCCGTTTCCGGCGCTGGGCGTGCTCACGCCCTTTACTCGTCCTCGTCGTCGTGCGAGTGCGTGTCGTCGATCACGATGTCGTGAAAAGCCTCGAGGTTTTCCAGCAGCGACTGGTAGCGCTCGTACCACTCGGTGGTAGTTTCGTGCATGAAGACGATGCCCTGGTAAATGAAGCCGAGCTGGATGTAGCCGAGCTTGCCCGCGTACTTGCGCAGCCACTTGGCCTCGACCAGCTCCGCGGCCTCTTCATCGGGGAAGTTCATCTCGCCGGCTTCCTCGATCAGAGCGTCGAGCTCCTCGTGGTCGAGCGTCATCTCGCTGAAGGTGATAAAGGGAGAGCCCACGTGCTTGGCCATCTCCACAAAGTCCTTCCACGCGTCAGGATTGCCGCGACCCTCCCAGAGCACCGATGGAATGTCGTCGGTGACATAGCCGGGCAGGCGCCGCATGCCGTGGCC
>JBEKAS010000307.1:0-3303 GCA_050015795.1 Occallatibacter sp. | reverse complement strand
CGCTGGTTTCCATGGGCTTCGATCGTCACGAGATTGCCTGCGTCAAGGAACATTTCGATGCCGCTGCATTCTCCGACGCGCTCAACTGGTTCGGCGCGCTGGTTTCAAGCGTCACCCTGGTCTGCGCCATTGAGGAAAGCATCGCCCGCATCACCGAACTGGTGACGGCAGTGAAGAAATTCGCATACGACGAACGCACCCCCGGCAAGGAACTCGACGTCCACGACAGCCTGCAGAGCACCCTGACCATCCTCGGCCACAAGCTGCGCCTTAAACAAATCCAAATCGAAAAGCGCTTCGCGGCGTCGCCCTCGTCCATCCAGACCCGCGGCTACGCCCTCAGCCAGGTATGGACCAATCTCATCGACAATGCCGCAGATGCTTCGCCCGAGGGCGCGAAGATCGAAATCGCCACGTGGTCCGAGCCCGGCCAGCTGGTGGTGTGCATCGGCGATCACGGCTCGGGCATTGCGCCTGACGTTCTGCCGCACATCTTCGAGCCATTTTTCACCACTAAGCCGCAGGGATCGGGCACCGGACTCGGCCTCGAGATCGTGCACCGCATCATCACGCAGAAATTCGGCGGAACAATCAACGTAGAATCCGAGCCCGGAGACACGCGTTTCATCGTGCGCCTGCCAATGAACGCTGCCGATGCAGACCCCGCAACGAAGAGCTGAAAGCTGACAGCTAGCGAACCGTGAGGTTTGCCTTCAACAGCGTATTCGCCGACGAATTTCCCACCATCACCTGGAATTCGCCCGGCGCCACGGTCCATGCTTGCGTCTTCTCTGACCAGTACGAGAACGCGCGCGTGTCGAGCTTCACTTCCACCGTCTTCGATTTGCCCGGGTTCAGCATCACCTTGCTGAATGCCTTCAACTGCAGGGGCGGCTCGTTGCCCTCGACAATCGCCGGGAAGCCTAGATAGACCTGCGCTACCTCAGCCCCGGCGCGCTTGCCGGTATTCGTCACCTTGAAACTCACCGTCGCGTTGGTGCTGCCCGGCTGCCGGCTCACCTTCAGCCCGTCGAAGCTGAACTGTGTGTACGAAAGCCCGAAGCCGAACGGAAACAGCGGCGGAATGTGGTGCGCGGTGTAGCCGCGGTAGCCCACCTCCAGTTCTTCGCTGTAATGCGCCACGCCGTTCACGCCCGGATACTGCTCCGGATTGCTGGCCAGGGTATCCTCCACGCTGCGCGGGAAGCTGAGCGGCAACTTGCCCTTGTTCCCTTGGTCTTGGTCTTCGTGGTAGGACCACTAGAGCCCATCAGCGTATGATGATTTCCGCAAGCAATTCGTTTCCTCAAGAGGCACTTCCGTGATTGGACTTAAGATTTCCCGCAGCCACGCCGCATTCCTTTACGCGCTGATTTTTGCGTCATGTGGCGCGCTTCATGCCGCCAAAATCTGCAATCCCCGCGACTTCGGCGCCAAGGGCGACGGAACCACCAAGGACACCGCCGCGATTCAGGGCGCTATCGACGCCTGCGCGGCCAAGGGAGGCGGCACGGTTCGCCTCACCGCGGGCACTTATCTGAGCGTGCCCATCGTGCTCAAGAGCAACATCACTCTCCAACTCGACAAGGGCGCCACGCTGCTCGGCTCGCCCGATCACGCCGACTATCCGGCAAAAACCGAGTTCCGCCTTCCCGCGTCGCAGCCGCTGGTGAGCGCCACCAATGCTGACAACGTGGCCATCACCGGCGAAGGCACCATCGACGGCCGGGGCGAAAGCTGGTGGCAGATGGCGCGCGGCGTGCGCGATGCCGGCGTCATGGGCAATCCCCATCCCCGCCCGCGCCTGATCGTTTTCGACCACTGCAAGCATGTGCGCGTCGAAGGCGTCACCATCCAGAACTCGCCCTTCTGGCAGCTCGTTCCCTACTACTGCGACGACGTGCTTATTCGCAACGTCCGCATTCTGGCGCCGTATCCATCGCCGAACACCGACGCCGTGGATCCCTTCTCCTCGTCCAACGTGCGCATCGATCATCTCTATGCTGATACCGGCGACGACGACATCGCCATCAAGTCCGGCGCCATCAACTCGCAGGGCGGTGATGACCCGGCCCGCGACATCACCATCACCGACTGCACCTTCCTGCATGGACATGGCCTCTCCATCGGCAGCGAAATCGCCGGTGGCGCGCACAACATCGTCGCCGAGCGCATCCATTTTGAAGGCACGGATAACGGGATTCGCGTCAAGGCCAACCGCGACCGCGGCAACGACGTCAGCAATCTGGTCTTCCGCGACATCGATATGAAGGACGTGAAGAATCCCATTGTCATCAGCGAATACTACCCGCGCATTCTGCCTCCCGCGGGTGACGTGGCGTCGCAGCCCGTCACGCGCCTCACGCCCCACTTCCACAACATCGTGCTGCAGAATGTCACCGCGACCGGCGGCGACATGGCCGGAGCCATCGTTGGCCTGCCGGAAGCGCCGGTCAGCGATGTCGTGTTGCAGAATGTCACTCTCAGCGGCAAGACCGGCCTCTCCATCGGCTACGCCAACGTCACCGGCCAGAACGTGAAGGTTACAGCCGCGCAAGGCGACGCCATCCTCAAGATGGCCGGCGCCAACGTGACAATTCAGTAAACTCGCGATCCAATAAGAAGGGCTGCTCCCCTCGGAGCAGCCCTCGTCTTTTAGTTCCCTTGGTCCCTGTTTTACTGATTCACCCCGCTCGCCAGGAATCCGCCGTCCACCGCCAGAATCTGCCCGGTGACAAAGGAGGCGTTATCGGAGGCCAGATAAACCACCGCTCCGACCAGCTCTTCGGTTTCACCGAATCGGCCCATGGGCGTCCTCATCAGCAATTCCTGGCCGCGCGGAGTGTTGTCGAGCAGCTCGGCATTCAGATCGGTGCGGAAAACACCCGGCGCGACCGCATTCACAGTGATGCCATTCATCGACCACTCCACGGCCAGCGAGCGCGTGAGCGAAGCTACGCCCGCCTTGCTGGCGGCGTAGGCTGCCACTTCTTTCAGCGCGACGAAGCTGTTGAGGGACGCGATATTGATGATGCGTCCGTAGCCACGCTCCAGCATCGACCGGCCGAAGACCTGGCAGGCGCGCAGCGTGCCGGTCAAATTGGTGTCCAGGATCTGGTTCCACTCGGACACGGGCATGTCCAGAGTCGGACGGCGCTTAATCATGCCCGCGCAGTTGACGAGGATGTCCACTTTGCCGAAGCGCTCGAGCACGGCATCTCGCAGGTTTTCGAGCGGCGCGCGATCGGACACATCCGAAGTCATGCGCAGCGTTTGACGGCCGCGCGCTTCGATCTCGCTGGC
>JBEKAS010000306.1:0-3312 GCA_050015795.1 Occallatibacter sp. | reverse complement strand
GAAACAATGTGCCTTGGGTTCGTCCCTCACCTTGAATGAAGCCCATGAAAAATGCCCTCGCTCACCACGAGGGCATTTTCCCATGATTTCCCCGGTTCGTTCAGACTTTCGTAACAACCTGTATGTTTTGGGGCTTTTGCGGCACGACTGAAGTCGTGCCCTTTCGCGACGGGTTCAAACTGACCCACTACCCATCATCTTTGAGCCCGTGAGACGTGGAGCTCCGGCTCCACATTATCCGGGCTTTTTCCATTGCCAATTCAGAGCCGAATCGAAAACGCTGTAAGCCTGGCCGATCAGGCCGGAGGGGTCAGTTGAGGGTGGAATTCGGCTTTGCCGCCGGGCTCCAGAACGATCTCGAGCTTCCCCTGCTGCCGCTCCGCCAGCGTGGGGCCAGAGATCTGGATCGTCTGGCCATTTGCCGAGGTGTACGACACCTTGAGCTGGCCACTGCCGCGAACCTGAAACCGGTAATGGAAGTTGGCCGCTGGGGCCAACGAGTCGATGCCGAAGCTGGCGCTGGGATAATCCACCTCGAGGAGCTGGATGGGCGCGCCGGTGCGGTTTTCGATGGTGGCGTCGATGTGGTAAGAGTGGCAGGCGGAAAAGAAGAAAGCGGAGAGGAGAGTGGCCACATACAGCGGAGAACGAAGGCCCGTGCGACGGCTCACTTGCCGGTCTCCTCGTCGGACGGCGCAGCCTCTGATGTAGCGAGTTGTTTTGCCACCGCCTTTTCTACGCGGTCGAGGCGCTTGAGCAGCTCCGGCAAGCGCTGGAAAATGGTGACAGCGCGAAGCCAGATGCGGTTGTCGAAGCCGGGTGAGCCGGAGATCGTCTTCCCGGGCGGCACATCGTGCGAGACTGCCGATTGCGCGGTCAGGATGACGCCGTCGCCGACGGTGCAATGGCCGGCAATGCCCACCTGGCCGGCAAGAATCACGTTGTTGCCGATGATTGAGGAGCCGGCCAGGCCGGTCTGCGCGCAGAGCAGCGTTTCATTGCCAACGCGCGAGCCGTGGCCCACCTGGACGAGATTATCGACTTTGGTGCCGTCGCCGATCTCGGTCGCGCCTACGGTAGCGCGGTCGATGGTGGCGTTCGCCTGCACATCCACGCGGTTGCCGATGCGAACGGGGCCGGATTGCGGGATCTTCTCCCATTGGCCAGCATCGTTTTTTGAGAAGCCGAAGCCGTCCGCGCCGATGATGGCGCCGTTTTCGAGCGTCACGAGGTCACCGAGAACGCAGTTTTCGCGGACTACGGAATGGGCATGCGCGAAAAAGTAGTCGCCGACCTGAACGCCGGGATAAAGCACGACGTGGGGCAGGAGCGTGGCGTGGGATCCAATGCGAACGTTGGGACCGACGACGGCGTAGGCGCCGATGTGAGCATCCGGACCGATCTCTGCTGTGGGGTCGATGACGGCAGTGGAATGAATACCGGGAGCGTAAGACGGCGGCTGGTAGAAGAGGCCCAACGCGCGGGAAAAGGCGTGGTAAGGATTCTTGATGCGGATGGTGGCCGCCGCGATCTCCTGGAACTCCGGCTCAACAATGATCGCCGCGGCGCGGGTGGTGCGAGCGAGCGCAGTGTAACGAGGATTTGCGACGAAAGTAATCTCGGAGGGCCCGGCTTCCTCAATGCCCTTGACGCCCGTGATTTCGAGGTTAGGATCGCCACGCAGTTCGGCGCCCAGACGGATTGCTAATTCACCTAGCTTCATTGAGGGAATTGTAGCGGAACGCTGGGGACTTCGCCCGGTTGCGGAGGAGCTTGCAGAGTGTGTGCGGCCGATTGGGCAGCATGGAGCGTTGCGCCCGGAACGATGCCGAGTACGAGCGTGACGGCAACGGCCAGGAGCAAAGCTGCTCCGACCGCGACGCCAACGACGGGCTTGGGCGGCGCGGTTTGGTCGGCCGATGGGCGCTCGGCGCAGACGAGGGCCAAGCGCAGGTAATACGCCGCAGCTAATCCCGAGTTGAGCAGGCCGATGATGGCCAGAGCGATGGCTCCCCCATCGACCGCAGCAGTGAAGGAGTAAAACTTGCCGAAGAAGCCGCCGGTGAAGGGAATGCCGATGAGCGAGATGAGGAAGAAGATGAGCAGACTTGCGAGGAAGGGCGAGCGGTAGATGAGCCCGCGGAAGTCGTCGATGAGCGAAAGATGTTCGTCGTATCCGCCGACAAGCGTGATGACGGCGAAGATGCCTACGTTCATGGCGGCGTAGGCGGCGATATAGAAGCTGGCGGCGGCGATGCCTGGTTCGCTGAAGCCCCTGGCGTCGCTGGCTGCGGCGAATGCAGCGAGCAGATAGCCGGCGTGCGCGATGGCCGAGTAGGCCAGCATGCGCTTGACGTTTTGCTGGCGAAGCGCAGCGAGATTGCCGACGGTCATGGAGAGGACGGCAACGATCCAGAGCAGGGGCGCCCAAACGGAGCGGAGATTGGGGAACATCTCATAGACCACGCGGAGGAGCAGAGCAAAGGCGGCGGCTTTGGGCGCGGTAGAGAGCAGGGCGACGACGGGAGAGGGCGCGCCTTCGTAGACGTCGGGCGTCCAGACGTGGAAAGGCGCTGCGGAAACCTTGAAGAGAATGCCGACCAGCATGAGCGCGAGAGCAGCGAGAACGAGCGTCTGGTTCTGCGCGACGGGGGCGAGCCGCGCGATCTGGTAGATCTCCGTGGTGCCGGTAGCGCCAAAGATCAGGGCGATGCCGTAAAGCAGAAACGCGGTGGCAAAAGAGCCGAGGAGAAAGTATTTGATGGCGGCTTCAGGGCCGCGGCCGGTCTGTTTCCGGTAGCCGGCAAGGATGTACGTGGAGATCGAGGAGATTTCAAGGGCGATGAAGACCACTAGCAGTTCGACGGCGCTGGTGAGCAGGCACATGCCGACGGCGCCGAATACGATGAGCGCGTAGAACTCGCCCTGGTGGTGGCTGTGCTCCGGCAGCGTGTCGAGCGAGAGCAGCAGGCTGACGAGAACGATGCCGCAGATGAGGACGTGGAAGAAGACGGTGAAGGCGCTGGTTTCGACGGTGCCGAAGAAGCCGGTTCCTTCAAACAGTGAAAGCTGCCAGAGGCTGGCCCAGAGAGCGATGGTGGTGCCGATGGCTGCAACCCAGCCCAGGAGGCGGCGCGGCCACTGGGCGGGAATCGAAGCATCGATCACCATGACGGTTGCGCCGGTGAGCGTGAGGATCACCTCGGGGAGGATGCGGTAGATGTCGGGTACGGGATTCACCGCTGGGCCTCCGGGGTGCCGGTTGGTCGAGATTCGTGATCTCCCACCCTTGCGGTAAAAAGAAACCGCAAG
>JBEKAS010000305.1:0-3343 GCA_050015795.1 Occallatibacter sp. | reverse complement strand
GGTTCTGGGCTGCACCGAGATTCCGCTCCTCATAAACGACGCGAACTCACCATTGCCCACGCTCGACTCCACGCGCTTGCTGGCACGGGCGGCGCTGCGCAGGGCCACGCGCGGCGCTGCTGCGTAAACGGCGCGGTGAACGCATCGCAACGGCCCGGAACGCTACCATAGTTCGTGAAGATGCTTGTCGATCCCATTCCGTCGCCGGTGGAACACGCCGATTATGCCGCTCTTGAGTGGGAGCCACTGCTCGCGCTGGTTGCGGCATACGCCGCGTCGCCGGTGGGCCGTGGGGCGATTCTCACGTTGCAGCCGTCGAGCGATGAGGAGTGGATCGGCCGCCAGCATCGACTGGTGAGCGAGGTGCGGCTGCTGCTCGAGGAGCAGGTTTCGATTCCGCTGGGCGGCCTGCTCGATCCGACACAATTGGCCGCCAAGGCGCAGATTGCAGGCGCGGCGCTGGAAGCGGCGGAGCTGCAGAGCGTGGCGCGGCTGGCAAATGACGTGGCCGCATGGCAGGCGCTGCTGCGCGAGCCGCCCATGCGGCTGGTGGGCAAACTGCCGGGACTTTCGGAGTTGTCGGCGGCGCTGACGACGAGTTTGCGGCCGCTCGCGGAGTCGATCGAGCGCACGATTCAGCCCGACGGGTCGCTCGCCGACAATGCCTCACCGGAGCTGAACCGCATCCGCCGCGAGCAGGAGCGCCAGCAGAGAGTGATTGAGGAAAGCCTGCGATCGGCGCTGCGCAAACTTGCAGTCGAAGGCTCGACTCAGGAAGAACTGATCACGATTCGCGGTGACCGCTTCGTGATTCCGGTGCGCGCAGAGCTGAAGCGGCGCGTGACGGGCGTGATTCACGGAGCCAGCTCCTCGGGGCAGACGGTTTATGTGGAACCGCTCGAGACCATCGAGCAGAACAACGAACTGGTGCGCCTCATCGAGGAGGAGCAGGAGGAGATCCACCGCATCTTTGTGGCGCTCACTCGGCAAGTTGCTGGCTACGCGCACAGCCTGGTGGAAGGCGCGCGAGTGCTGGCGCTGGTGGATAGCTTGCTGGCGCGGGCGCGGTTCGCGGGGGATTTTCACTGCGTTTCTCCTGGTTTTGGAGGGGAGTTGCTGCAGATTGAATGTGGACGTCACCCTCTGCTTGAGAAGCGATTGCGCGCAACGGGAGGGACCATTGTTCCGCTGAACCTGGAGCTGACGGCGGAAGCGCGGCAACTGATCATCAGCGGGCCGAACACCGGCGGCAAGACCGTGGCGCTGAAGACCATGGCGTTGCTGGCGATGATGGCACAGGCGGGGATTCCGGTGCCGGCCACGGCCGCGAACTTTCCGGTGTTCACTGCGTTCCTGGCCGACATCGGCGATGCGCAGTCGATTGAGGCGGCGCTCTCGACATTCTCGGCGCACATCACGAATCTGGACCGGCTTTCGCGGCTGGCCGACGCGCGCTCGCTGGTGCTGCTGGATGAATTGGGCGCGGCCACCGATCCCGAGGAGGGCGCGGCGCTGGCCGTAGCCGTGGCAGCGTACTTTCTCGCGGCCGGCGCGTGGACGCTGATCTCAACGCATCACACTTCGCTCAAGGTCTACGCGGCGAATACCGCGGGTGTGCTTAACGCCGCCGCGGGCGTGGACGAGAAGACCCTGGTTCCGAATTACCAGTTTCATCTGGGCGTGCCGGGCGCATCGGCGGGCATCCAGACGGCGGAGCGGCTGGGGCTGAATGCAGCGATCATTGCGGCGGCGCGGGAACGGCTGGGATCGCAACAGGCCGACATTGCGCGCTTTCTCGACAAGCTGCATTCCGAATTGGCAGAACTTGAAGTGGAGCGCAAGGCAGCACGCGAGCAAGAATACGCTCTCAACCAGGAGCGCAAAAAGCTGGAGCGCGAGGGCGATGTGGAGGTGCGCAACCGCGTGCGCGAGCTCGAGGGCAAGCTGGCTTCGCTGATGAAGGATTTCGAGTACCAGATGCGCGAGAACGTGCGCGTGGTCGAGGACCGCGCGGCGCAGCAGAAGCTATCAAAAGAAGCGGAACGGCGCATCCAGCGGCTGCGGCGCGAGTTCCAGGAGAGCTTTAACCAGACTGTGGTCGCACATCGCACCGGCGCGGACCAGGGCGATGCGAATGCGCAGCCGCATGTGCTGCGACACATCGCGCCAGGCGTTCGCGTGCTGATCAAATCGGTGAACAAGATTGGCGAGGTGCAGCGCGAAGTGGAGAAGGATGTGTTTGAAGTGGCGCTGGGACCGATCAAGATGCGCGTGAGGCGAGATGAGCTTGCCGAAGCGTCAGGCGCGGCTGCGGCGAAGGCCGATCCACTTGGCGCGGCGCGGAAGCAAATAGGCGTGCATGTTTCAGTGACCAGCGCCAACACGGACGCGATGCGGATGGAAATCAATTTGATTGGACGCACCGTGGATGAGGCGTGCGACGAGCTCGAGAAGTATCTCGATCACGCATTTCTCGCGGGGCTGCCGAAAGTGCGCGTGATTCATGGGCACGGGGCGGGGATTCTGCGGCGCGGCGTGCGGGAGTTTCTCAAGAACCATCCGCATGTGGCGGGGATTGCAGAGGCGCCGCAGAACGAAGGCGGGCAGGGAGCGACGTTGGTGGAGCTAAGGCAGTAGACGCCCCCTAAAAGAAGAACAGACTCCGCGGCTGCGGAGCCTGTTTTCTTTTGCGCTGACTTGCCGACTCGCTGACCTGCTGACTTGCTGCCCTTACGCCATCGCTTCTCGTCCCATGGGTTCGAACTTCAACTGGTTCGACTTGCGGTCGACATCGATCTTGACGTGCGCGCCGTGCAGGACTTCGCCGTCGAGGATCTTGATGGCCAGCGGGTCCTGGACCATGCGCTGCAGCGCACGCTTGAGCGGACGCGCGCCGTAGGCCGTGTCGGAGCCGGAAGCGAGGATCAACTGCCGCGCGGGCTCGGTGAGCTCGAGCGAGATGGCTCGGTCTTCAAGCAGCTTGCGCACCTCGTTCAGGCGCAGGTCGAGAATCTTGCTCAACTGCGCGTTGCCCAGCGGGCGGAAGATAACGATGTCGTCCACGCGGTTGAGGAACTCGGGCCGGAAGTGCTCGCGCAGGACGCGCATCACGCTCTCGCGCACCATTTCAATATTGGCGTTGCTGTCGCGATCGTGTTCGGTCTTGAGCGCCTCGCCGGCAAGCATGGCCGCGCCCAGGTTCGAAGTCATGATGAGCACAGTGTTCTTAAAATCAACTGTTCGGCCCTTGGCGTCGGTCAGGCGGCCGTCGTCCATCACCTGCAGCAGCACGTTGAAGACGTCGGGGTGCGCTTTTTCGATCTCGTCGAAGAGGATGACCGCG
>JBEKAS010000304.1:0-3408 GCA_050015795.1 Occallatibacter sp. | reverse complement strand
GCGCCCACGTCCTGGCTGGTGGCGGGCAGCATGTCCAGTTTGTCGGCCTCGCCCGCCTGCGCCTTGCGCAGTTGATCCACCTTCATCTGCGCGCGATCCTCGTAGCGCGAGATGCTGCCCCGCACCTTGACCATGTCGCCACGATTGAAATCCTTAGTAATGCGCGGATCCGTCAGCTCCCACACGCGCGCCTCGATGGGGCCGGTCTTGTCACCGAGCATCAGGTTCAGGTACGCCTTGTTTTGCTTGGTTGTCCGCTGCTGCTTGGCCAGAACCAGGAAGAAGCCGTCGAATAGCTTTCCTTCGTCGAAGCCCATGAGATCGGAAACATAAATGTCTTTCATTCTGCCGAGAAGATTAACGCAATTGGCCCCACTAGCCAAACCATCCACCGCGCCGGTAGTGCCTCAAACGGTTACGGTCACACCTGCGATGGAAGCTGGTGTCTCGGATTACATTTGGGCTAAAGAGGCACTGGTAGAACTACTAGCCTAGGGAACTGCCACAAATGTACTGTTGACAGCCTGGAATCTGCCGATTAGCCTTTAGCATCTAAGAAATGAGGTGAATTTATGTCTCCTCAAGACAAAATTCGTCTTGCTACATTGCGGTCTGCTCCGCTCAACAAGTGGATCGCAATATCCGAAGACGAATCTCGCATTATCGCGGTCGGCGAGACTTATTCTGAAGTTTCGGACCTGAGCGATGCTGCTGGTGAGGATGATCCCATTATCCTGAAGACCCCTCCGGCATGGGAGCCAATCTCCGTTAGCGCACAGTGAAGATCGCTTATAAAGTTTTCCCGAAGGACAAATACGGAACGCCCGCCTATTCAGCAATGCTGAATGTGCAACTCGCTTTGACTGCCCCAAACGCCCCCCGAACAAAAAGATTTGAAGCCATCATAGATTCTGGCGCGTCACGGTGCATGTTTCACGCAGACATCGGTCGATACCTTGGGCTAGACCTTCAGAAGGGCGACTACGAGAGAACTCAGGGAATCGCTGGTTCATCAGACGCTTGGATTCATCCAGTACGCCTCTATGTTCCTGGCGGTCCCATCGATATCCAGGCCGCCTTTAAAGAAGGGTTGCCAATTGGTGGACTTCTCGGAATGAACGGATTCTTCGATCACTTTTTGGTCAACTTCTGCTATCCACTGCTTGCGTGCGAAATTGAACGCATTGGGCAAGCCTAAGAACCTCTCCAAATTTCAAACTGACCCACTACGCGGCGGAGCTCCCGAAATGCATCGGGCCTGGGAGCATCTCCCAGGCCCGTTGCGATGGTGTTGGCTGCTGTTGAGCGCTACTGCTGCGGCGGTTGCTGCGGCTGCGGCGCGGGCGCATCCTGCGAGGGAGCGGGCGCGGGAGCTCCCGGCACCGGCGGAATCGGCGTAGGCTGCACGACCGGCTTCGGCCCATTGTCGGTCTGGTTCTTTTTTTGCTGCGACATGCGCGTTTTTTCGGCCGTTGTCTCAGAGGCCTTTTTCTTCTTCTTGGTCTGCGCGGTGGTCCCGCTCAGCCCCAAAGGAGCCGACTGCGTCTGCCGGTCGGCCACTTCCGCGGCATCCGGCGGCGCAGGCGCCAGCGCATCGCCCGGCGCGCCGCTCCCCTTTGGCTTCTTGGGCTCGCGCGCGCGCGCGCTGAATCGCGTCTTCCTGGTAGGCGCCGTGGGTTCCAGCGGATTGGCCGGCTGCTCCGCGTTGGAAGCCGTCTCCGGCAGCGCCCCGGCGTTCTCTGTGGACGAATTCGCCGATGCCGTGGGCAGCGTTTCGCGCGGTGCCTGGCCGTAACGAATCTTCTCTCTCTTGCCGGGCTTTTCCGTGCCTTGTTCGCCCTTCTTGCCCTTCTTTGTGGAGGCGGGCGATGCCGCTGGTGCGGTTGCCGGCTCCGCATTTTCATCCGCGGCCGGCGCCGGCGCAGCCGCTCCCGATTTCTGCCGGAAGGTGCGCGTGCTCTCGCGGAACCGCGTCCTCTCTACCTTGGCTTTCTTCTTGGGCGCGGGCGGTACGTAGGCGCTGAAGGCAATGCTGGGATGCAGCTCGGCGTAGGTCGCGCCGGAATCCGTATATCCCGGATTGATCAGGATGAAGTCCTCGTCGCGCATCTTGTTCAGATAATCGCGGATCGCCGGTTCCATCCGGCTCATGTAGTAGGCCTCTTCCACATCCTGCGTCACATCCTTGAAGGGCCGCGGTCCGCCCGGGGTGTGTTGCACCACCTTCAGGATGATGTAACCCTGCCGCGTGAGGATGGGATCGGTGTATTGGCCGGAGTTGAGATTGAAGGTCTGATCCTCGAGCAGCTTGCCCAGCTGGCCGCGCTTGTATTGGCCCAGATCGCCGCCTTCCGACGCCGTGGGGCCGTCGCTGAAGCTACGCGCCAGTTGCGCAAAGTCGCCGCCTGCGTGCAGCCGCGCCTCGATATCGTCGGCCTTGGCCTTGGCCGCAGCCACTTTGGCGGGATCGTCGGCGCCCGTTCCGGTGGAAACCAGAATTTCGCCCAGCCGCTCGCTCTCTGGTTGCGCGTAATCTTCCTTGTGCGCCTCGTAGTAGCGCTCCACCTCGCCCGGCGTCATCTGGATGTGTTCGCCAACCTCCTGCCGCATCACTTCCTGCGTGACGATCTGGTTACGGATGTTGGCTTTGAAGTCCTCGAACGAGACGCCCTGCTCCCGGGCGGCCTTCTCCAGGTCGTCCATGGTCTCCAGGTTGTATTGCTTGCGAATCTCGTCCAGTCTCTTCACCAGCTCGGTCTCGCCGGTGATGTTCAGCTCCTTGCCTTTGGAGAGCCACAGTTGCTGGTCAATCAGGTCGCGCAGCAGATCCTTGTGCGCTGCGGAGATCTCCTGCATCGTTTCTTTATGCTGCCGGCCCACCTGGTCCATATCGGCCATGGCGCGGTTGTAATCCGACTGGGTGATGATCTGATCGTTCACGCGGGCAATGATGCCCTCGGCCACCGTTCCGCCATAGGGGCTGGCCGGCTGGTTGGCCTGGGCGCGCCCCAGGGTGTTACCCGCGAGCAGCATCGTGCTGAGCACGCATGCCGCGAATGTACGAAGCAGTCTTGTAGTCATAATGTCGGCAACCGCCTGGGCGGCGGACTCACTGTATTCTGCCACCCGGTGCATAGACGCCATTGTAAATGCCTAGGCAGCAGAAATGCGATTTTCCCGGCCCGCCGGTAGCGTCCTAATTTGAGCGATGCCCTGCGAAGGGTGAAAGGTGGGAGTGAGTTAGCTACCCCTTCAATCGGTCAAAGGCTATACGCCAGCGGATGCCTGGGCTCGTAAAGCATGATGTCGTCCGCGCCAGGTACGGCCATCATGACCACGAGTCCGTACCCGTGATCCTGAACTTCGCCGCGGAACTCCGCTCCTTTGCCCTTCAGTTCAGCGACCGTG
>JBEKAS010000303.1:0-3547 GCA_050015795.1 Occallatibacter sp. | reverse complement strand
TGGTTGAACCAACATTCAATGAACAGGGGCTCAACTCGACAATCGGTTCTGTGTGCCGTGTCCGCCAGTCCGGAATGCCTAATGAACCGCGGAGAGCTCCACCGTCTTAGGACGGGTTCACCAGCGCATTGCTCACGGCCCAGTGGGTCGGATTCTACTTTTCCATTGCCGTGGCGACCCAATTAACGGCAGAGTGAGCCGTCGCGAAAGGGCACGACTTCAGTCGTGCCGAGGCCGATAAAGAGGAAAAGAAGCCGGGCTTGAGCCCCTGTGTGGTCGGCCTGCTCAAGCTCAAACAATGGCATTCTCTCCGCCTGACCGCCCCATCCCTTATCCTGTTTAGCAATGCATCCAGTCCTCCTTCACATCGGGGCCGTTCTCATTCCGTCCTACGGCGCGGTCACCGCGCTGGGCGTGCTGCTGGCGCTGGGGCTCGTGCTGCGCACCGCGCGCATGGCCGGCCGCGACACAGATCTCGACGCGGGCAAGGTGTGGAATCTCTGCATTCTGAGTTTGTTTGCGGCGCTGGCCGCGTCGCGGCTGCTGCTCGTCGTCGTGAACTGGAGCGCGTTGCGCCTGCATCCCGCGTGGCTGCTGGAACTGGCGATGGTGCATCATCCGCTGCTGGCCGGGACAGGTGCGCTGGCGGGCGCGGGATGCGCTCTCTGGTATGCACGGCACAGCAAACTGCCGCTCGGCGCCACGGCCGATGCGCTCGCCCCGCCACTGGCTCTGGGCCTGGCTTTCGAGCAACTGGGCGCGCTGGCTTCGGGATCGGGTTACGGCGTCGAGGCGGGAACCGGCGTGCACTGGGCTGTCACCTACACCAATCCGCTGGCTGCCATCTGGAGCGGCGCGCCGCTCGGGGTTCCGCTGCATCCCGTGCAGGCCTATGCCGCCCTTGCGTTTCTCACCCTCGCCTTGTTTCTGCTGGTCTGGTTGCCGGCCGAGCGCCGCAAAGGCGACGTAGCCGGCCTGGGTTTGATGGGCTTGGGCGCCGCAATCTATATCACCGAACTCTGGCGCGATCCCGCAGGCCGTGGCGCGCTGCTCGACGGAGCGCTCGACGGGCCGCAGATTGCCGCCATTCTGCTGGTGATTGCCGGGGCCCTGGTGCTGCGCGAACGCAAAGCCGCGTCTGCCATCGAAGATGGCGGCTGCGCATGAGCGCCGCGCGCACGGTCGACGTACCCGCGGAAGCGCACGGCCAGCGCCTCGATCATTTTCTGGCCACTCAACTCGAGGGCGTGAGCCGCTCGCGCGTACAAATGCTCATCGACCAGGGTGACGTGCTCGTGAACGGCGAGCCGCACAAGGCTTCGTTAAAGCTGCGCGGCGGCGAGCGCATTACCATCACCGGCGAGCCGCATCCCGCGCCGCTCAAAGCGGTGCCGGAGGCGATTCCGCTGGATGTAGTCTACGAAGACGCCGACCTGGCTGTGGTGAACAAGCCCGCCGGGATGATGGTGCATGCGGGATCGGGCGCCAGCGACGACGCGCGCAGCCGCGGGACGCTTGTGAATGCTTTACTGCATCGTTTCCAGGCGCTCTCGTCGACGGGCGGCGAGCTGCGGCCGGGCATTGTGCACCGTCTCGACAAGGAAACCAGCGGATTGATCGTGGTGGCCAAGAACGATCGCGCCCACGCGGCCCTGGGTGCGATGTTTGCCGGGCACCGCGTGGAAAAGACCTACATTGCGCTGGTGCATGGCGCGGTGGCGCGCGAAAAAGGCACCATCAGCGCCGCGGTGAGCCGCGATCCGGTGCGGCGCACGCGCATGACTACGCGCCCCAGCGAAAATGCGCACTCCGCGGTTTCACATTACCAGGTGCTGCGGCGTTTGGAGACGCGCTTCGGAAAATTCACCCTGGTCAGCGTGCGCATTGAGACCGGCCGCACGCACCAGATCCGCGTGCACATGGCGTCAATCGGGAATCCTGTGGTGGGCGACACGATCTATGGCGGCGTGGCACAATTGCGCGACCAGCGAGCGATGCAGGCAGCGCCTTCGCGCGCGGCGCGACGGAAATCCGGGGCCCCCAGCGACAGGTCTTCGTCGCTGGGGTGGAAGTCCGAGCCGGAAACCCTCCGCCTGGGCCGCAATTTCCTGCACGCGGCCAGGCTCGAACTCACGCATCCGCTCACCGGCAAACCGCTCCGGCTAGAGGCGCCGCTGCCCCCGGAATTGAACGCCTTCCTTGACCATCTGGAATCCGCATGACAGCGAAAGCGCGCGCCCAAACTACCTGCATTAACCGAGTGAGAACCTCCACCACGACGACCTCCCCACGGGCAACTGCGGGATTGTTAAAATAGGGACGTGATGACCCAGCAACATTTCACCCCAACGGCAGAGCTCCGCCAGCGGGGCTCACGCACTCTCCTGATCGCGCTTGCAGCTATGTTTCTTGCCGCGGCCTCCGTCGCCAGCCTTTCCCCGCAAAGCCCTAGCGGATCACCCGCTCAGGGGGCAGCCGGGCAACCCGCGTCCGGGCCAGCCACACCCGCGCAGACCGACCAGAATGGCGCGCCGACCGATGTGGGGACACCGACCATCCGCACCACCGTGAACGAGGTCAGCCTCATCTTTACGGTCAACGACCGGCACGGGCACTACATTCCCAACCTGAATCAGAGCGACTTTGCGCTTCTCGACGACCAGAAAGCGCCGGCCAAGGTGAACTCGTTCCATCAGCAGATCAATCTGCCGCTGCGCGTGGGCATCCTCATCGACACCAGCAGTTCCATCAAATCCCGCTTCCAGTTTGAGCAGCAATCGGCCACCGAATTCCTGCTGCAGGTGCTGCGGGCGAAGAACGACCGCGCCTTCGTGATGGGATTCGATGAGACGCCCACGGTGTCGGCGGACTGGACCAATGACCAGGACGCTCTGGAGACGGGCATCAACAAACTGCGCACTGGGGGCGGCACGGCGCTCTTCGACGCCCTTTATGTTGCCTGCCGCGACAAGCTGCTGACCGAGCGCGGCCCTGAGCCGGTGCGCAAGGCCATCATCCTGGTCTCCGATGGCGAGGACAACCAGAGCCGCGTGTATATGCCCGAAGCCATCAAGGAATGCGAGCGCGCCGAGACCATCATCTACGCCATCAGCACCAACTGGACGCCCAGCCGCGGCGAAGGCGACAAGGTACTGCAGGAGTTGGCCGAACAGACCGGCGGCGAGGTCTTCTTCCCTCCTTCGGTGGAAGATATGGCGGTGAGTTTCAAGAGTATCGAAGAGGAGCTGCGCAGCCAGTACGCGCTGGTCTACACGCCGGCGGACTTCAGGACCGACGGCGCGTTCCGAACGATTTATTTATATTGCTACGATCGCCGCTATCAGGTGCGCGCCAAGAAGGGCTACTTTGCGCCGCGCCAGTGAGGCAGGCGCCGGCAAAAAGCAGTGCCGATCAACTTGAGAGCGCGGTGAGAACCGCGCTCTTTCTGCCTTCCCCCGAACCTCCCTCCTACGGTCCGCACGACGTGTCCCAGTTCAGGACAATCCCCTCCTTTGTTCTGTTCTGAACCACATTTGGATTCATTGAC
>JBEKAS010000302.1:0-3573 GCA_050015795.1 Occallatibacter sp. | reverse complement strand
CCAGGAAACTGTCGGCCAACTCCACGCTTTGCACAGCATGCTCGCCGGTGCGCCGCGCCTTGCCCGTGTCGTGCAGCAGCAGCGCCAGCAAAAACAGATCCATCCGGTCGATCTCAGGCAGCAGCTGGGCCAGACGCTGCTCGTAGTCGTGCCCCGGCTGGCGCAATCCGTGCACGTTGTCGATGGTCAGAAACGTGTGCTCGTCGACGGTGTAGCGGTGATAGCTGTCGCGGATCACCAGCGCATCGATGCCGTGAAACTCCGGGATCAGCATCTCCAGAACTCCCAGGGCGTGCATCGTTCGCAGGGCATGAGCCGCGTGGGGCCCCAGCAGCACCTCGCGCAGCGCATTCCACAGGTAGGGCCCTTCGGGAATCGAGATCGCCAGCACCGGTAACGCGTCCGTAATGCGATCCTCGGCCGCTTGCGACAACGTGTAGCCGTGCGTGGCCATCAGCGAGAAGATGCGCAGGATGGCTGCGGTGTCGTTGAACTGCGCCCCGGGCTGAATGTCAATGCGGCCCTGGTCGAGCAGGAAATCGGTCCCCGCGATGGGCGTGCGCCGCCGCCGGAACTGGCGGTAGAAGCTCACCGGCGCCGGCAGATGTTCCATCAGCAACGCCGCGCGGCGATACACCACGCGCGCATGCCGGTAATAGGTGCGCATCCAGTAGGAGGGATCGGCCGTGCCGCGCGTCTCCAGGCCGATCGATCGCGCCGCGGCCTCGTCCTGCGACTGCCAGTCCAGCGTGTTGTCGTCGCGCCCGTGCCGGAAATGCAGAAAACATCGCGCCGCCGCCAGAAAGTCGAATGCCGCTTCCGCATCGCCGCGCGCGCTCTGAAACACTCCGCCGCGTTGCCGCGGCCACTCCTTCGTCTCTTTCAAGTGGAACAGCACCGCGAACCAGACGGCGAGCGAGTAGTCGCGTAAACCGCCAGGGCAGTCCTTGATATTCGGCTCAAGATGAAAGATGGTGTTGCCGAATTTGGCGTGCCGCGCGCGGGCAACCTCGCCCAGCTTTTGCGTAATGGTCGACCATTCGCTCAGCACCAGGCCGGGGAAAGTGATCTGGTGAAGCTGCTGGTAAAGCGGAAATTGGCCGGCCAGAAAGCGCCGGTCTAACGTGGCCAGAGTGAACTCCAGGTTGTCGGGATCGAACCGGCCGGCTTCTTTCACGGTGCGGGAACTGGGGCTGGCCCGCAGGCCGATGTCCCACATGCCCTGGATGATGGCCCGCACCGCTTCTCGCGAATGCTCCTCGGTCTTATCGTCGGCAAAGGCGAACAGCACATCGATGTCCGAATAGGGGAAGAGATCCTTGCGTCCATAACCGCCCAGCGCCAGCAGAGCCACGTTCTGCGTAGGCAAATCGGCGAACGCCCGGCGCCACATCTCAATCAGGATGCGGTCCACCACCGCGGATCGCCGCCGGATGGCCGCCGTGCCGTCTCCAGTGCGATCGCAAGTCTGGCGCACCAGCGCCATCTCCCGCATATACTGCTCCCGAAGATCGTCCACTGCCAAATCGACTGCACTCATAGGGTTGTTTGCTTGGCCTGCCGAAGCAAGAAGGGGTTGCTACAAGAATAAGCGATAAACGCCGGAGGCAGGAGGTTTTCGTTGTGCAGGTTCAGAATCGCCGCGGACTTGGGCAGCGATCGCCAGCATCTGCACCTCCGATGTAGCGCCGGCCTCCCGGCCGGCTGTAACGCGGACGTCCCCGTCCGCGTTACAGCGTGCCCCATCCTTTCGCGTTCTTTGCAAATGGGTGGGATCGCACAAACCCGAGCCGGGCGCCTCGCTTCCTGCCCTATTCCGGAAACGGCACAAACTTGTCCGCGCACGAGGCCGGGTTGCCCTCCGCCGGCGTACCCTTCACCGTCGCATCGTTGTTCGTCGCATCTGGGCCCGCAGGCAGTTGCAGGTTGGTCGGCTCGGGACCGAGCGTTACGTCGGCGTGGTCCACCTGATAGGTATACGTCGCGTCGTCGGTAATCTGTACGCCGCTGAGCGTGGCCGCGATCCGGTAATCGTGCCCGTAGCCGTTGAAAGTGATCTTGCCGCCGCCGCTCACCCGCACATTGTGCAGCGTAATGTTACGCATGGTGGGCGGAGAATTGCCCTCGAGCGGGCCGTTCGCCGAATACGCCGTGTCCAGCGAGATCGGGTTCGGCGAATTGCGGATGCACAAATCGTCGTAGACCACGTCCTGGGTCAGGCCGCCGCGCGAGCCGTTCGACTTGATCCGTATGCCGGCATCGGTGCCGTCCAGCGAAAGATCGAAGACGCGGATTTTGCTCACTCCGCCATTGGTCTCGCTGCCGATCGACATGCCATGGCCCCAGTAAAAGTGATTGTGGCTGATGGTCATGTTCGTTGCCCCGCCCGGTCCGCCCTTGATGGCCACGTTGTCGTCGCCGTTGCGGATGTAGCTGTGCGTAATGGTCACGTTTTTCGTGCCGTTGCCCGGATCGATGCCGTCCGTGTTGCGGGACAGCGGCTCCGGCGCGTCGGTCTTCCGCTGCGGCGTGTCGATCTTGACGCCCCACACCGTGAAGCCGTTGCCGTGGTTGTAGCTCACGTGAAAGTTGGGCGAGTTCTTGAGCGTAATGCGATAGAGAGTAAAGTTGTCGGAATCGTTGGCCACAATCAGCCGCGGCACTTGCTGGGCGCCGCCGTCGCGTGCCTGCTGCGCAAGGTCCCACCACGAATACTGCGAGCCCAGTATCTTCTCCCCGCCGCGCCCGTCGATCGCGCCGTCTCCCATAATCGCCGAGTCGGGCGCGTGATCCACCGAAATCAGCGGCTTGCAGCCGCGACCCCCTTCGTGGCTCACAATGCCGCAGCTTCCCGGCGAAACCGCGAAAACCGCGGGATCCCGCGAGGCGTAAAGCGTCACGCCCACTCCCACGATCAGCGTCACATCGGGGCGCAGCTCCAGCGGCCCACTCAGAAATGCATTGTTCGTCTCATTCACGTGCAGCAGCACGGCGCGGCCCTTGCCGCATTTGTCGATAGCTTTTTGAATGCGCGCAGTGTCGAGCTTCTGCTCGTCGGCCGGCGCCAGCGTGTGCCCGTGGTTCTCGATTTGCGCGTCCAGGGTGGTGCAAAGTTGCGGGAAAAATGGCTCGATCACGGTGCGCGTGTCCTGCGCCGCCAGGCACGAGGCCGCGCCGAATATCGCGGCAACCAGGTAGACGGACCGGGGAATCATGTGCGTTCTTCCTTTGCTGATGGTTACTGCTGCATCGACACACTAAAACACTGCGCTCTCTCAGAACAAGAGCCAGACGAACCGCGGCGTGCGCAGCCGCTTCTGCCTGCAAAACGGGTGTCGGTTTTATCGTCGCGCCGCTGGCGAGCATGCGCGCAATGGGCGTCCGCCGCAATCCGGGCCGGCACAGTCCTCGCGCACCGGCGCAGCGCAGTCTTCAAGACGCACGGCGCAACCCGGCGCCGCATGCATCCGCTTACAGCGCGTTTTCGCCGCGCTCGTCGTTGCGGATGCGAATCGCCTCGTCGACGTGGCTGATAAAGATCTTGCCGTCGCCAATCCGGCCGGTCCGCGCCGC
>JBEKAS010000301.1:0-3654 GCA_050015795.1 Occallatibacter sp. | reverse complement strand
ACACAAAACGAAGAGAAGAACCCGCGGCAAAACGAGCTAAGAACGGCGAAAAATCCGCTCCGACGGAAAAAACGAAGCGAGAATCGGGCCTTTTTCCGCAGCCTGTAAAGCCCCTGAGGGAAAGTTTTTTCAAACTGACCCACTACCGAAATGCTCAGTCGTCGATCATGTCCTCGATGAACCATGGACCGTTCTGGTTTTTTCGCACGCAGCGAGTAGGTCAAATCTTATCTCTTGACTCCGAGCCCGCCTTATGCCTACATTGTAGGCATGGCGGATTTGTTAGGGACATTTGAGCAAGCGGTACTGCTCTCGATCCTGCGCCTGGGTGAGGATGCATACGGTCGAGCGATCCTGCGCCAGGTTCAGGTCTCGCTCGAGAGAAGCGTGGTGGCGGGGGCCGTTTACACCACTTTAGATCGCCTGGAACAGCGTGGGTTCGTCGATTCGAAGCTGGCGCCAGGCACGGCGATCCGCGGAGGCCGCGCCCGCCGCTATTACATGGTTGCAGCCGCGGGGAAGCGCGTCCTTGCCGACGCGCAAAAAACCCTGACGAAAATGTGGCAAGGCGTGAAGCTGCCCGTTGGGGTGAAGTCATGAATCATCACGCTCCGCCCCGAGGGTTGGAATTCCTGCTGAGGCGGCTGCTGCCGGCGCGCGATCGTGAAACCGTGACCGGTGACCTGCATGAGGAGTATACGGAATTCCATGCGCCGCAATTTGGCCGGCTGCGAGCCGACCTTTGGTATTGGCACCAGATCTCCAGCATCGCAGGACGGTGCATTGGAGAAGGAGGAACGATGACGAAGTTACTTTCCCTGACCTCGGCAGTCACTCTGCTGTGCGGCTGCTGGCTGGCATTCATGGAGTGCCTGTTGCGTCATCCTGGATTCGAAGTCCGCGCCATTGTCGCAATGCTCATTGCAGCAGCCGGCCTGGCCACGCTGCTGGTGCACCTGCTGCATCTTGGCGTGCGCAGTGAACGTTGGCTGTGGGCGGCAGCAGCGGCCCTCATCGGCTTGGGAGTGTTCAGCTTCCTTCGCAATGCGCGCGCCGCTCATTTTGAGGGCTTCGTTTTCGTGATCGCGATTGTGCTTGTGCTCCAGGGCTTGCTGATGCTGGCAACTCTCGGCCGGCAGAGCCACCCGAGCCGAACTGTCGCCCGAACATAATCGAGAGCGCTCAGTATTCGACCTTATTCGGTGACGCGATCCACGCGGCAAAGCTGGCCCACGCCTCTTCGCCCAACAACTGCGTTGCCCGGAGCTTGCGGTCGGCCGTGTCTTTCTTGAGTTCCGCGTAGAGAAACGCGTCGTCAAATCCGGCGCGGGCCGCATCGGCGGCGCTGGCGCCGTGGTACACGGCGTCAACCCGCGCCCAGTACGCGGCCGCCAGGCACATGGGGCAAGGCTCGCAACTGGTGTAAAGCTCGCAGCCGGCAAGCGTGAAAGTTCCCAGCGCTTTAGCGGCGGCGCGAATGGCATTCACCTCGGCGTGCGCCGTCGGATCGTTGGTCGCCGTCACGGAATTCGCGCCCTCGCCCACAATCCTACCGTCGCGCACGATCACCGCCGCAAACGGCCCTCCCTTGCCCGCAGCCACGTTCTCGATGGCCAGCGCAATGGCGCGGCGCAAAAATTCCGGGTTGGGTTTGCCGGGCACTTTTCTCGTTCCCCACTCCGCGTGAGAGATGCAAAGACAAGCCCAGTATGGCACATCCATCGAGGCAATCCGACCCCTGCAGCGCACCGCACGCCGCAACGCCGGCGCTTTGACATGAGTGCGCTCAATATCTATATCCGCGTTTCGGGTCGTAGTCGAATTTGACCAGACCATCGCGGTAGTCGATGTGGATGGTCAATTGGCGCAGCGCGGTTGCGCCGATAAAACCCGATACTTCCATGCCTATGCTTTTCGAAGTTTTCAAAGTGTCGAATGAGACGGCATCCGAGACCTTCTGCGAGATATCGGCGAAATGGAAGACGATATCGCTGACGGAGTACGTCCTCTTGACGTTGCCGCTGAGGCCTCGCACATCGATCGGGCTGTCGCCATCGATCTTTGTGAATTCGCGCGCGGCTTGCGGAGAAATGGTGGTGGCAAACATGCCGGTGTCGAGGATGAAGAGCTTGACCTTTGTGCCGTTGAGCTGCGTAGGAATAAGAAGATCGTGGCCGACGCGATAGACCTGCGTGTAATCCTTCATCTCCGGAGCAATGTAGCGATCATAGAGTCCGCGGCCGGCGGGCTTAGGCGCAGCGGGTGCTACTGTTCCTGCGGCCGGCGCGGCCTGCGCATGCGCGTCCTCGCCGGAATCGTTTAGGTTTTCATGGCCGGTGTCGAGTTTGACATCTGCAGCGGCGCTTTGTCCCGGCAGCGGAGGAAGCGGCTGCAGCAGTACCTGGCGCATCGGAAAATCAAGCGTAACCAGAAAATCAGAGAAGACATCGGCGCCAATCAGGCCATCGGCGCCGGATGGCATGGTTACGGAGTCGACTACCTCCACTGCGCAGTTTTGGAATTCGAGATCGCCGATGCGGATAGAATCGGCAAAAGCGGTGTAGGCCTTCCGATTGCCTTCGTCGCCAATCCCGCCGGCTTCGCCTTGCGAGAAGGTTCGCAGGCCGGCACGCTTCGCGACTGCGTTCGTCACCACCAGACCATCTGCGCCGGTGTCGATTTGCATCTGGGACGAGTGGTTATTGAGCTTTACATCGAGCCCCACGGCCGCGAAATTAATTGAATGGCTCGGCAGGCTGCCCCAGCCGTCCATCTGATGGGGGTCCTTGATGATGCTTTCGATAGGCAAGCGAGTGGAAGTAATCTGCGACACGAGACTGCAGGGCTTTTGCGGCTCTGCTTCCAGCTTTTTCAAGTCGTCCAGAAACTCCTGAAGCTGGCGCTTTTCGTCCGCATCGTTGCCGCGCGGCGCGGCCAGATAAGTTTGCAATTCCGCAATACGCTCTTTGAGAGGTAGCGTGCTGATCCACGCCATCAGGATCTCGGGATCGCCGGGATCGAGTTGATGAGCCATGAGAACGCTCGTGCGCGCCGAAGCGTAGAACGAGTTGAGCCGATAGATGTCGGCCAGCAGAAGCCGGGTGCGCGGGTTGCACGGGTCCAGTTTCAACGAATCAGTGGCCGAGCGGCCGGCGGTCCATGGCTCGCCCTGGCGGTATTCCACTTCGCCGCGTAATTCGATGAAGGCAGCAGACGTGGGCGCAGCGGCCAGCGCGGCCTGGACGGCGTCGGCGGCCTCCGGGATCTCTTCGTCCCGCAGCAGCGTGTGGACAAGCCCTTGCGTCGATACCGGGTCGCCGGGACTGGACGCAAGTTGCGCGCGGTAAAGATCCTCGGCCTTCTTGTAATCGGACGCAAGGTACGCCTTGTCGGCGTCCGAGAGCGGCGCGTGGCGCGCCACGGCGCATTGCACCGCGCTTGCGCCGCCTGCCGCAAACCCGCAGGCGGCAAAAACAAAAACCAGGCCCGTAAGAAAGCGGACAGCGGACTCCTTGGCACAAACTCGCAGCACCATGAGCACCTCGCTGGATGAATTGCTGACCAGCTTACCACCAAAACGCCGGCACACGAATGCGCTGCGCGGAACTGCGCTCGCGACGGCCGCGTATACAATTCATGCGGAGCTGCAAGTGA
>JBEKAS010000300.1:0-3684 GCA_050015795.1 Occallatibacter sp. | reverse complement strand
AGATCAGGTAGACGCCGTCGCCCGGCCTGGCGCTCCTGGTGTTGACGGCGCTCTTCAGCTGCAAAAGAACCTTGGTGCCCGCAGGCACGGTGTAGGTTTTCTTTGCCGGGGCGGCTGGTTCGACAGCGGGCGCCTCTGGCGCCGCGGGTTGCCCGGAGGGACTCACGGCAGGCGTGGCTGGAGGTGGTGCCGCGGCCGGCGGCGGAACGGCAGGCGCTGCGTCAGGCTGGCCTGCGGTCTGGGCGATGCCGTAGCCGGTGCTAACGGAGATAAGGCCCACGAAACAGACTGCCCGCAACCATCCGCGCAGCGGTGCCATATGAACCTCCCATGGAATAGACGGCGCTCTCGGACACAAGGATAGCCTGAAATCGCACCGGCGGCGCTGAAAAGTAAAGGAGCCTGCACTTCGCCAGAGCCGCGCGCGTTACCCTACGAGAAAGCGATGACCTCTCAAAGCCATCCAGCTGCTGAGAAACCCTTCGGAAAGGCCGGCCGTTTTGCCGCTGCCCTCCGGATCCTGGAGGACGCCATAGCGGCGCGAGCCTTCCCGGGCTGCGCATTTGGCGTATTGGCGGGAGATGACGTCGTGCTCCAGGGGGCTATGGGGCGCTTCACTTATGAAGAAAACGCGCCCGCCGTTGCCGCCGAGACCGTGTATGACGTGGCGAGCTTGACCAAGGTTGTGGCGACTACAGCTGCGGCGATGCTCCTCGTCCAGCGCGGGCAACTCGAACTGGAAACGCCGCTGGGCGAACTGCTGCCCGGCTTTGTGGTCGGGCGGGCACCCGGAGATTTGGCGCGCACCGTCACATTGCAGCATCTTCTGGCCCATAACTCCGGTTTACCGGGATACGTGGAGTTTTTCCGGACTGCGACCACGCCCGCTGCAATCTTCCAAGCTTGCCTCGAGCTGCCGCTCCAGGCCGCGCCGGGCACACGCGCTGAGTACTCCGACCCCGGCTTCATCCTTCTCGGCAAGGCGCTTGATGTGCTGATTCGAGCAGACCTTGCTTCCTGGACGCGCCGCGAAGTATTTCAGCCATTGGGTATGGCAGCCACCGGATTCTGCCCGTCGCCGGCAATGCGGCTCGCCATTCCGCCGACAGAAGAAGACCTGACCTTCCGTCATCGCCGCATCCAGGGCGAGGTCGAGGACGAGAATGCATGGGTTCTGAACGGCGTGGCAGGACATGCGGGGCTCTTCTCCAATGCCCCTGACCTTTTGCGCTTCGCCGGGGCAATCCTGCGCAGCGCAAAACCAGCCCGCTACGGAGAAAATCCCTCCCTGTTCGACCCGGCCGTTTTGGAACGCTTTGCTGAACAGCAACCGCCCGAGGGCAGTTCCTGTGCGCTGGGATGGGACACGCCATCGGAGCCTTCGTCTACCGGCAAGCATTTTGCGCGGCATTCCATCGGGCATCTGGCTTATAGCGGCTGCTCATTATGGATCGATCTGGACGCGGCTGTCGCCGTCGTTCTGCTCACCAATCGCACCTGGCCGGATCGCCAGAACCAATTGATCCGCGAGGCCAGACCGCTTTTTCATGACGCCGTCCGCGAAGCCCTCTAGGACGCCTTTTGGGGTTTACAAAGCGGGGTACGGCAGAACAATTTTTTTAGGTTGCGTGTTTTTATAGATACAATAAAAGCTGGGGACTGACGCGATGCTACCCAGCACCACGATGCAGGAACCGGCCGGCTCCCGGATAAAAGACACCAACAACGACCAGGCCGCACTGCTTCAACAACTGACGACAGAGAGCCAGAACGAGGCCTCCCAGGGCCTCGACACGAAATCCGCACTCGAGATCGCACGCATCATCAACCACGAAGATGCCAAGGTCGCAGCGGCGGTCAAGAAAGCCATCCCTGAAATCGCTGAAGTGATCGACCAGGTGGCGCGCAGCCTGCGCGACGGCGGCCGGTTGATCTATCTCGGCGCCGGTTCCAGCGGGCGGATTGCCGCACTGGACGCCTCAGAATGTCCACCTACCTACTCCACGGCCCCCGGCCAGGTGCAGTACATCATGGCGGGCGGACCCAAGGCCCTGGCCTCGTCGGTCGAGGTGAATGAAGACTCCGAAGAGCTGGGCCAGCGTGACATCGCGCGGCGGCGTCCCACGCGCAAGGATATAGTGATCGGCGTCTCCGCATCGGGTCGCACGCCGTACGTGGTCGCGGCAGTAGCTTACGCCCGCGCCCGCGGAGCCCACACCGCGGCCGTCACCTGCAACCACGGAACTGCTCTGGCTGGCGCCGCCGACATCACCATCGTGGCCGAGGTCGGCCCCGAGGTCGTCTCCGGATCCACGCGCTTGAAAGCAGGCAGCGCCCAGAAGATGATCCTGAACATGATCACCACGGGCGCGATGGCGCGGCTGGGCTATGTGTACGAGAACCTGATGGTCAACGTGCACATGCAGAACTCGAAGCTGGTGGAGCGCGGCATTCGCATCCTGATGCGCGCCTGCAATATCGACCGCGCCACCGCCGTCGAGACCATCAAGAGCGCCGGGCGCAGCGTTCCCGTGGCGCTTGTGATGCTGAAAGCCAAGGTGGACAAGCCTGAAGCCGTCCGCCGCCTGGCCAAATCCGACGGCAACGTCCGGCTGGCCATCGAAGACAACGTTCTGGAACTGTAGAACTAACTGCATAAATAGTGCCGTGAAAAGGCACGACTTCAGTCGTGCCGAAGCCGCCCATCATTCTTCGAAAAATCAAGTCCGCGGCGCAGCCGCGCCCAAACACGGTCGCGTACCCAATCGCCCATCCCCCGCACCCTTCACACGCGCAAAGATCACCACAAGCCGACTTACCGTTTTGGGCCAGGGGACTGCGGGATCAGGCGGGGTCTGGGTCGCTTTTTTGTTCCTCGTCGGGAGGGGGATACAGGTCGGGGTCTTCGAGGGAGTGGATGCCTCCGCTGAGGCCGCGGACGAGGCGGAAGTGGAGACACCTGTCGCGGCCTTTGCATTGCTTACAGTCTTCGGGATAGTCGCACCCAGATTCCTGGGGCGCCAACTCGCCGCCGTTGCGGGTGCGGGTAAGATGCATCACGGTGTCGGAGGGGACGGAGGCGTCGCCGGAGATATTGGTCGAGGCAATCTGCAGGCCGTAGAGGAGAAGGCCGGCCTGCTTCGCATCGATGCGCGCACTGGCGAGGGCGTCGAGGATCTGGGCGAGAGCCAACTGGATCGCGGAGCGATCTTCAAGGACGGGGAGCTTGAGCGGCGCGTTTTTGAGCTCGGGTTTGGGTTTGGCGAAGTGGTGCACGCGGGTATGGAAGTAGCAGTAGGGCGTACCGCGGAGCGCAGCCGCGTGGCACTTGGTTCCGCTGGGCATGATGTGACGACATTCAGAGTGCATTCTGGCCCCTCCCCCCTCCCCCCCACTATTTCTGCAAGCAAATACTCTGTTTTCATGGCTTTACGCGATGGGTTGCCGCGTAAATATCTGAAAAGGCATATAGTTGCTTGCAGAAATTAGACAACAAAGGGGTTAGAGACAGGCGGCGGGTTTCAGGGATCGAGGTCCGTCGAACCGCGCTCCCTGCCTCATTGAAGGGTTATGTGAAAAGTATGCGCGGGGAGGGGGAAATTATAGGCAAACCGGCGGGGGAAAAGTTTTGGGGCGGGTTCGGTGGGGAGTGGCGTTTATGGGGATTAACCCGGCTAGACTCGA
>JBEKAS010000299.1:0-3772 GCA_050015795.1 Occallatibacter sp. | reverse complement strand
AATCGACATAGGCGCGAGAATAGCAGAACAGGTTTCAGGTTTCAGCTATCAGTCCGATTCGGGCCGGAGCATGAGTTTGCATGTGGGACGGAAGAGGCTGAGAGCTGAAAGCTCAAGGCTGAAAGCTCGAAAAATAATTGTTGCAACGAACATCTCGTCTCGTGCATCTTATCGGGAGCATGACTCGAGGGCCTTTGCCCTGCGTAGACGCAAATCTCGCGGTCCGGCGCTCTCCCAACACACCACGGCGGTCGCAGACCCTGTACTCAAAAAGGAGCTTTCCCATATGAAACGGCTGGCAATTCTCACCGGCATTCTGGCCCTCGCGGCGCCCCTTGCCCTCGCGCAAACCTCCACCTGGGTCTCCGATCCCAACCACAGCGAAGTCGACTTCAGCATCATCCACATGAGCGTGTCCAAAATTCATGGCCGCTTTGGAAATGTGCAGGCTACCATCGTCTACAACGAAGCCGACGTCACCAAGTCCACCGTTACTGCCACCATCGGCGTTGACACCGTCGATACCGGCGTAGATCAGCGCAATACTCATCTCAAAAGCCCTGACTTTTTCGACATCGCCACCATGCCCACGGCTACATTCACCAGCACCAGCGTGGTCAAGAACGGCAATCACCTTACCGTGACCGGAAACCTCACGCTGCACGGCGTCACCAAGCCCGTGGTGCTCGATGTGGTTGGCCCCAACGGCTCGATGACCGATCCCAAAGGCAAAGTGCATACGGGCTTTTCCGCTACCACATCCCTTGACCGCACCGCGTTCGGCATCGGCCCCAAGTTTCCTGCCGCCATGGTTGGCGACGACGTCGCGCTTGATATCGAGCTCGAAGTGGTGAAACAGTAGGACCAGTCTCATTGATGGTTTTGTGAAGGAACGCGATTTTAGGACTTATCCGCAAGCGCGGCCGGCCTCTGGAGCCCTCGCCGATGGCAAACCTGAAGCTCGAAATTCAGCAGGCCCCTCCCTTCTCGAGTGTGGAAGAAGAGGCACTTCTCAACCTGCTTCGCACCTCGGATTGCCTGAGCCGCGCCCTCCAGCAGAAAATCCGTGGCTGGGGTCTTACCTCGACCCAGTACAACGTTCTGAGGATCTTGCGCGGCGCCGAACCCAACGGACTTCCCTGTGCGGCCATTGGCGATCGCATGATCGCCGCGGAGCCCGATATCACGCGCCTTCTAGCGCGGCTCAAGCGTCTCAAGCTCGTGCGGCAGCACCGCGACCGCCACGACCGCCGTGTTGTGTTGACGCAGATTACCGAATCCGGGCTGGAGCTTCTGCGCACCATGGACCCGGTTGTCCGCCGCGGCCCCATCGAACTTCTCGGGCCTATGCGCCGTGCCGATTTGGCAGAGATGATCCGGCTGCTCGAACTCGCGCGCCAAGCCTGCGCCGGCGAACCGCCGAAAGAGTAAATGTATGGATTGATGGGTTCCCGGCGGACGACGCCGGATGCAGCCGTTAGGCCCCGACGATCTTTTGCGCCACCGACACTTCGTCCAGGTCCGTCTGGATGATCTTGTTATGCAGGCAATAGAGCGCCAATTCCAGCCGGTCTGAAACGCCGAGCTTGTCGTAGATCTTGCGCAGGTAATTCTTGATCACCTGCTCCGTCGTTCCCAGTTGGAAGGCGATCTCCTTGTTGCGCTTGCCCTGGGTGATGCAGGTAATAATCGACATCTCTTTGGGCGAAAGGCGAGGCTGGCTGCGCGGGCTTACCAGGGCGGCGGCCTGCGCGCGATAGGCATCGATCACCCAGTTCACCGACTGGTTGTCGATCCACGTTTCGCCTGCGGCAATGCGGCGCACGCAACGCACCAGCAGATCCGGCGAGATGGAGCGGGAAACGATGCCGCGCACGCCCCTCCGGTATAGCTCCACGGTGTGGTTTTCGTCGGTGGCTACGGCCTGCACGATCAGCTTCATATCCGGAGCCAGCCGCAACAACTCGGGAATTGCATTGGCCGTACCGGCCAGCATGCTTCCTTCCAGAAGAACGATGTCGGTAGGATAGCGTTCGATGGCCGCACGCAGGTTCTCCAGCGAATCGGCCTGCGCCACCACGCGGATATCGTCTTCAAGAGCGAATACCTTGCGTATACCCACGCGGTAAATCGCTTGTGAATCCGCGAGAATCATGCGAATCGTGCCGGGCTTTACAGGAGTATCTGTGCTCTCGCCCTCGTTATGATCGTTCAGAATTTCCATAGTCGGCCACTGCCCTGCCAACCGGCTCTCACTGCTCCGCAAATCGATATTCGTCGATTGTGGCCGCGGCGAGATGCTCGTTGTGGCTTGAGGAGCAGCGTACCACACGCCCCGTGCAGTGGACCAGAACGTCATGGGGCGTGCCCAGGATGGCATGCGGCATGCGCATCGAGAATCGGATGTCTTGCCCGGCAGCCAATGCTCTGTCCAGAGAGAAAAGCACACCGCTGGCGGAGATGTTCCGCGTGAGAGCTGGAATGTCGCCATTTCCGGTGGACAACACCACCGGCAGGGCGAGGGGAAATCGCACCGCGCAACGCACCTCTTGCCGGCCACTGGCTGTGGCTTGCGCACCGAACGGAAGCCGCGCTTCTGCTTTTTGAATCGTCATAGTCAAAGCCCCATTCATATGAGCTTAGTTGCCACTGTAGCGGCTTTTGTTCATTTGGCACAGGGCACTAAAGTTTCGAGACTGGTAACCGGTCGGGCATCCTTTATTTATCGCCCCAATTCTTCGACCTTTGCTTCTAAATAACGCTCTCAACCCCCTTCATTTCGGAAAATCGGCCCGAATCTCCCCCGCAAACTCATCTTGTCAGGCGAATGAGGTGCGAAAGTGGGCCAAGTAACTGCCATTTTGATTACTATTGTTGGATTCAATCGATTACTTAGGTGAAGAATTATTTTAAATAATACTTTTGTGGTAGATTCCATAACCCGATTGGGGTACCCTTCTCTTGCAAAGTTGTAGGGCGGATTGCCTCCGCCGGGAGAGTTTTCCATGCGTCCGGGTACGTTGAATATTCTTAAAGTCGTCATTCTCGCGTTGCTTGTTGTTACGGCTTGCACAGCAAATGCAATTCCTGCAGGGCCGATGCCGTTGCCGCCGCCGAGCACGAGCTTCATCCCGGCTGGCCCGTTCCCGCTGCCGCCGCCAAGCACGAGCTTCATTCCGGCTGGCCCGTTCCCGCTGCCGCCGCCAAGCACGAGCTTCATTCCGGCTGGCCCGTTCCCGCTGCCGCCGCCTATTGCTTAGGGCGTAAGGCATTAACAAACGGTTGATTTCCCAATTACCCCCGCTGCAAGCGGGGGTAATTCATTTTGGGAGCCTCTTACCGAGAGCGGGCGGCGAACCGTCTGAATCGCTGCTAGACTCGGTACATCACGTAATGGCGCTTGGGCAGGGCGCCCCTTTTGAGCCTGGACATCACGCTCTGGTTTGCCTACATCGCGGTCGAGGCGGCCCTGATCGGGCTGCTCTTCTATCGGCGCGCGTGGCGGACCTTGCCCATTTTTTGCTCGTACTGCGTCTGGGACGTCTTGAGCAACATCGGAGCGTTCCTGATTGACAGATACCACCCGGCCAGCTATTTCCGTGCCTATTTTGCGCAAACCATCATCGATTCTACCCTGCTCTTCTGCGTTTTGGTTGAGCTGGCCTGGTCCTTGCTTCGGCCGCTCCGCTCCTCTTTGCCGCGCTGGTTCCTGCTCGTGGTCGCTGCGCTGATTCTGATCGCGGGCGCAGTAATCTGGCCCCTCGCTGCTCTT
>JBEKAS010000298.1:0-3807 GCA_050015795.1 Occallatibacter sp. | reverse complement strand
TGAAGACTCCGTCTTTGGGCAACTCGGAACCGCGCGTGAGCAGAATGGCGAAGACGATGAGGATGGCGACGGCGCCGATGTAGACGAGAATCTGCGCAAAGCCCGCGAACTGCGCGTCGAGCGAAAGGAACAGGAGCGCGAGGCCGCCGAAGGCCACGGTGACCGCGAGCGCGGCGTGCACCAGGTTCTTTAGAAGCACAGCTGCGAGACCACCGGCGATGGTAAGGGCTGCGATCAGATAGAAGACGACTCTCATAGATTCGATCTCCTATTCAGCATAGCGATAGCTCCTGGGGCCGAAGTGTTCGCTGCGCATTTCAATGCGGCCCATGACGACCCAGACCACGCCGAGAATTGCCGTGCAGACCACCCAGCGCTCCCATCCCTCGCCCATGAAGCGCCAGAGGGCGGTGACGAGCAGGTTGAGCAGGGTGAAGGGCAGAACAAACTTCCAGGCAAAGTTCATGAGCTGGTCCTGGCGAAGGCGAGGCAGCGTGCCGCGCATCCAGATAAAGACGAAGATCGAAAGCATCATCTTGGAGAAGAACCAGATCCACGATGGAACGAAGGCGAGGGACGAAAACGGCGCCGACCATCCACCGAGAAAGAGCGTGGTGCCGAGACCGGAGATGGCGAACATGGCCAGATATTCGCCGAGGAAGAAAAGCGCGAACTTGAAGCCCGAGTATTCGGTGTGATAGCCGGCAACCAGCTCGGATTCGCCTTCCGGCAGATCGAAGGGCGAGCGATTGGTCTCCGCCGTGGCGGCGATGGCGTACATTACAAATCCGGCCAGTCCCCAGGGCGTGAAGATGTACCAGTGGGGAAAAATGCCGGTGTAACTGTTCTGTGCATCGACGATTTTCGGCAGTGAGAGTGATCCGGCGATCATGACAACGGAGACGCTCGAAAGCAGCAGCACCACTTCATAGCTGATCATCTGCGCCACGGCGCGCATGGCGCCAAGCAGCGAATATTTGTTGCGGCTGGACCAGCCGGCCATGAAGACCGAGAGCTCCGTAGCCGCGCCCATCGCGAAAAAGAAGAGCAGTCCCGCGTCCATGTCGACCAGCACCATGTTGCGGCCCATGGGCAGCACGGCGAAGCCCATGAAGACCGTGGCCACCAGCACCAGCGGCGCGAGAAAATGCACCACCGCGTTGGCGCTGAGGGGAACCACGTCTTCCTTGGTAAGCGACTTGATGCCGTCGGCGATGGGCTGGAAGAGGCCGTAGGGACCGACGCGGTTGGGGCCGAGACGATTCTGGATGCGGCCCAGGCCTTTACGCTCAAAGACCGTGGTCAGCGCGAAGAGGCCGGGAAAGATGCAGACGATGGCGATGACGCCGAGCACAACGCCGGCGGCGGGACGCAATGCCGCGGGCAAATAGCCGACGAGCCAGTTGCGCAGGAGGATGAAGATCTGGTCGAGCGTATTCGCCATCGGCTAGCTTCCTCCTCCGGCCGTTGGTGCGGGCGGCGCAGGCGCGGCAGGTTTGGCGGCGGCAGCGTCGGCCGCGGCTTTGGCCTTGGCTTCCACCTTGGCCTTTTCCTCGCCGAGGCGTGCGTCAACTTCTGAAGCCTCGGTGGGATGGATCGAGTGATAATATTCGTTCGATCTGGCCAGCTGCTTGCGATCGTAGAGCAGGCCTCCGAAGCGATCGTCGGTGGCCAGCTCGAATTCGGTGTCCATCTTGATGGCCTCGAACGGACAAACTTCAACGCAGATCTGGCAACTCATGCAAACCGAAATATCGATATCGAAGCGGGTGGGATAGAACTGCTGTTTGCCCACATAATCCGGCTTCTTGTCCTTGCTTTTGTCTATGTAAATGCACTTGGGCGGGCACTCCTTTTCGCAGATCTGGCAGGCCACGCAACGCAAGCCGGCCTCCCAGTCCGCTCCGTCGTACAAGAGAAAGGGAAATACGCGCGCGGCTTCGACAGCGGGAATCCGCTCCTCCGGATACTCCACAGTGGTCAGCCGTTCTTTGGAGACGTAGCTCAGGAAGAAATTCTTCGCCGTCTCCGCCATTCCCTTCAGGATGCCTTCACCAAGCAACTCCAGTTCCTCCGTAAGCTTCTAGCGGCTATCTGTCCACTTCTCCCAGCACAATATCCACGCTGCCAAAAATCAGCACCACATCGGCGACATTGTGCCCCAGGCACATATCCTCGAGAACTGTCAGATTGATCAGGCTGGGCGGGCGCACGCGATAGCGATAGGGATTCGGCCCGCCGTCGCTGATGAGATAAAAACCCAGTTCGCCCTTGGGCGCTTCAATGCGGCCGTACGCCTCGCCCGGCTTGGGCCGGAAGCCACGAATCTTGGCTTTCGGATCCATGATGGGTCCAGCGGGAATTTCCTTGAGCGCTTGCTCAATAATCCGGATCGACTCCCGCATCTCCAGAATGCGCATCATGTACCGGTCGTAGACATCGCCATGGTCGCCCAGCGGCACGCGAAATTTGAAGCGATCGTAAATGCCGTAATGGTCGACCTTGCGAACGTCGTAATCGACCCCCGAAGCACGCAGCATGGGCCCGGTGACGCCGGTGTTCACCGCCAGCTCCGGCTTCAAAATGCCCACGCCCTGGCAGCGCGCCATCAAAATCTCATTCGATGACAGCAGCGTTTCGAATTCGTCGACAAACGCGGGCAGGCCGGCGACCACCTTACGCGTAGCGTCGAGCCAGGCCGCGGAAACATCCACGCGGCAGCCGCCGAAGCGCATATAGTTGCACATCATGCGCGAGCCGGTGAGCGACTCGAAGAGGTCGAGGATCTTCTCGCGCTCTTTAAATGCGTACATGAGCGGCGTGCCGCTGGCGCCCATCTCCTGAATCAAAAACCCGATCGACGAGGCGTGATTCTGCACGCGCGTGAGCTCACCGAGAATGACGCGAATGTACTGGGCGCGCTCGGGAACCTCCTGGGCGGCAAGCTTTTCCACCGCCAGCGCGTAGGCCCAGTTGTTGGTGAGCGAGCAGATGTAATCGAGGCGGTCGGTGTAGGGCATCGACGCCAGATAGCTGGCCTGCTCGGCAATCTTCTCGTGGTTCCGGTGCAGGTAGCCGAAGACCGGCTTGAGGCGTACGACACGCTCGCCGTCGAGCGCCAAGTCCATGCGGAAGACGCCATGCGTTGACGGATGATGCGGCCCCATGGCGACTTCGAGCAGCTCGCCTTCGCCGTCGGGCGCAATCACCGGCGGCCGGTTCCAGCCGTCCAGTCTCTCCGATTTTGTCTCCGCTTCGCTCATCGATTGCCAGTTCACAGTTCGTAGTTCAAAGTTTCGCGTTTGCTTTTGCCGAGTCCCTTAGTCCCTCAGTCCCTAGCCCCTGGCCCCTCGCTCTTATGCTCTTGCGCCCGCGCCAGCACGTGGTCGTGCGCGGTGGGCTCGTATTCGTAGTCGTCCGGCTCCACGTAATCCTTGCGCATGGGGTGGTCCTTGAATCCATCCCACATCAGCAGGCGGCGCAGGTCCGGATGGCCGGTAAAAATGATGCCGTAGAGATCGAAGACCTCGCGCTCCTGAAACTCGGCCGCGCGCCACACGGGCGTGAGCGAGGGCAGCTCCACCCGGTCGGTGCGGTTCGCGGTCTTCATGCGAATCACCAGTGGACCATGCTTTTTCGCGACGGAATAGAGGTGATAGACGGCCTCAAGGCAGCCCGGCTCCACGCGTTTGCGGGTTTCTTCGACGGTTTCTTCGACTTGCTGCTCGACTCCGTCGACGGTTTTCGTCACCGTGCGCGTCACCTTTACTTTTTCCGCAATTTCCTTGTCGGGCCAGTCGACGCCGG
>JBEKAS010000297.1:0-3913 GCA_050015795.1 Occallatibacter sp. | reverse complement strand
ATCGAAGCGCGGCACCTGTGCATGATGATGCGCGGCATCGAAAAGCAGAACTCTTCCACCGTCACCAGCGCCATGTTGGGCTGCTTCCGGCAGAAGGAAACCCGTGCGGAGTTCCTGTCGCTGGTGCGCCCACTGGGCACCGGCTCGGCTTAAGCCGCGGCAATCTTTATCGGCATCAAGCGCCCATCGCCATGGGCATGTTCAGGTATTTTCCGCGCAGGGCATTGGCGGCGGCAAGCGCGCGGTCGAATCTGCGCTTGACGGTTTCCCCGATGCGGTCGAGCAGCGCGCGGTCTTCGTCGTAAATGAGCACCTCGCGCGCAATCTCCTCTAATTGGTGCCAGTCGTGCCAGTCGCCGATGCGGCGCTGCACATCGCCCAGCGCTTCCACCAGGCTGGGGTCGGCCTGCGCGTCCAGTTGCAGAGTGTAGCGCAGCTGCTTCACCTTCAGCCGGAACTCATGCAGATTGTCCGCATCGAGGGGCTTCCAACCGCCCAGTTCGCGCATCACGTTCGCGGCAGAACTGTGAATTTTTTCCTGGCTTTGGTTTGCGTCGGCCCCAAGGCGCGAGTTTGATTGCGCGTGCTTCGCAACCGACGCGACAAACCTGGAATACTCCTTGAGATCCTCCAGCACGGTCTTGCGCCGGTGGTGCAGCGCATGCTGCAGCTCCCCGGCATTCTGCTCCCGGGCCGTTTCCAGATGGGCAACCAGGTGGTTCAGCGATTCGCCGTGGGAATACCGGGCCAATTTGCGCGCGTCTGCCAGCAGCACGTCCATATCGCGCACGCCGCCCGCCGCTTTGCGTACCGGCTCGATGGATTTGACGAGACGCCGCGATTTCTTGCCGCCGGCGGCCTCGAGCACTCCCGCAATGGCTTCAACCCGCCGCGAAGCCGTGCGCAGTTTGTGCACGTCTTTGGGCGCGGAATCTCCGGACAAGCTCTGCAACGATTTGCCGAGCTCGCGCAACGCCTTTCGCACGCGTTCCAGTTCGTCCGCCATCTGTCTTTAAGATTCGTCGGTTGCCGGGCAAGTTGGCAAGGGGAGCCACGCGAACTAGAGTGATGATGTGAACGGGCTTCTTGTTATCGATAAACCGAGCGGAATGACCAGCCACGATGTAGTAAACCGGCTGCGACGGATCACCGGGGAGCGGGCAATTGGACATTTGGGCACGCTGGACCCCATGGCGACCGGCGTGCTTCCGTTGCTGATGGGCAAGTACACGCGGCTGGCGCAGTATTACGCCGCTGCTGAAAAGAGCTATCGCGGAGACATTCGCCTGGGATTTGCGACCGACACCTACGACGCCGACGGCGAGCCAGCGGGACCGGACTGCTGGCCGGAGGGGTCGCAAGCCATCACATTGGAGCGAGTGCGTGCGGCGGCCGCGCGGTTCCATGGCGAAATCGAGCAGATGCCGCCGCAGTTCTCGGCCAAGAAGATTGACGGTCAGCCGGCGTACAAGCTGGCGCGCGAGGGCAGGCCGGTGGAATTGAAGCCGGTTCGGGTTCGGATTGAAGCCTTTGAGATTCTTGCGCTGGAGGGTCCGGAAGCCAGCTTCACCATCGACATCAGCTCCGGCGGGTACGTGCGTTCGGTGGCGCACGAGCTGGGGCAGGACCTGGGCTGCGGCGCGCATCTGAGCCGGTTGCGGCGCACGCGGGCCGGCATGTTTACGCTGGAGGACGCGCACACATTGGAAGAGCTGGAGGCGCTGGCCGGGAAATCCGATGCGGCCAACGCCGCGATTGGGGCCACGCTTGAGGCCGCATGCGTGCATCCGCGCGCCCTGCTGCCCGAAATGCCTTCCGTCAGCGCCGACACCACGGCGCTGGGCCGGTTGCGCAATGGCGCACAGGCCAATTTGCCGGAGTTCTCCGCGGCGCCGCTGGTGAAGGTGTTCGCCGGGCCGCGGGAGCTGGCCGCAATCGCCAAACGCGTGGCAGGAACGCTGTTTCAGCCGGTGGTGGTGATGGGGTGATTTCAGGGGTCAGGTTTCAGAAAACAGCTGCTGGCTTCTAGCTCCTAGCTTCTAGCCCGTCGAGGTGAGTGGGCGGCAATTACGGTGCTGAAAATCGAGGAGAGGGTTTGACGACTCCTCGGCAGGCGGGTCGTAACTGACCATTAACCACTGACACCTGAAACCTGACCCCTGACCCCTGTCGTAGACTGGTATTTCGCTATTTTTTCAAGGAGCAGACCCGCCATGCCCTACCCCGCAAACTATCGTTATACCCGCGAGCACGAATGGATTTCGGTCGAAGGCACAATCGGTTCGATTGGGATCACGGATTACGCGCAGAACTCGCTGGGCGACATTGTCTACGTGGACGCGCCCAAGGTGGGCGATACGGTGACCGCCAGTGCCACCTTTGGTTCGGTGGAGAGCGTGAAGGCCGTCAGCGATCTCTATGCGCCAGTCAGCGGCAAAGTGACCTCGGTGAACGAGACACTGAAGACCGAGCCGGACAAGATCAACCAGGACGCGCACGGCACGTGGATCATCAAAGTGGAGCTGTCCGATCCCGGCGAACTGGCCGGTTTGCTCGACGCCGCAGCGTATGAGGCGCTTATTGCGGAGGAGACGAATTAGCTGCTAGCTTCCAGCTTTTAGCTCCTAGCTTATGCGTCGCGGCTGGAAGAGGCATCGATTCTCGCAAAATGTTTTCGGGTTATCTGCACCTCTTATCTGTTCTATCCGCTTTTAGCTAGAGGCTAGAAGCCAGGAGCAAGAAGGCGTTATGCGCTACCTACCCAAATCGGACGAAGAGCGCCGGCAAATGCTGGCCGAGATCGGCGCGGCGTCGATGGATGATTTATTTGCGAGCATTCCGGCGGAGTACCGGTTCAAGCGCGATCTCGAAGTGCCGCGCCAGCAGGCGGAGAGCGAAATCGTCGCGTACTTTCGCGCCGCCGGCGAGAAAAACTCCACCGGCTTCGCCAGTTTTCTGGGCGCGGGCGCCTATCGCCACTACCGGCCGGTGATTATTGACGCCCTGGTGCAGCGCGGCGAGTTCCTCACCAGCTACACGCCCTATCAGGCCGAGATCACGCAGGGCACGCTGCAGGCGATCTTCGAATTCCAGACCATGATTGCCGAGTTGACCGGCATGGACGTGGCGAACGCCAGCATGTACGACGGGTCCACTGGAGCCGCGGAAGCGGTGATGATGGCGGTGCGCGTCACGGGCCGTCACAAGGCCGTGGTGGCTTCCACGGTACATCCCGAATACCGCGAGGTGCTGGCCACCTACGCGCAGCACCAGGGCCTGCCGACAGCGCTCGTTGGTTACGACGCCAAAACCGGACGCGTCGATCTCGATGCGCTGGCCGCTGCTGTCACCGAGGAGACGGCGTGTGTGCTGGTTCAGAGCCCGAACTTCTTCGGCGTCGTTGAAGACATTCCGGCGATTGCCGAAATCGCGCACGCGAAGGGCGCGCTGCTGATTGTGTCGATTGCCGAGGCGGTCTCGCTCGGCATTGTGCGGCCGCCGGTTGAAGCCGACATTGTCGCCATGGAGGCGCAGTCGTTCGGCGTCGCGCTCAGCTATGGCGGTCCGTTTTGCGGCGTGATTGCGGCCAAGGAGCAGTTCGTGCGCCAGATGCCGGGACGGTTGGCCGGGCAAACGGTCGACGGGGCAGGGAATCGCGGATTCGTTTTAACGCTGGCCACGCGCGAACAGCACATCCGCCGCGAGAAGGCGACCTCGAACATCTGCACCAATCAGGCGCTTGTGGCCTTGATGGCGACAATTTTCATGGCCGTTTACGGCAAGGAGGGCATGCGCGAACTGGCCGAGCACAACCTGGCCAAGGCCGATTACGCGGCGAAGACGCTTGGCAGTCAGGCGGGCGCAAAACTGCGCTTAACGGGCGCGCCGCGCTTCCATGAGTTTGTGCTCGAGA
>JBEKAS010000296.1:0-3915 GCA_050015795.1 Occallatibacter sp. | reverse complement strand
TGGCGATTTCATCCGACTGCAAGATAAATGCCCAAACACTCACTGTCGCCGCGCCAATACCTGATTCTGGGCCTAGTCGCAGTTTGCGCCCCGCTGGGCGACAGTTGCCTCTCGCGCGGCATGGCCGCGATGCCGGCGATCACGCTGGCGCATCCGGCGTCGCTCATCGCCGCCGTCTTCACGCCCTGGATCGCTCTTGGGATTGCGCTGCTGATCGGCTTCTTCGCCAGCTATCTCACCGCGCTCTCCTGGGCCGATCTCACCTTCGTTCTGCCGGCCACGGCCTTCGGCTACGTGATCATTGCGCTCCTGGCGCGTTTCTGGCTGCAAGAGTCCATTTCGCTCGAGCGCTGGGCGGGCGTTGTGCTCATCACGCTCGGCGTGGGATTCGTCGCGCAAGGGCCTTCCCTCACCCAGCACCCAGTCCCTGAGGCAGGGGCGTCCGCAGACCGGGAGCCTCTAGAACCGGAACCTGTGGAGCCTGCGCCCATAAGAACGAAAGTTGAAACGCGATGACGATTTCTCTGCCCGCCGTACCTCTTCCGGCAACCATCAATCCATGGTTTGCAGCGGCGATGATTGCCGCGGTCGTGCTGGCCTCGACAACTGGCGAAGTGCTGACCGCCGCAGCCATGAAATCGATTGGCGACCTGGACGTGATTCGCGCGCATTCGGGACTGAAAGGGGCGATCCGAGCCGTGCTCACCTGCCCTTTGTTTTTTGCGGGAGTCTTCTTTCTGGCTCTGGCCTTTTTCTCGCTGCTCTTTGCGTTGAATCACCTGAACCTGAGCCTCGTCGGTCCTGCCTCGGCCTCGCTCACGCTGGTCACCAATGCTGTCGCCGGCAAAATCTTCCTCAAGGAGAATGTCGACCGGCGCAGATGGGCGGCCGCCGTGCTGGTGTGTGTGGGCGTGTATTTACTGGCGCACTGAGAACTGCTTTTCAGCTCTCAACCTTCAGCTAATCAGAGAAGTCGCATCAGCCCTCGCGGCTTCAGGTCCGGATTCAGGATTTTCCGGCGGTCGCCGAGTGCCTTGCACACAGCTTCTGCCGCCAAATGCCCGCTGCGCGCCGCGCTTTCCATGGTGGATGGCCAACCGGTCGCGATCCAGTCGCCCGCCAGCACACAATGTGGCCACGGCGACACAGAACCGGGCCTAGCCGCATCGATCCCCGGCGGCACGGTGAACGTGGCACGAACTTCCTTGACCAGCGCTGCCTTTTCGAGCTTCGCTCCGGCCAAAGCAGGAAAGAACTCTTTGAGCTCGACCACCGCCAGATCGATTGCCTCTTCACGGCTGAGCGCGGCGAATTTGTGCGACGCACTGACGACCAGCTCGATATAACTGCCGTTTGCGTTGCGACCCGGCTGCAGGCGGCTCTTGTTGTACATCCAGTGAATCTCGCGGTCGAGCAAAACGGCGTGTTCGAGTTCCGTAATTTCGCGGTCGAACCAGAGATGCACACTGCAGATGGGTCCGTGCTCTTGACGCTCGATCTGTTTGGCGAGGGCTTCAACGCCGTCGGCAGCGGGCATCTGCGGCAGCAATTTCGCCATCGCCTCGAAGGGAAGGGCCAGCACCAGGTAATCCGCGACCAGCACGCCCACGCGCATCGGCAGCGTCCACAGTGAGGTCTCCTCGTCCCACTCCGCGCTCTCCGCGCCGGCGTTGAAGACGACCTCGCCGCCGCGTTCGCGCAAGAACTGCTCCGCTCCAGCGTAGAGCTCGCTTAACGGAACGGAGCTCATGCCCATCGCACCCGCCTGCGCCGAGTTCAAAAATAATTCGCGGATCACCTTGGCCGCGTAGGGCAGCGCAATCTCATCCAAGTCGGCATTGAGGGCGCTGGCAATCACCAGCCTCCAGAAGCGATCAATCACGCCCTGCGTCTGCCCGTTCAGCCGCAGCCATGTGCCCAGAGTCTCGGCCGACTCCGGCGCGACCGGCCGCATAAACGCACGAAAGGCGCGCATCAGAGCTTTCTTGTCTTCGCGCGCCAGAGCTTTGGCCCTGAGCAGACTGGGCAAACCATGCAGCGGAGCCGGCAACCAGCTGGGCCCGAGCACGGAGCGCTGCCCACCCGGCTCGATCATGGTCATGGTGCGCGTCCAATGAATTCGATCGGCCACGCCGATGCGCCGGTAAAAGCCGATCAGATTCGTGCAGCAGCCGAAGAGCACGTGCTGGCAGTTGTCGATGACCTCGTCCACGCCGGGATGGCGATACGAGCTGGCCCGCCCGCCGAGGTAGCCGCGCCGCTCGACGAGTTGGACACGGAGCCCGGCCTCGGCCAGCGCACAGGCCGCGCTCATGCCGGCTACGCCTCCGCCGACCACGATGACTGATTTTTCCGTACCTGGCGGCAAATCGTTCCCTTTCTTCTTCGCTCCTGGCGCGTGCCTTTCCTATCATCGCCGATGGCGGCGAGTTGCCGCAGCTGGAGCAGCCTGGCAAGAGAACGAAAAACTCAATTGTCCGCTTGGGATTTGCGAGCGAATAGCGAGCGGCTCTGCATGGAATGCATGGTGGGCAGTGAGGGACTCGAACCCCCGACTTCGTGCTTGTAAGGCACGCGCTCTAACCAACTGAGCTAACCGCCCACTCCGCCGCGCGGATTGCGCCTCTGTTCATGATAGCAGTGTGTTCATCATGCGGAAGGCGCCCCGCCGCAAGTTGATAAACTCACCGAGTGGGCCGTCTCATCGTCAACGCCGACGATTTTGGACTGACCTCGGGCGTGAACCGAGCCATCATCGAATTGCACGCAGCGGGCCTGGTCACAAGCACCTCCCTCATGGCGCGCGCCGGCGCGACAGACGAGGCTATCGAACTGGCCCGCGCCACGCCGTCACTAGGCGTCGGCTGCCATGTGGTTCTTGTCGATGGCGAGCCGGTGCTTCCCCCGGAAAAGATTCCCTCGCTCGTCGATGCGCGGACCGGGCATTTCCCGAATTCGCTCACGACATTTTTACTGCGGCTTTTCACGTGCCGCATCCGCGCGGCGGAGATCGAGGCCGAAGCCGCCGCGCAAATTTCTCTTTTGCAGCAACGCGGAGTGCGCCTGACGCACATCGACACGCACAAGCACGCACACATTTTCTCCGCGGTGCTTCGTCCCGTGCTGCGAGCCGCCCGCGCCGCCGGGATTCGCGCAGTGCGTCATCCTTTCGAGCCGGAATGGGCCGTCCGCGCTGCGATTGGCGCTCCACTGGCACGCGTGGTGCAGATTGCGGCCCTGCGCCCGCTTGCCCCACGCTCCCAGCAAATCATTGCACAGGAAGGATTCATCACGACCGACGGAACCATTGCTGTGGCCGGCACGGGCACACTCGATGCAGCGACCCTGCGTTCCCTGCTCGAGCAGCTTCCTGCCGGCACATGGGAACTGGTGACGCATCCCGGCTACAACGACGCGGATCTCGCGCGCGTGCGAACGCGCCTGCGAGCTTCGCGCGACGTCGAGCGCCTGGCCCTGGCCGCAATCCCGGAGGTCCCGGGGATCGAGCTCATTTCGTTTGCCGAACTCGAAACCTCTGCCCCGGCCGCGCCGCCGCCGGCCGACTCACTAACATGCTGACTTGCTGTTTCCTTGCATCTTGCGCTCACCCGCGCGCGTCCATAACGTAGTAGAAGATCGAAGTTCAAGAAGGCACCATGCGCATCGGGATTACGTGTTATCCCACCTACGTAGGCTCCGGCGTTGTCGCGACGGAATTGGGCATTGAGCTTGCCGCCCTCGGCCACGAGATCCACTTCATCTCCTACTCGCAGCCTTTCCGCCTGAGCGGGCGCGATGACGGCATTTACTATCACGAGGTTCCCGTCTCCAGTTACCCGCTCTTCGAATTTCCGCCGTACGATCTGGCGTTGGCCTCGCGCATGTCCGAGGTGGCCGAGTATTACGGGCTCGATC
>JBEKAS010000295.1:0-3935 GCA_050015795.1 Occallatibacter sp. | reverse complement strand
CTTTCGATTCTGGCAGCGCTGGCGGTTGCTTGCGCAATGCCTGTTCTCCGCGCGCAGACGTCCGACGCACAGAATGCGCCGCAAACTGCGCCCGCATGGGCGCAGCCGGGCTCCGCAACGCATGTGCAAGTGGCGCCGCCGGCCGACTTTCACCGCCCGAGCCGGAATTTCGATACCCCGATCGGGATCTTCGAAGGGCAATCGGACATTGGAGCGGCACTTGTGCCCGGCAGCGCGAGCTTCGACGCGGCGACGGGGCAATACACCATCAACTCGGCCGGATATAACGTCTGGTACACGCGCGACGAGCTCCGGTTCCTGTGGAAGCGCATGTCGGGCGACGTGTCGCTGGCGGCGGACATCGATTTTCCCGACCCCAAGGGCTACGGCGACCGCAAAGCCGTGCTGATGATCCGGCAGAGCCTGGACGATGATGCGAAGGCCGCGATGGTGGCGCTGCACGGCGTAGGGATGGTGCATCTGGCGTGGCGGCCGGAGCGCGATGCGAGCGTGGTCGCCATGGACTTTCGCATGAGCGGAGCCGGGTGGCCGGAGGGTACGAGACCGGGTAGCCAGGGGATGATCGCGCCCAGGCGGATCGGGATTGAGAAGCACGGCGATGAGATTGCGCTGTTTGTGAGCTTCTTCGGCGAACCAATGCACGCGTTCGGTCCGCCGATCAAGCTGCATCTGGACGGCCCGTTTTATGTGGGCATCGGCTTCTGCTCGCACCTGCCGGAGACGGTGGACACGGCGGTGCTCTCGAACGTGGTGCTCGAGAATTCCGCGGCGCAGGTGCGGTAGCGATGCCTTGCCCGCGCAGAGCCTCGCGTGTTTGACTGGTCTCCGGAAAGAGGTGCGGCACGTATGGCTTATGTCTTGGCGCTGGACCAGGGGACGACGAGTTCGCGGGCGATTTTGTTCGACGAGGCCGGCGCGATTGCGGCGGTGGCGCAGAAGGAGTTCCAGCAGTTTTATCCGCAGGCGGGGTGGGTGGAGCACGATCCGGCTGAAATTCTCTCGAGCCAGATGAGCTGCGCCGTGGAAGCGCTTGCGCAAGTGAGCGCGCGGCCGCTGGATGTGGCGGCCATCGGCATCACCAACCAGCGCGAGACCGTGATTGTGTGGGACCGCGCGACAGGCAAGGCGATTCACCCGGCGATTGTGTGGCAGGACCGGCGCACGGCGGCGTTCTGCAAAGAACTCGAGGAGAGCGGAGCGGGCGAGATGGTGTCAGCAAAGACCGGGCTGGTGCTGGACCCGTATTTTTCCGCGACCAAGGTGCGCTGGATTCTGGACCACGTGGAGGGTGCGCGGGCGCGGGCCGAGCGCGGCGAGCTGGCCTTCGGCACGGTGGATAGCTGGCTGGTGTGGCACTTGACCAGCGGGCACAAGCACGTGACCGACGTGACCAATGCCTCGCGCACCCTGCTCTTCAACATCGTGAAGGGCGAGTGGGACGCCGAGCTGCTGAAGCTCTTCGGGATTCCCGCGAGCATGCTGCCGGACGTAAAGTGGTCGAGCGAGCGCGTAGGCGAAGTGACGACGACACTGGGCCTGAGCGGCGTGCCGATTGCGGGCATTGCCGGCGATCAGCAGGCGGCGCTCTTCGGGCAATTGTGCTGGAGCGCGGGCGAGGCCAAGAATACTTACGGGACGGGCTGCTTTCTGCTCGAGAACATCGGCACGGAGTTCATGCGCTCGCGGCACCGGCTGATTACCACGGTGGCGGCGAGCACGCAGAAGCGGTTGGAGTACGCGCTCGAAGGCAGCATCTTTATTGGCGGCGCGGTGGTGCAGTGGCTGCGCGACAATCTGAAGATCATTGCCGCGTCGGCCGAAGTGGAAGCGCTTGCGGCCAGCGTGCCGGATACCAACGGCGTGGTATTTGTGCCGGCGTTTGTGGGCCTGGGCGCGCCGCACTGGGACACGCACGCGGCCGGCATGCTGATCGGCCTCCGGCGCGACACCGGGCATGGACACATTGCGCGCGCGGCGCTCGAAGCCATCGCTTACCAGGTGGCCGATGTGCTGGAGGCGGTGGGGAGCGACACGGGTGAGCCACTCCAGGCCCTGAGAGTCGACGGCGGCGCCGCGGTGAACGATCTGTTGATGCAGTTCCAGGCCAATATCCTCGGAGTTCCTGTTGTGCGGCCGCGCGTGACTGAGACGACGGCGTTAGGCGCGGCGTATCTCGCCGGGCTCGCGACGGGATTCTGGCCTAACCTGGATGCGCTGCGCGCCGAGCGAAAAGGCGATCTGCGCTTTGATCCGAAGATGAGCGCCGGAGAGCGGGCCGAGCGGCGCGGGCGTTGGCAAAAGGCGGTGGAACGCGCGAAAGAGTGGACCGCGTAGAGATCTCGAAAGCGCCGCTCACGATTTACGTCGATCGAATCGGATATGATCTCAATGGTTATTCTTTACGCTAACTGGCTTCACGCCATCCGGCAACGGGGAATCCGGCCGATCTACGGCAAAACAAGACGCCCAGCCGATGTGCAACAACGACGTCCGTTTCCCTGCACCTGCGCCTGAACGGCAACGAACCGCGGGATTTCGCCTTCAGTCGCCCCGCGGTCTTTAAGGGCTCTATGTCGCGACTCAATCCACATATCGTTTTGCTCACCCTTATCGCCACGTTGGGCGGCTTGCTTTTTGGATATGACACGGCCGTAATCAACGGCGCGGTGGACAGTCTGAGGGCTTATTTCATCAATCCGCGATTCGCGGACCTGGCCAACCCCGCCCAGGCCAACGCCGCGAATTCGTTGCTGGGCTTTGTGGTTTCGAGCGCGCTCATCGGCTGCATCGCCGGTGGACTGGTCGGCGGCTGGGTGAGCACCCACGTCGGCCGCAAGCGCGGATTGATGATTGCCGCGGTGCTCTTTCTGGTTTCGGCCCTGGGCGCTTCCGCGCCGGAATTCCCTTTTGCCCCCATCGGCCACGGTGGACCCGGCTACATGGCGAATTTCGTCTTCTACCGCATTCTGGGCGGTATCGGCGTGGGACTGGCTTCCATGTTGTCGCCGATGTATATCGCGGAAATCGCGCCGCCCAGGGTCCGGGGAAACCTGGTGGCGTGGAACCAGTTCGCCATCGTCCTCGGCATGGTGGTCATTTTCTTCGTCAACTTCGGAATCTCCAAGGTGGGCAGCGGCGATGCCTGGCTCAACTCCATCGGCTGGCGCTACATGTTCCTCTCCGGCGCCGTTCCTGCAGCCCTTTTTCTGGCTCTCCTGTTCTTTGTGCCCGAAACTCCGCGCTTCCTCATGCTGAAGGGAAATGAGAGCGGCGCGCGCGCGGTGCTGGCCAAACTTGTCACGGCGGAAGAAGGCGAAAAGGAACTTTCTGAAATTCGCGCCTCGCTGAGCGAGCATCACTCCGGCAAATTGTTTTCTTTCGGCGTGCTGCTCATCTTCGTCGGCGTCATGCTCGCTGTCTTCCAGCAATTCGTCGGCGTCAACGTCGTGTTCTACTACGCAACGGACATCTTCAAAGGCATGGGCCTCACCACCAATGCCTCGCTCTTTCAAAACATCATCGTCGGCGCGGTCGATCTTACCTTCACCGTCGTTGCCATCTTCACCGTGGATCGCTTCGGCCGCAGGCCGCTCCAGATCGTCGGAGCGCTGGTCATGGCGGTGAGCATGATCTCTTTGGGCGCCGTCTTCTGGCTCGGCGGCAAGGGCATGGTCGCGCTCGTCTGCATGCTGGTCTATACCGCCGGCTTTGCCGTCTCCTGGGGGCCGGTCACCTGGGTGCTTTTGAGCGAGATATTCCCCAACCAGATTCGCGGCAAGGCCATGGCCGTCGCAGTGGCGGCGATTTGGATCGCGGATTATCTCGTGAGTTGGACGTTCCCCATTCTGGATAAGAATCCCTGGCTGGTTGAGCATTTCAAGCATGGGTTCGCCTATTGGGTTTATGGTGTGATG
>JBEKAS010000294.1:0-3986 GCA_050015795.1 Occallatibacter sp. | reverse complement strand
GCCGCTTTGCGCCTGCTCTCACCCTTCATGCCATTCATCACTGAAGAACTCTGGCACGCAATCTATGACGGCAAGCCGCCGGCGAGGTCGATCGCGCTGACGCAGTATCCCGCGGGAGATGAACATCTCGATGACCCGGCGTTGATCGACATGGGAGTTCTCCAGAGCCTCATTGTGGAGACTCGTGCATTGCGCAAAGAAATCGGCGTGGAAGAGAAGGCAACCACCCCGATCGAAGTCCGCATTGATCGTGGGATGCAAGTCATTATTGGAGACAATAGCGCAATTGTTGAACGCCTTGCACGCGTAAACGACGTACGCTTTGTAGACCACATCACGAGCGGTCTTTCAAAGCATTCGACCTTCAACTTTGACGTCGCCGTTAACTACGAACGCACCGTCGACGTCGCCGCCGAGCGCGAACGCTTGACAAAGGACATCGCTAAATTCGAAAAGATTATTGAGTCCTCCGACCGCCAGCTCAATAACCCAGGGTTTCTTGCCAAGGCGCCCGCGCATATTGTCGAGGGCCTGAGGAAACAGCGGGACGAGGCAAAGAGACTCCTGGACAAGGCCCGCGGGGACCTTGACGGACTGCCGGGAGGTTGACAACTGTTCGCTGTTCACTGTCCACTGACCACTGTTCACTGACACCATGGATTGGAAGAGCCATCGCATCGACGCATTGCTGGAACAGGCCCTGCAGGAGGACCGCGCCACCAGTGACGCGACCACGCATCTGACCATCGATGCCGGTCTGCGTGCCACCGGCTCCGTGATCGCCCGCGAAGAGCTGGTCGTTGCCGGGCTCGGCGCCATCCCGCGCTTCTTTGAGATTTACGCGCGCCTCGACGCCCGTCCCGAGGCGCAGACGCGCTTCGAGGTCGTCAGCCACCCCGAAATGTTCGACGGCGTGCGCGCGCATCCTGGCCAGGTGCTGGCCGTCATCCGCCACAACGCGCGCGTGCTGCTCAGTTGCGAGCGCGTGATCCTCAATCTGCTGCAGCACATGAGCGGCATTGCTACGCTCACCCGCCAATATGCCGACGCTATTCAGGGCACCCATGCCCGCGTACTCGACACGCGCAAAACCGTGCCCGGCATGAGAGCCCTCGAAAAATACGCGGTCCTTTGCGGCGGCGGCACCAATCACCGCATCGATCTCGCCTCCGGCATTTTGATCAAGAACAATCACATCTCTCTCGGCGGCGGCATGGCCGTGGTGCTCCGGCGTGCGCTTGAGCAGCGCCAGCGCGGCCAGCGCGTTCAGGTGGAAGTGCGCACGCCGCAGGAACTCGACGAAGCCCTCGCTCACGGCGCCGAAGCCATCCTTCTCGACAACATGACCCCCAAAGAGGTGAAGAAATCCATCGAGTGCATCCGGTCCGTGACGGCCGGCCAGCCCGGCCGTTGGATCCCCACCGAAGCCTCAGGCGGCGTTGTGCTCGACAATATCCGCGCCTACGCCGAGACCGGCGTTGACTTCATCAGCGTGGGCGCGCTCACCCACTCCGCCCGCGCCGCAGACATCTCCATGTCGATTACCGCGGAGCCGGGCCAGGAAAGCGTCAAGTTCAGTCACGGCTTTCAAGGCGAGGGGCTTTAGGATCAGCCCCCCAGGGCAGCCAGACTCAACCGCTTCGACCACGCACGGTCAAGGATTTCATGTTCGATCTCGCAGCCCTCGAAGCCGAACTCGCAGGCACACTCTTCGCCGGCAAGCTGCATTTCTCCCGCGTCACCGGCTCGACCAACAGCGACGCTGTGGCTGCGGCTCGCCTCGGAGCGCCGCACGGCTCGGTTTACTTAAGCGACGAGCAACTTGCCGGCCGCGGCCGTGGAGATCACGGCTGGATCTCCGCGGCCGGCGAAGGCCTTTATGTGAGCGTCCTGCTCCACCCGCAGATTCCCGCCGCGCGCCTGCCGTTTCTGCCGCTCGTTACGGGCCTCGCTGCGGCCGATGCCATTCGCGCCGTCTCCGGCCTCGACGTCGATCTTCGCTGGCCCAACGATCTTTTGATTGGCCCACGCAAGACCGGAGGCATCCTGGTTGAGGCAGGGAACGACTCCAAAGGGCTGCTGCACGCAGTGCTGGGAATCGGCATCAACGTACACCAGCGCGCGCTTCCGCCGGACCTGGCCACGCCCGCCACGTCGCTGGATCTGGAAACGAACCGGCACATTGCGCGTCAGGCTCTGCTGCTCGCGCTGCTAAAATCGCTGCAGCAGGAAGCTCTCGCGTTGGCGAATCCGGACGCGGCAAAAGAAATCACTGCGCGCGTCGAGAAGGCTTCAACGTGGATGCGCGGCCGAAGAGTAGAAGTACACGGCCCGCAAGCTTGCAGCGGCGTGACGGCCGGCCTCGATGAGAATGGATTCCTGCGCGTAGCAACCGCGGCAGGGGTCGTCACCGTGCAGACCGGCGGCCTCCGCGAGAAACCAGCTTCTAGCTCCCAACTCGCGAGTGCCAAATAGATGCTTTTGGCTGTGGCGAGAATAAGCTAGAAGCTAGGAGCTGTCTTTCAAATGCTGCTCGCTCTCGACGTCGGCAACACCAATACGACACTCGGCCTCTACAAGCTCGATGGCGAAAAGCCGGAGCTCGCAGCGCACTGGCGCGTCACCTCGCACCGCACTCAGACCGTCGACGAGTACGGCGTCTTCTTCGTCAACCTCTTCGAGATGCACGGCATGTCGCCCTCCCAGGTCACGGACATCATCATTGCGTCGGTGGTGCCGCCCGTCGACTCCACGTTGCGCCAGGTGTGCGAATCCTACTTCCACATCGAGCCCATGTTCGTGGAGCCCGGCATCAAGACCGGCATGAAGATGCTCATCGACAATCCCACTGAGCTCGGCGCGGACCGCCTGTGCGACTGCATCGCCGCCTACGAGCGCTATGGCGGGCCGTGCATCGTGGTCGACTTCGGCACTGCCACCAAGTTTGAGGTCATCTCCGCGCAGGGCGAGTATCTGGGCGGCGCCATTGCTCCCGGCCTCGGCCTGAGCGCCGATGCGCTCTTCTCGCGCGCCGCGCGCCTCAGCCGAGTTGACATCAAACGCCCTGCCAAGGTGATCGGCACCAACACCGTAGCGCACCTGCAGAGCGGAATTTATTTCGGCTACATCGGCCTCGTCGACGGCATCATCGAGCGCATTCTTGTCGAGCTGGGAGCCGCGCAGGATCGCCCGCCGCGCATCATCGCCAGTGGCGGCCTGGCGCACCTGATCGCCCCGGATTCGCGCTACATCCAGGAGATCGACGACAAGCTGACGCTCGAAGGCCTGCGCATTCTCTTCGAACGCAACCGATCCGCCCGCCCCCGCGGCCGCGCGCACTGAACGCAGTTCCCGCAAAATTCTGAGTTGCCCCACACTCGGGGAATTTCTGTTTTTGTCGCTAGGGTGGGCAGCGTTTGCCCCGCTCCGCCCCGCATGCTCACAGCCCCGACAGAATCTCCTGCGCTGCCGGCACGTGCGCGCGCAAGCTCTCCGCGGTCAGCTCATCGGCCTTGCGCAGGCTGGGGAAGATGGTGGCCCACAGCCCGGCTACGGCCAGCGCGGATACGGCTGAGACGCGCGCGCAATCGCCTTGCTGTGCTCGGTGCCCATCAAAGGCTCAATCCTCGCCCCCTTTGTTTCCGGTCCGTCCGTGAAAGAATGGTGGTGTACCCATCATGACCGACGAAATCCTTCCAGCAGCCGAACCCGCTTCTACCGAACCCGCCACTGCGTCCGATCACGATCAGAGTCCGGACGTTCAGACCAATGCCGTCAGCGCGGATGCCCCAGTGCCCATCGAACCTTCCCCCAGCACGCCTGTCGAAGACCAGGGCCTGAGCCGCGAGTCCGAAGCTGAACCCGGGCCCGCGGAGTCTTTCGCTGACCTGCTCTCCGCCTTCGACCGCGAGCACACGCATCGCGCGGAGACCAAACAAATCGAGGGCACGGTCGTTTCGTTCTCCGCCGATCAGGTCATCCTCGAC
>JBEKAS010000293.1:0-4015 GCA_050015795.1 Occallatibacter sp. | reverse complement strand
CTACACGAAGCTCGATTGGGAAATCTGGACGGCGACGCTGGCTGACGCGCCGCAGCCCGGCAGCCCCCATCCCAGTGTCGACGCATTTGCCGCTCTGCTTGCGCCCATCGGCCGCTGGATCAATGAAGGCCCCACGCGCGTTCCACTCACCGACTGGTACGACACCAAGACCGGAAAACAGATGGGCTTTCAAGCCCGCTCGGTGGTCGGCGGGGTCTACATCAAGGCGCTTACTGATCGCGCATTAGCCTCCAAGTGGCGTAACGGCAGCGCGCCATAGCGACAATTCTGGTTCCTGCCCTTCGCGTCTTTGAGGCTTCACCGGATCGCGATGGTCTCCGTCCGGTAAGGGGATCGAATGCCGCGCTCCGCCGCCATTCTTATTCCACGGTGAGTCCGGGCGTCAGCGAGTGCGAAAGCGTTCCTGAGGCCGCGGTCACTGAGAACGTGAAGTTCTGCGGATTGATTTTGGCGCCGCAGCCCATGAATCCCACGGCCAGAGCCGCGCCGATCGCCAGCAGCACCATCAGCCGAGCCAGGCGCGCGCGTGCTTTGCGCATCCTGCGCACAAACGGCAGCAGGATCAGACTCAGAGCCACCGGCAAGGCGCCGCCGCCGAACGGGCTGCGCGGCCGCTCGTTCGCCGTTTTGCCCGGCAGCGTGATGGTCATGGTGACAGTCGTAGCCGCGGAGCCGGCGGTAATCGTGGCCGGAGAGAAGCTGGCCGTCATGCCCAGCGGAAGATTGCTCGCGCTCAAGGTCACTGCGGCCGGCAGCAGTGCTCCATTTGTCGGAGTGACAACGAGAGAATACGTTGCCTGTCCTCCCGGCTGCGCGGTCACTGTGCCGTTGCCCCCGGCGAAGGCCAGCGTAAAGTCCTGAACCGTCTCGGAAATGCCGCTGCTGGTGGCTGGCGCGTAGTTGGCATCGCCCGAATAGGCCGCCGTAATCGACTGCGTTCCCGCCGCAAGCGACGTTGTTGTGAGCGTGGCCGAGCCGCCCGACACATTTGCCGTGCCCAGCGCCGTCGTCCCCGAGTAAAACGTCATAGTGCCGGTCTCCGCGGACGCATAGGAGGGAAGGCTGGCGGTGAACGAGACCGCGGCGGCCATGAAGATCGGATTGGCCGAGGAAGTGATCGTGATCGTCGGCGAACCCGGAACTACGGTCAGCGTCACAGATGCGGTCGCGGTGGTGTAGTCGATCATATCTGTGGGCGTGAAGGTCGTGTTCAGCGTCTGTTTCCCGGTGCCCAGGACGGTTCCTGCCGCAGGGCTATAAGTGAACGTGCCGCCGCCCGTGGCCGTGGACGTGGCATCGAGCTGCGTGGGGCTCAGCGGCGTGCCGTAAATGATATTCGCGGGCGTAGCCCATGTGATTGGGGGCACCTGCTGGAAGATCACGTTATCGGTGAACGACGGGTTCGTCGAGAAGGTGACGCTCGAAACCGTCGCGGTGATCGTGCCCGTGTAGCTCGCGAGCGTGGAGTACGAGGCCACGCTGATCGTCAGCGTCACGGAATCGGTGGTGCTCGCCGGCAGGCTTGAGTTGCGCGAGCACGACGCTGTGCTCACCGTGCAGATCCATCCGCCGGTGGGGTCGCTCATGGCCGTGATGGTGAGCTGCGAGGGCAGCGTGAAGCTGAGCACCGCGGAGCTGTCGGTCTCCGTCGTCGCGCTGGTGTTGATCACGTTCACCGTCAGTTGATCGGCCGTGTCGCCCGACTTCACTACCAGCGGGATGGGAGCGAAGGTGACATTGAGCGTGGGTTTCACGACGGGCTGCACAGTGCCCGAGAGATCGAAAAGCGCGAATTCCAGCATCTCCTCCTGCGCGCTCATCGTGTAACTCGTGTTGTAATTGTTGGTGCAGTTGGTGCCGCCGGTGCAGTAGCTGGTGCACTCTGCGGGGTACTGTTTCCCGGTGCTTGGGTCACTTTCGAGGTCGATAACGTGATAGTCGTTGTACATCACGCGCCCGCACTGGCTTGCCGCTGGCGAGCCGACTGGCACGTTGAAGGTCATCTGCATCACGGGATTGTCGGTGATTGTCACTGGGCCCCTATTGCTGACGTAGGTACCGTTATTCAGCGTCACCCAGGATTGCGTGGGCGGGACGACAGAACCGACGTCGACTCGGACGGTGCCGATATCGATCTCGGGCGGCGTTACGCTGATGGTCGAGCCCGCGTTGTCAAGCCACTGCGCCATAATCGCCCCATCGCTGAAATTGGTCTGGACAGTAGCTGGTTCGCTCAAACCCGTCAGACTTTCGGCGTTGATGGTCCAGCTTGCAACATTCCCGAACTGCGCGTTATAAGGCGCGGCAGGATCCAGCCACGCATAGCTGTAATGCGTAGCAAAAATGCGGCCGCCGAGCCCCGCGAAGTTTAGCAAGTTCGTCGCGCCATCCGCGGTCGCCTGACCAGTGGCCTCTCCCTGGCACGGAAACATCACCATGTCGTATCCGTTCAGAGTTGTCGAATTCGTCATAAGCGCGGTCTCGGAGGGAGTCGTCGCGCTGATTTCCGCTCCAGGTCCAGTCCCACCCCCAACCCCAGTGGGACCACTACCCTTGTACAGATGGATGAAGCCATCGGGATTGACTGTGCCGTTGTCGTCAGTAAACTCCGTATCGGAGATCCCCATGTCGCGCAGCACGCATTCCGCGCCGTCCACCGAGCCGGTGGCGATGGCGATCTTGGGAATGTTGCCCTGGGTGTGGTTGGCCGGCATGGCCAGTTGAAGTCCCATGAGCGGGCTGGTTCCAACCGTCTCGCTGAACTGGCGCTGCCATTTGCCCGCCTGGATCACGATGGTGTAGCTCGCGTTTTCAGGAATGTTCGGCAGGGTAAACGTGCCGTCGGTGAAGGTCGAGGTGGAACTGACCACATTGGCGCCGGTGGGGGTCTGGTTGGTGGTCGTAAGGCACTGCACGCCGGGGGTCGGCGGAGTCACCGGAGTCAGCGACGCATACACCAGCACATTGGGCAACGGCAGTCCGCTCGCTCCCCGCGGATCGTAGACCGTGCCGCTGATGGTGGTGTTCTGCGCGGCGGCGGCTCCGCAGGTGAGCAGAAGCAGCCAGAGCAGGGCGATCCCGTACCAGCAGCGTCCAAAACGGTTGTGATTTGCTGCGAAATAGGAAGAATTAGAGCGGAAGAATGCTGGCATGGCGGCGAACCTCTTTCGCACGGGCAGGTCTCGTTCACCGTGGATTACGCAACAACCTGCCGGATAGCGTCGACTCCGTTTCTCGAGACTGCTTCCGAAACCGGCCAGAAACCGTAGGGACACATGATACACATTTCGACGCAAACCAGAGCGGAACCCGCTTACACCCCCGCGCTTATTCCTTCGCGTCTGCCACCCACTTGGGGGTGAAGTCGCTGCGGGCCGCCTGCTGCTCGATCATCCTTCGGGCCTCGGCCACGTGCAGGCGCATCAGCCGCTCCGCCTCGTCGGGCAGATTGTTGCCGATGGCGTCAACGATCTGCAGGTGCTCTTCATACACGTTCTTCGGGTCGCGCGAAGCCCTCACGGCCATGCCCAGCACGCGGTACCCCTCAGCCAGGCGCAGCAGAACCTTGTTGTGCGAGAGGTTCATGATCTGCAGGTGAAAGGCCCGGTCGGCGGCGCCCATCTCCTCTTCCCGGTTCTGTTGCGACAGCTCCCAGACGCGGTCGGCGTTCCTGCGCAGAGACGCCACATCGGCGCGGGAGCTGTGCTCGCAGGCCAGGCGCGCAGCCAGTCCTTCAAGGAACTCGCGCACCTGGTAGGCCTCGCAAAGGCGCGCGGCATCGAGCTTTTGCACGAAAACTCCCAGCCGGTCGATGGATTCGACCAGCCCCAGCCACTGCAGCTCAAGCAGCGATTCCCTTACCGTGCCTTGGGCAACTCCCAGCTCTTTGGCCAGGCTTTGCTGGGTAAGCCGCTCGCCCGGCTGGCTTTCGCCCGCAAGGATGCGGCGTTGGATCTCTTCCCGAACCTGGTGCCGGCCAACAGGCGCTTGCATG
>JBEKAS010000292.1:0-4109 GCA_050015795.1 Occallatibacter sp. | reverse complement strand
GTACCAGCACGGCCGCTTCGGCCCGCACGACACCGCTATCGTCGCCACGGTGCTTGCCATGTACGCCATCCAGATTCCGTTTTTCGTGACCAGCCGCGTCTATTACCGCTACATTGTCGCCGTGCGCCGCACCGATCTGGTCCTTTACTGCGGCATTCTCAACCTCGGCCTCGATATTGTGCTCAATCTCGTTCTCATGCATTGGTTTGTCCTGATGCACTGGCCCGGCGTGGCCGGAATTGCCTTGGCCACGTCGCTCTGGACCGTGAGCACGTTCTTTTATCTCTGGTACTGGAGCCGAAAGCTCCTGGCGCGCGCCTTCGCGCAGGAAGCAGCCGCATGATTCTTTCTCCCGCGCAATACCTGCTCCGCATCGACGATCTGTGCCCTACGGTCTCTGCCCAGCGCTGGCTGCAGTTTCAATCGCTGATCGAAGAGTTCCATCTGCATCCTATCCTGGCCATCGTGCCCGACAATCAGGACCCGGAATTGCAGGTTTCGCCGCCCGATCCGGCCTTCTGGGATTGCATGCGCGCTTTGGAAGCCGCAGGAGCTGCGATTGGCCTCCACGGCTACCGTCATCTATGCGCGAGCCGCGGCCGCAGCCTGGTTGACCTGCATCGCATTTCGGAGTTTGCGGGCGTCCCGGCTGAAACGCAACGGACATGGATTGGCGAAGGCATCCGCATCTTGCGCGGCTACGGCCTCGATCCAAACATCTGGATCGCTCCGCGCCACGGCTTCGATCGGAACACGCTCGCGGCCCTGCGTGAGGAGGGGATTCTCCTTTTATCCGACGGTTTTGCGCGCGTTCCGTTCCTTCAGAGCGGCCTTACCTGGATTCCGCAGCAGCTCTGGGCTCCCGTCGAGAAAGAGCGCGGCCTCTGGACCCTCTGCGTCCACCCGAGCACCGCACGCGACGCGGAGATCGCGGCCCTGCGCAGTTTCCTCGCCGTTCACGCGGCGCAATTCACCTCTCTTGATCGTGTACTCTTCCGTTTTGAGCCCGCCACCTTGACCCTCACCGCGCGTATTCAGGCTGTATGTGCGCTGCGACGCCTCAAAATTTCCCATACCGGCAGACGATGGTGTCGCGCGGCGTTCTTCCATTCCAGGAGATTCGCATAGAGCCGTTCCCAGCGGTCCAGTGCGGCTTCCAGGCTGAAGTGCTCGGCAACGTGCCGCCGCGCCAGCTCTCCCATCGCTTGCCGCGCATCGGGAGGCATGCGCATCAGTCTCATCATTGTCTTTGCCAACTCCTCCGCATCGCCCGCGGGCGCCAGCCAGCCCGTCTCCCCATCTACAACCACCTCGCGCGTGCCGGGAACATCGGTAGCCACAATCGGTACCCCGCAAGCACCCGCCTCCAGCAGAACCATGGGCAGCCCCTCGTAACGCGACGAGAGAACAAATCCGTCAGCGGCACGCATCCAACGCGCCACGTTTGGCTCGAAGCCCGCAAAACGCACGCGCCGTTTCAGGCCCAGCCATTCGGCAAGTTCCGTCAGTCGGTCCTCCTGTGGTCCCGCGCCTAAAACCAGCAGCCGCGCCCGCTCCGGTGTGCGTATCATCGCCCGCAGCAGGCAGGGGTAATCCTTTACCGCTTCCAGACGGCCTACGGCCAGCCATAGAAACTCGTCCCTGATTCCGAGTTCGGCGCGTGCCTGGGCGCGCTCTTGTGCATCGGGTTGCCAGCGATCCACGTCAATGCCGTTCCACACGACCGAGAGCTTGCTTTCGCTCACCATCCCGGCGGCCAGATGCGACGCGGCCGTCGCCTGGCTCACGGCCGTCACGTGATCTGGTAGCCAGCGGCTGCAGGAGTAGCCGAAATGCCGTCCCATGGTGCCTGTTGAGGAGCTGTGCAAGGTGTCCACCACTATCGGAACCGGTGCTGCCAAACGCGACCAGCGAGCCAGCCATGCGGCATGCGGCAGGTGCGCGTGCAGCACGTCGGGCTGTTCGCGCCAAAGCCAGCGCTGGAAACGAATCCATCCCCGCGGGTCGGCAAGTCCTTTGCGCATCTGCAGGCTCAGAAAAGCGATGCCCGCATGCGCCAATTCCGCGGCCGCTGCGCCTCCCGTGCCCGAAAGCGCCACAACGCTCACGCGCCATCCGCGCCTTCGCAGCCCCTTGGCCAGCGATATCGCCTGTTGTTCGGCGCCGCCCACCCGGTCGAGCCCGGGAATCGTCATCGCTGCGTGGCTCATCGCTGCCTCCTCACGTGCGCACCGATCAGTTCCTCGTACGCGTTCATTGCCTCTTCAAAATCGAATTCATCCACCACTCGCAGCCTTTGAAGGGCAGTCACATCCTGATCGTTACGTTTCAGGAGACCCGGAATCGCAACCACTGCCGTACACAGAGCGGCGATCAAAAACGAAATCGCAAGCAGCGGAAGCGAGAAGGCAACCAGCAAGAAAGAAAGCGCAAAGCGCAAGCAATCACGAAACATAGACCCCTCCGGCGACCTCGTTTATAGGTCGCGAGCAGAAACGGCGCAGGCGGCGAGGTGAACGGCTTCACGATGATTTTGCCCGGACGCTACCCAACAGAAGCGTGCTCGCTTCGACGAGCGCCGCGTCTTTGGCGTTGAGACGGACGTGCACCGTGAGAATTGTTTGTTGGGAGACCGGTTCGACAACGGGAGGCGATGCTCTATGTAAACAAAGCCGGTGTATCACTGGCCCGGCACGCCCGATCCATCGCTGTCGATACCAACCCCCTGCGAACAACACAGGAGTGACCTTGGTAGCAGGTCGTTTCTTTAGGGTGGATAGCTGTACTGCTAGGAAACATCCGGCTCAAAAAAATGTCAAGAGATAAAATGCGCGTTGGAAAAATAGTCTGTTAATAACTTCAGATCTCTGTTGATAACTTCAGATCGTGAAACTCCACAGCGCTCAGTGGCGCGTAGAGCGGCATCTCTCAGGCATTTGGCATCGCTGTCGTCGGGAAGAAACCGTGATGGTAGCGGTCTCCCGGACGGAGATTTTCAAGAGCCAGCTCTAAAGCTTTTGTGAGAGCGCTTGCAGAAACCTCCGTCGCCAACCACGCGCCTGGCTGGCCCGTGAGCAGGTCCACCACCCCGCCTGATGCCGGTGTGGACACCAGCGGCAGGCCCGCCGCGGCCGCCTCCAACAACGCGTTGGGCATTCCTTCGTAGCGCGACGGCAGTACGAATAGCGTGGCTCCCTGGAAAAATTCATAAGGAGGATCCACCTGTTCCGCAAAGCGGACTGCGGTCTCCATTTCCAGCGAGCGGCAAAGCGCCTTGAGCGCCATCTCTTCGCGGCCCGACCCCACTAGAATCAGGTCGGCCACCGGAAACCGTTTGCGCAGTGCAGCAAGTGCCTCAATCAGCAAATCGAAGCCCTTTTCCCGGGACAGTCTTCCCACGGCCAGCAGGTGAGGACCGGGGCCGTTCCACGCCGATGGAGCGTCTCGTGCGGCCAGAATTCCTTCGAGATCGACGGGATTCGGCAGCACCACAATCTGTTCATTCCGAACTCCTGTCTCACGCGCCAGATCCTCGGCCATGGCGCGTGATTGGCAGATCACGCGATCGGCTCGCAGATAGAGCAGCCGGTAAAGCAAGCGTGTGTAGCGTGGCACGCCGCCATGAGCCAGTGCGGCAGAGACCGTCCCGTTCTGCCGCACCAGCACGCGCGTCCTTGCCGGGAAAAACGGTCGCAGCAGGAGCGCCAGAAAACTGATTTCCGGTGCACCCGACAGAATCACATCCGGCCGCAGCCGCCACACCAGCAGCAGCAGGCGAAGGGTCGCGGCGCGCGCGCGCCCGGCGCCCAAGGCATGAACCGTCACCCCGGGCGGCACTGCGCCAGCGCTTGGATCGCCGGCCCGCACCAGCACCAGATGGACCTCGAACCTTTCACGCGACAGCCCGCGCGCCACCAGCACCATCACATGCTGTGCGCCGCCGCCGCCAATGCTTGGAGTCAGCAGAAGAATTCTTGTGCGTTGTTCCATGGGTTTCCTGAGAGGAAATCAATTCTCGACCAGTGCCCCTCTCAAACTACGTGATCATAATCACAGATTCTTTCTTGTGTTACCCTTATCAATGTCTCAAATCGCTACATCTGTAATTC
>JBEKAS010000291.1:0-4140 GCA_050015795.1 Occallatibacter sp. | reverse complement strand
CGGCGCAGGGAAGAGTGATGGCGCGCGTCGTCTCTCCGTCCCGAATCAGAACGCGCAGAAGCGATGGGAATTTCCGTCCTCGCTTGCCTGTGCGCAGCGCGCATCGCTCTTGAGGTCCGCACCACGCGGAACTAATGTTCAATGCATGTCAGGCGCTTTGGACAATTTGCCGGCAGTGAGGCGGCCAAGGTCAATGGCGGATGCGGTCGAACTTCCGCGGCGCGAGGGGGTGTGCATGCGAGCGTCGAATCGGCAGCCATTGGGCCGGGAGCAATCGGCCCGGCAACCACCGGCTGATCTCTCAGGCCACTTGAACGAGATCGCGCGCGGCTATCAGCGCGTGCTGGAGCAGAATCCCATGCAGCCGGTGGCGCTGGTGGGCATGTGCCTGGTGGCATTGGCCAGCCGTCAGACCGAGGCCGCCGTAAAGATGGCCTCTGCTGCGGTCGCCTCCGCGCGGGAGATGGTCGCGGCATGGGTCGCTTTGGGGCAGGCGTTGAAGGCCGCTGAGCGGCATGAGGAGGCAGGGAAAGCCTACGAGCGCGCAATCCGGCTCGATGGCATGAATGCGCTCGCGCGCCTGGGGCTGGGCGAGTTGAAGATCGCGGCAGGCCGGCCGGAAGAGGCTGTCGCCGAGTTCGAACTCGCGCTCAAGCGTAAGCCAGCGCTGATTGCGGCGCATCTGGGGCTGGGCAATGCGCTCGCGTGCATGGCCCGGAATGAAGAGGCGCTCGAGCGGTACGAGGCCGCTCTCGCGTTGCGCCCGCGATTGGCGGAGGGCGAGTTCGCCGCGGGATTCGCGCTGGCCCGGCTGGGACGAATGAAAGAAGCCGAGACGCGCTACCGGCGTGCCGTCGTCGCGCGGCCCGACTTTGCCGCAGCCTGGATCAACCTGGGGAGTCTGCTGCGCGAGCAGGGAAAGGACGTTTTCGGCGAAGCCGCGTTGCGCCGCGCCATCGAGCTGCGGCCGGACCTGGTTTCGGCCTGGGTCAATCTCGCAGTCCTGGAGCGCGAGCGTTGCCGCCCGGAAGCTGCCGAAGCCTATCTGCATAAGGCCTTCGCTTTGAATCCCGCGCAAGTGGAAACGCTTGTCGCGTGGTGCCAGCTTCGTGTCGCGGAGAGGGATCTTGCCGGCGCGTGGGGTTGGTTGCGCTGGGCGCTCGAGCGCAATCCGGACTTCGACGAGGCTGTGAATTTGCACGGCATTCTTTTGCATCTCGAATCACGATTCGCCGAAGCGATCGAGACCTTCGAGCGGGCCGAGGCGCTGGGCAACCGCGCGGCGGCTTCGAATCGCGGTAATTCTCTTCTCGATCTTGGCCGCATGGAGGAAGCGCTCGCGGCACATCAGGCCGCGGTCGAACGCGAACCCGCGAGCGCCGGCGCCAAGTACAACCTGGCGTTGACTCAGTTGCGCCTGGGCGATTGGGAGCGTGGTTGGACCGGCTACGAGGCGCGCTGGCAATTCCGTGAGGTGCATCGGCGACCGCGCTTCTTCACGCAGCCGCGCTGGTGCGGCGAGAACTTGCATGGAGAGCGCGTGCTGCTCCACACCGAGCAGGGGCTCGGAGACACCATTCAATTCTGCCGCTACGCGGCGCTGGTGGCGGCGCGCGGCGGCGTGCCCATTTTGCAGGTGCAACCCGCTGCCGAGCGATTGATGCAATCGCTCGCCGTAGTGCGCGCCGGGTTCGCAGAGACGGCAGTGCTCGGCGCCGATCCCCGGTTCGATTTGGAGTGCCCGCTGCTGAGTCTGCCCGCAGTGTTTCGCACGTCCATCGATACGGTGCCGTGGGAGGGCGCCTACCTGGGCCTCGACGCGGAGCTCGCCGCGGAAGTCGGCGCGCAACTCGCCGCGGAGAAGTTCGCGCAGTTTCCCAGCGGCGCGGATAAATTGCGCGTCGGGCTGGCGTGGGCGGGCAACCCGCGCTACAAGGCCGACCGCGCGCGTTCCATGCGATTGGCGACGCTGCTGCCGCTACTCCGCGCTGTCGATGCGGCGATGAATGCGGCGAAAAATGCAACCTGGATTTCACTGCAGAAGGGTGAGGCGGCGGAACAATTGGCGGCCCTTCCGCGCGACGTTTGCGTGTGGGATGGATCGAGCCACGAGCAGGACCTTGCCGAAACCGCGGCGCTGGTTGCGGGCCTCGACCTTGTGATCACCACAGACACGTGCATCGCGCATCTCGCCGGCGCCATGAACAAACCGGTATGGATTCTGCTGCCCCACCTGGCAGACTGGCGCTGGATGCAGGAAATGGAGACCACCCCGTGGTATCCCTCGGCGCGGCTCTTCCGGCAAACGCGTCCAGGCGATTGGCAGGGCGTGCTCGATCGGGTGAGCGGGGAGCTGCTGGCGCTTGCGAAACCCTCGGTGTCCGGGCAGGGAAAGTCGGGAAATGTCGCGCGAAAGACGCTGCCTGAAGAGGCCTTTTTGCACCAATGATGGTGTACTTTTGCCCTGAAGATGACTCGTAAGTCTACCATTTTCTACCACGATTTCATGGCTAGTCTACTGATTTAAATAGCCTTAGTTAGAACACGCTCCTCTGATACACTACCGGGGTATAGGTGAAGGGTTTTTTCTTTTATTTATTTCCCTGAATCACGCGCCCGGCAAGGGTTTGCATCCCTCAGGGATCGACGCCCAATACAAACAGTGTGCTCCCATTCGCAGTAATGATCTGCAAATCCAGGAAATGAAGTCGGAGCAAGCTGTCCGCGAGAAGACCATCCCTCGACGGCTAAGGCCGCGTTGATTCTTAAGACTTTGCGGCATGAGTAAACTCGTGCCCTTCAAGACAAGATTTTTGCGAAGGGCCGCACGTGGGAAGCTCCCCAAAGATTTCTCTTGACATTCATTACTCTAGTGTATAGAGTACTCTGTGTAAATGACATCTCTAAACGGAAAACGACAACCAAAGGAGGTTGGGCATGACGGACGAAATGGACAGCAAGGACCTCGCCGAGCGGGTGAGGCTGATCGAAAGCATGATGGCCGAGGGCAAACAGAGGACCGCGCGCTGGGGATGGTCGATGGTGCTCTGGGGCGTGGCCTACTACGTGGCCACGGCGTGGGCCACCTGGGGCAAGAGCAACTGGGCATGGCCGGTGACGATGACTGCCGCGGTAATCATTACGGCGATTGGGTTCTCGCGCATCTCGCGCGGGAATCCTGAGACTGTGTTGAGCCGGGCGATGAGCGGCTTGTGGACCGCGCTGGGCGTGTCGATCTCCGTTCTGCTGTTTTCACTTAGTTTCGCCGGGCGGTACGACGGGCACGTGTTCGTGGCGATTATCGGCGCCATGCTGGGGATGGCCAATTTGGCCTCGGCCATCATCGTGAAATGGAAGGCGCAGTATTTCTGCGCGGCGGTATGGCTGGCATCCACAGTCGTCGCGTGTTTCGGATCCGATCAAGCGGCGTCGATTGCATTTCTGGCGGCAACCTTCATCGGCCTGATCGCCTTCGGCACTTACGCCATGTTCCTCGAATCGCAGCGCCGCAAGCAGAACGGGGTGGTCAATGCTTGAGTCCGGGCCTGAGCTGCCGGAGTTGAATCCCGTGATTCACGGGAAGGTACGCCTGGCGCTGCTCTCGGGATCGACGAGATCGAAGACATCTCTAAATTGATAGGACTTACCAAGGAGATTGCACATGACGGATGAAATGAATGGAAAGGACCTTGCCGAGCGGGTGAGGCTGATCGAAAGCATGATGGCCGAGGGCCGGCGGAAGTGCGAGAGCTGGGGGTGGACGTTTGTGCTATGGGGCGTGGCCTATTACGTCGCCTTTTTCTGGGGGGCGTGGGGCCACTTTGCGTATGCATGGCCGGTGACCGTAATCGCCGCGGGTCTTTTGACGTGGGGTGGATTTACGCGCAAGGAGCGCTTCCAACCGAACACGACATTGGGCCGGGCGATCGGTTCCATCTGGATCGCCACCGGGCTTTCGATGTTCATTCTTTTCGACGCACTGGGATTCGGCGGACACATGACGGATGCCCGCGTTTTTCTTGCTGGTGCCTCGGCCATGCTGGGGCTGGCCAACGCCGCATGTGGCCTGACTCTGAAATGGAAGGCGGAGATTGGGTGCTGACTGGTGTGGTGGGCAGCGGCCGTCATCGCCAGCTACGG
>JBEKAS010000290.1:0-4158 GCA_050015795.1 Occallatibacter sp. | reverse complement strand
ACGTGGATCGACAACCAGTCGGTGAACTGGGTGATCGATGCCTATCGCGCGCAGGCCGCCGCCCTGGTAAGCCCACGCAACCAGCCTCGCCTTTCGCCCAAAGAGATGTCGATCATTACCTGCATCACCCAGGGCAAGCGCAACAAGGAGATCGCGTTCCAACTGGGAACGACGGAACAGGTGATCAAGAATTACCTGCGCAAGATCTACGACAAGCTCGGGGTTTCAGACCGGCTGGAGCTGGCGCTTTATTGCCTGCATAACAAGATCATCCAGACGGAAATGGATGAAGTTTCGATAGCGCATAAGGTCGTCGAGAGCTAGATTCCCAAACCGGCACAATCCGCCAGGAATCCACCAATTTGGAATTTTATCCTTTCGGCAGTTCGCCGGCGCAGGCTTGGCGCGCCAGCTCGAGCAGCCGGATCATCTCTGCCAGATCGGCACGGCGCATAGGCCCGAGGAGTTCTTTGGGCCCGTTGCGGACAACCGGGTCCATGGTGCGCAGAAGTTCCAGCCCGGATTCGGTAATCTCGGTCAACACCACGCGGCGGTCGTGGCGGTCGCGGTGCTGCCGCACGAGCTTGAGACGCTTGAGCCGCGCCAGAAGGCGCGTGATATCGGGCTCAGCGGCGATCATGCGATCGCCGATGGCCGCACAGGGAAGTCCGCAGGGTTCGGCACCGCGCAAGATCCGCAGAACGTTGTACTGGGTCGCGGTGAGACCCCAGCCGCGGATCTTCTGCTGAAGGGCGCGGTTCAGGCAATCCGAGGTGCGAAGCAGGTTGAGAAGCGCCTCTTCTTCCACACTGGAGAAGGCAGGGGCCTGCTGAATTTCGAGCTTCAGATTTGCCATCGGCGAGGGCTCCAGAGGCCGGCATCCGACAGCCGGTGGTTTTGTTCCAAAAGCTACCGGCTGCAAGCTGCCGGCCACGCTTGCGGATAAGTCCTAAAGTTGCCGCGTTCCTTCACAAGGCCGTCGATCAGACTGGCCCTACTGTTTAATCACTTCGAGCTCGATATCGAGCGCGACGTCGTCGCCAACCATGGTGGCAGGAAACTTGGGGCCGATGCCGAATGCGGTGCGGTCGATGGTGGTGGTGGCGGAGAAGCCCGTACGCACCTTGCCTTTGGGATCGGTCATCGAGCCGTTGGGGCCAACCACATCGAGCACCGCGGGCTTGGTGACGCCGTGCAGCGTGAGGTCTCCGGTCACGGTAAGGTGATTGCCGTTCTTAGCCACGCTGGTGCTGGTGAATGTAGCCGTCGGCATGGTCGCGATGTCGAAAAAGTCAGGGCTTTTGAGGTGCGTGTTGCGCTGATCTACGCCGGTATCGACAGTGTCAACGCCGATGGTCGCCGTGACGGTAGACTTGGTGACGTCGCCTTCGTTGTAAACGATGGTGGCATTCACATTGCCAAAGCGGCCATGAATTTTGGACACGCTCAAGTGGATAATGCTGAAGTCGACTTCGCTGTGGTTGGGATCGGAGACCCAGGTGGAGGTTTGCGCGAGGGCAACGGGTGCCGCGAGGGCCAGGATGCCGGTGAGAATTGCCAGTCGTTTCATTCGGGGAAAGCTCCTTTTTGAGTGCAGGGTCTGCGACCGTCGTGAGATGGGAAAACGCCGAACCGTGAAATTTGTGTCCATGCAGGGCAAAAGCCCTCGGGTGATTCTCCCAATAAGATGCACGAGACGAGATGTTCGTTGCAACAAATATTTTTCGAGCTTTCAGCCTTGAGCCTTCAGTCTTGAGCTTTCAGCTCTCAGCCACTTCCGTCCCACATGCAAACTCATGCTCCGGCCCGAATCGGACTGATAGCTGAAACCTGAAACCTGTTCTGCTATTCTCGCGCCTATGTCGATTCTCGACCACCTGCAAAAGCTCACTCGCCCGCAGCGCCATGCTTTTGTGGCTGCGTTTCTGGGCTGGACGCTCGACAGCCTCGACTTTTTTCTGCTGGTCTTTTGCGTGAACGCGATTGCCGGCGAGTTCCGCACCCAGCCCTCGGCGGTATTGGGAGCGGTCTTTCTCACGCAAGCGTTTCGGCCCGTGGGCGCCCTGCTTTTTGGCATGCTGGCCGACCGCTACGGCCGCCGCCCGGTGCTGATGGCGAACATTCTGGGCTTCTCAGTCATTGAACTGGCCTGCGCCTTTGCGCCTTCGCTGAACGTGCTTCTCATCCTGCGCGCACTTTTCGGAATCGCGATGGGCGGTGAGTGGGGCGTGGGAGCGGCGCTGGTGTTTGAGACCTTGCCCAAAGAGGGGCGCGGCACGTTCTCCGGCATTCTGCAGGAGGGGTACGCCTTGGGTTCGATTCTGGCCTCGGCAGCTTTCGGGCTGTTTTTCGCCGGCATTCACTGGCACGGGTTCGTCCTCGGTGGGATTCACTGGCCTGGGCTTACGCTTCCGGCAATCGGCTGGCGGGGATTGTTCATCATGGGTGCAACGCCCGCACTGCTGGGTCTCTACGTGCAGGCGCGCGTTCCGGAGTCGCCGGTGTGGCTGGCGGCCGCAAAAAAGCGCAGGTCGCGCGTCGCTCTGCACGAAGGGCCGGCTTGGCCGCAACAACTGATGCATTTCCTGCCCACGTTTCTGTTTCTGGTGGTTCTGATGACGGCCTTCATGAGTTTTTCGCACGGCACACAGGATGTGTATCCAACGTTCCTCGCCGTCGCGATCAAACTGTCGCCGGAGACGATCGGCCTGATTGGCGTGCTGTACGGTCTGGGTTCGATTGCCGGCGGCATCGTTTTCGGCGCGCTGTCGGAAACCTGGGGCCGCAAGCGCGCCATTATCACGGCGGCGTTGCTGGCGCTTCCGGTGATTCCTCTTTACGCCTACGGGCATACGGCCGTCACCCTGGGCATCGGCGCGGTGCTGATGCAGTTCATGGTGCAGGGCGCGTGGGGCGTGGTTCCGGCGTATCTCACGGAGTTGTCGCCCGCCCCGGTGCGCGCAACTGCGCCTGGGCTGGCCTACCAACTGGGCGCGCTCATCACCTCCTGGAACGGAAAAGGCCAGGCGCTGGCAGCAGAACGCTGGGGCAATTATCCGGCAGTGCTCGCCGTAACCGTTGCCGTGGTCGCCGTGGCGCTGGCGGGACTGACGGCATTGGGACGCGAGGCCAAGGGCAGGGAGATGACGGATGCGTAAGGGCCGCGAGTTTGGGGCCGGTTTTGGCGTACTCTTAGAGGAGGAGGCAACCGAATGCCGTATCTCGACTGGTCCCAATGCCCCGAAGTTGAGAGCGTTCCAGGGAAGGTGAGTGGGGCCTGGGTATTGAAGGGCACTCGAATGCCTGTAGCGGCAATCTTCGAGAACATCGCAGCCGGGGCCAGCATCGATGACCTGATGGAGTGGTTCGATGGGCTCGATCGCCAGCAGGTAAGAGCAGTGATTGAGTACGCTGCCCGTAGCCTCGACAAAGAGCCCAGGTTCGCCGCATAGATGCGCATTCTTTTCGACCAGGCAACGCCGGTGCCGCTTCGGCCCTCTCTTGTGGGCCATACGGTTCGCACTGCAGCAGAAGAAGGCTGGGAGAAGTTATCGAACGGGGATCTGCTCCGCGCGGCGGAAGAAAAGGGCTTCAATCTGCTCCTGACCACCGACAAAAACATGCCCTATCAACAGAATCTTGCGGGCAGAAGCATCGGGGTCGTTGTCCTGAGCGTGCAAGCATGGCATCAGCTTCGCCCTTACGCGCAACTCGTCGTGGATGCTGTCAGCGCAGCCCGGCCGGGCGAGTTCACCCGCGTTGAAATCCTCGCCGATTGAACCGGCCGCATACTCCCATCGCTCTCCAAGCCCACCCAGAATCATCTACCTGCTATCGAGCCAGCCAATGGCTCCAGTACCCTTTGCGGCATATCGATTTCGCTAGCGGCCACTTAGAATGAGGGTCAATGAATCCGGGCTCCAGCGAAGTGGCAATTGTGGCGATCGGGCGCAACGAGGGCGAGCGCCTGAAGCTGTGCCTGGCCGCCGCGCTCCGGGATGCGCCAACCGTGGTTTACGTGGACTCAGGTTCGGCGGACGGCAGCGCGGAGTACGCGCGCTCCTTGGGCTGCCGCGTCGTCGAGCTCGACGCGTCGCGGCCTTTCAGCGCGGCACGGGCGCGCAATGAGGGCTTTGCTAGCGTCATGGAGCACGCGCC
>JBEKAS010000289.1:0-6291 GCA_050015795.1 Occallatibacter sp. | reverse complement strand
CCCTTGTGGCACTTGCCGCACGTAGCGTCGAGATTGGCGGGATTGATGGTCGATCGCGGATCGCTCGAGGGCAGAATATCGTGCACACCGTGGCAACTGGAGCAGTTGGCGGCCACCACGCTGCCGCCCTCGGCGGCCAGGCCGTGATAGCTGTCAAGGTAGGTGGTGACGCGGTTGCCGGGCACGCCGAACTCCTGCGAAAGCCGCACGCCCTCATGGCAGCGCGCGCAGATGTCGCGCGACACGTTCTGCTCCGCCACCGGCGAGTTGGGATCGGTGTGCGGCTTGATGGAGTGAATGCCGTGGCAATCGGTGCAGGTGGGGGCCAGCGCATTGCCGTGCGCCAGCGCCTGGCCGTGAATGCTCACGATGAACGTGTTGGCCACATCGGTGTGGCAAGTGCCGCAGGTAGACGCGACAGAAAACTTCGAGATCGGCGACTTGGGATCGTTGGCCGGCAGAATCTCGTGCGTACCGTGACAATCGGTGCACACCGCGGCGTCTTTCGATCCGTTGGCCACGGCGCGGCCATGCACGCTCGACTGATAGGAGATAAAAGCCTGCGCGCTTTCGCCGTTCGACTCCATCAGGAAGGTCTGCCCGTGGCAGCGGCCGCATGTGGCCGGAATGTTGGCATGATTCACGGGCGATTTGGGATCGCCGCCGCCTTCGATCTGGTGCGCGTCGCCGTGGCAATCTTCGCAGGTAGCCGCGGGGCTTTTCCCGGTCTTGCTGGCTTTGGCGTGGGTCGAGTGCGCGTAGGCCGTTTGGGCATCGGCGTGGCAACGGGCGCAGCTCACCTTCTCCGGCGGTTTCTCATGCACCAGGCTCTTTACGTCGTTGTGGCAGTCGACACACGCGAACATGCGGCCGTGCACCGAGTGCTTGAACTTGCTTTGATCGACGAAGAGGCTCACTGTCGAGCCGTTCGCGTCCTCCGTGGTCAGAGTGGGGTCGGAGTGGCAGGCGAGGCAGTCCGCGTCTTTGAGCTTTTGCGCGGAAAGTGCGTTGGAGGCCCAGGCAAAAAAGACAAAAACCAGCGTAGAGAGCCAAAAAAGCCGTACGGATTTCACACTTTGAGGAGATGCCCAGACGCAAAATCCTGCCGTGACTGGAGTCACAGAGGCCGCCGGTAGCTTGTAGCCCGTAGCCTGTAGCTACTGGCTACCGGTTACTGGCTACTGGTTGTCTTCCGCTAGCTGAAATACGCCGTCAGCGTGAGTACCAGCAGCATCAGCCCGATGAAAATGGCCGTGAAACCCACGACTTTGGAGAAGTTCAGCAGCCAAATCGGCGGCGCGATGCCCACCTTACCAGCGAGCGTGCCCTGTGCCTGGTTGCGTTGGTATTCGAGCGTGCGCTTTTCCTCGAACTCGTGATCGCTCTCCACCCCGGTAAAGATCACCATATCCATGGGAAAACTGTCGGGGCGCAGATGGGTGTTGACGAAGTGAATGGAAAAGATGAACAGAACGGCGAGGAGGGCTTCTTCGCTGTGGATCACGAGCACGGCATTCAGCGCCCACCCGGGGAGGAAGTGCGCGAAGAACGGCGCAAACCACATGGCGTAGCCCGAGAAACCGATGACGATCATGCCCCAGAACACCGCCCAGTAGTCGAACTTCTCCCAGTAGGCGTAGCGCTCGAACTGCGGCTTGGGCCCCAGCCCGAGGAACCAGCGCATGTGGCCGAAGATGTCACGCACGTCTTTCCAGTTGGGAATCATCGAGGTCGGGCCCCAGAAAACCCCCTTTTCGCGATTGATCACCCCGCGCTGGAAAATGTCTTTCAAGTGAATGAGGAACGCGATGGTCAACACCACGGCAAAGAACTTATGCAGAAACAGGATGGCGCCGAATCCGCCCACGCCGGTGGCAAATCTGCGCGCCCAGAAGCTCTCGCTGAAGCGCATCGGCAGGCCGGTGGCCGCCAGTCGCTGAAGCGCATCGGCAGGCCGGTGGCCGCCAGTCCCAGGAACGTGGTAAACAGCACCGCGTGCATGTAGCGCTGCGCGCGCGTAAACCGCACGTAGTACTTTTCCCCGGCGCCGGGATTCGACCCTGGATTTGCTGTCTGCGGCTCAGGCATGCTTGCCTCCGTTGTCATTCTTGGTTTTTACCTGTTGGTAGCGCGAGCGGATCAGCCACAAGATGGTGTGCAACAGGAAGAACGTGAGCACACTGCCAAGCAGCAGGTTCATAAACAGCCGGACAAAATAAAGCCCGGGATTCAGCTTGCGGTCGCGCGCGTTGGCGTGCGGCTGATATTGCACGAAGCTCAGGTTCGCGCCCGCGTGGCAACGGCCGCAAGTGGTAATCAGGTTGGCCGGGTTGATGGGCGAACTTGGATCGCTGGCCGGGCGCACGTCGTGCGCTCCATGGCAGTCCCAGCAGCGCGCCGTCTCCACGTAGCCGCCGAGCGAACCCAACTGCGAGTGGAAGGTATCGCGGTAGGTGGAGAACTTGTCCTTGTGGCAGTTGCCGCATATAGGCGTGGACTGCATGCGGAATTCCGCTTCTGTCGGCTGCAGAATCGCATGTGCGGTGTGGCAGTCGCTGCAGACCGGCGCTTTCAGATCGCCCCTGGCAATGGCCTGACCGTGGACGCCGGCCTGGTACTCGTCATTGATCTTGGCGTGGCATTTGCCGCAGGTTTGCGGGATGTTGGATTTGTAGGTCGCACTTGCCGGATCGGTGTGGCTCAGGATCTTGTGCGAGCCGTGGCAGCTTTGGCAGTTGGCCGCCACCAGCAACCCCTCCTTGCTCAGCGCAAACCCGTGGATTGAATCGATGTAATTCGGGTAAACGCTGGCTAAGCCGTGTTTGCCCGCCATTCCATTGTTGCTGTGGCATTGGCCGCAAGTCTTGGGCACGTTGAGCGGATAGACTGCCGAACGCGCGTCGGTCTTGGGAAAGATTTCGTGCGCATTCCCGTGACAGCTCGTGCACGGATGTTCCCTGCTATCGGCGTGAACGCTGCCGCTGAGTTGGGTCGCCTGGTCGGCATGGCAGGTCTTGCAATCCACCGGAGCAACCTTGTCGGGATGCGGATAGCCGTTGATGTCCGCGTGGCAGTTGGTGCATTGCAGGCTGCCGTGAATGCTGTCGCCGAATTTTTTGCCGTCCACGGCGATGCTGTGTCCAGCACTGTCGGTCATGCTGGCGTCGCCGTGGCAGGTCAGGCAGTCCTGCCCGCGGAGTGTGCGCGGCGCCAGCGCCAAAAGCGCCAGGCCGGCAGCAAGCGCCAGGCCGCGAACCATCAATGTCGCGTTTTTCCATGCGGCTTCGTTCATTACGCCGTCTTCCTTCCCCAGGCGAACGAGAACATTCCCGCTTCTCCGCCTGGCCTTTCGTGCGGATTCCACCCTTGCTGCACTCGACGTTTTGCGGGGGATCGCAGCTCCAAGGTCGTTCGTTCTGCAATGCGCTGGCAGTGATAGGTGTCACAGGCCGCGCGATGTAGATCACAAATGCGGCTTGAATCAGAAGCCGATGGCTTTGGTCCCTCCAAGTGATGTGGATCACATGCCACCGTGCCCCCGCTCGAAGAAAATAGAGGCGCTAGTCAGGAGACCCTCCATGGGCACAGTTGCGCTTCCCGAAACAAAAACCATGCTCACCCTCCCGGGCGATGCGGTGCGGCAGATTCTCTGGCGGTTTGCCGATCGGTTCGACTTACAGATGCTTGTTGCATCGGCGCGCAGCGTGGCGCGCGGAACCGTGGCCCGCATGGTGGCGGCCGGCGAACGCAATACTCACGAGTGGACCGCAGCCAAGGATGAAATGCTCGACGCCTTCGATCGCGCGGGCATCACCGCGGCCTTCATGGAGCCCGAAGAGGGCGGCTTCATCGTCGGACCCAAGAATCTCGCGCTCGGTCTCGCGGCCTTCGAGCTCGCGTGGGTGGATGGCGGGGCAGCCACCGCAAGCCTGGCGGGATTTCTGGCCCTTTCGCCCATACACGAGCGCGGCACGCTCGAACAGGTCGCCCGCTACAAGAAACTGTCCGCTCCTCCGCAACCCGGTGAAGACCGCAAGCCCTGGCGCGGCGCGTTCGCGTTGACTGAGCCCATCCCTTACGTGGGCGTCGACACCGGCATGATGAGCGGCAAGGTGCGCGTGGTCGATTGGAAGGATGGTGCGGAACCGGTGCTGCAGGTGGACAAGCGCGGCCGCTTCATTACCGGAATTGCCTTCGCCAACTTCGTCACCGCCGCGGTGAACTCCGACGACGCTCGCATCAAGGGCAGTTGCGTAGTGATTCTCGAAGAGACTGATGCGGGAACTTTCGATCGCGGTACCGCAACCAAAAAACTGGTGCACCAGCTCTCCTCGACCGGCGATCCCGTTTTCAATCTGAAAGTGCCGGCCAACCGCATCGTGGGCGGATACACCGTGAAGGACGGCGTGATCGTGCCCAACTTTAACCATACCGAAATCATTGACGCGGTCTTCCGGCGCACCCGCGTTCCCGTGGGATTGATGACGGCATCCAAACTGCTCTCGGCCGTGGAGCCGGTGATCCGCTACCAGCGCCAGCGCTTCCGCGGCGCTGAAGGCGCCAGGCCCGGATCCGTGCGCTACGAGCAGGGCATCCAGCAGCGCGAAGATGCATTGCATCGCCTGGTCGACGTGTGGGCCACGGGCGAGGCGGCTTCTTCGCTCGGCTTTGCCACGGCACGGTTGTTCGATGAGCTGGACCCGCTGGAAAAACAGAAGACTGCCATCATGAAGGAGCGCGGTGTCGCGGGGACTCGCGCCGAAATCAAGGCGCTGAGAGAAAGCGAGCAACGCGCCATTGAGTTGGTGCGGATGAAGGAGAATGATCCGCGCCGCAGCGAACTCGAGGCCGATCCATTGGTGCAGTATGTGTTAAAGGATGCCGAGGCCAACGTGCTTTGCCCGGCCACCAAGCTTTGGAACACCGGCCACGGCGCCAACATGATGCGCGAGGCCGTGAGCCTGATGGGCGGCTACGGCATCACCCAGGACTGTCCCGGCTTCCTGGCCAACAAGTGGATGGACGCGCAACTCGAAGCCACTTACGAAGGCCCCGAGGCCGTGCAGCGCCGCCAGTTGACGGTGACCATGACCAGCGAGGTCTTTCTCGCGGAGTTCGCCGCGTGGACCGCGGAGATGCGCACGATTGCGTCGACGCGTCCCGGCACCGGTGCCTGCACCCTCGCCTCGGCCATGAATCTTTGGGCGTGGACGCTCCACTATCTGCAGCACGCCACTGATCCCGCAGGCAACAAGCTCTACCACGGGCAGCGCCAGGGCGTGACCTTCGCGCTGGCCGACGCGCTCAGTTGGCTGATGGCCTCGCGTTGCCAGATTCAGGATGTGCTCGAACTCGAAACCCGAGGCGCCACTGACGCCGTCGCCGCCGAAGGCCTGGCCGGAACCGTGCAGTTCCTGAGCGACCTTTGCCACACCCAGGCCGCGCAAGCCTCCGGCGAAGTTTCGCGCATCTGCGCCGAGCTGGTCTTTGGCTACAATCGCCATCCCGCGTGGGACGAGGACGAGCACCGCAGCTGTTTCCTCTCCAGCGAGCTTGAAGAGCTGGAAGAAACCATGCCCGGCATCATGGCCATCGCCGTTGATGTTCTCGAGGCCGACGGCAGCCACCCGGCGAAGGCCGGCCCGTGTGCGGGATGCGTGGGGTCGAGTGAATTCCTGCGCCTGCAGAGCAAGTTGACAACATGTCTCACGGGCGCGCGCCTCGCCAAGGATCGCGCCGCCGATACTGTCAGCAAAGTGATGATCCCCGAGGCATTGGATTATCCTGCATGAGCTTTGCTCCACAATCCGCCGAGATCGACCGCCAGACGATGGAAGTGGACATCGCCTGCGCCGGTTTCGGTCCGGCCACGGGGGGATTTCTGACCACGCTCACCCAGGCCTGGAGCCGGAACCCCGCCGACCCTGTGTTTGAAAGCCGCGTGGCTCCGGGCATGCCGCTGCAGGTGCTCTGCTACGAACGCGCGGACGACCTTGCCGCGGGCGTCAGCGGCGTGGTCACACGTGCCGAGGGCATTCGCTCGAGCTTTCCCGCGCTCGATCCTGCGCAGATTCCCATGGCTGCCGCGGTGAAACAGGAGCGCGTTTTTTATCTGCTCGATCCCATCGGCGCGAGCCGGCGCTCCGCGCTCTTGCGTCTGGGAGATTATTTTCTTGGTTTTGGAAATGAGCGTTGGATCAGAGACTCTGCCTTCGAGCTGCCCTGGGCGCCTGCGTTTCTCCACAAACGCGGCGGCTTGATTCTCTCCATCGGCCAGTTCAATCAGTGGGT
>JBEKAS010000288.1:0-4384 GCA_050015795.1 Occallatibacter sp. | reverse complement strand
CGGCTGAGCACGGCGGCACCGGCCTTGGTCTTCATGCGCGAGCGGAAGCCGTGCTTTTTCACGCGGCTACGGCGGTTAGGTTGAAATGTGCGTTTGGGCATCGTGACCCGCTCCTGTACCTTCAAAAAAAATCTGCGTATGAACAACATTTTTGAGTATATCGTAGGCGGAGTTGAGAATCCAGCGCGGGGGGCCGGGCGTTGGGGAGGGAAAAACGCTTAGCATGGCCAGAGAAATGGGCTGCGTGAGAGTCAGCGCTGAATCCTGGTGCGCGATTTTGGGACGTTTTTCGCAAAGGCGAGACGAAGCTCGGCCAGTTTCACCAACCTTGGTGCAACTTTCAGGGGGCAAGAAAAGTTATGTGAAAGAACCGTTGCAATGGAGCCGAGATGTGCGCTACTATCGGACCCGTTCAAGAAATTTGATTTGAAGTTTCAAAGAGTCTGCACTACGGCTTTTGGTCAAAACGCCCCAGGGTCGGATTCCAGAGGGGCACATCAGCTGCGGACAGGTAACCAGTCGCCGGTAAATGAACGGAAAGCGAAAGAGCTTTTCGCGCTGCCGGGCTGTTGCCTGAAAGCTGCAATTAATCCGCCCGGCGCGCACCGGCGGAAAAGGCAAGGATTGTACGATGGCATTTGCAACTTCGCCGGCAACGGCACTTAATCCCTGGCTCCAGATTTTGTCGGCTCTCGAGAAGAAAGTTATCCGGCAATCATTCGAAACCTGGCTCAAGCCCACGCGGTTCAGCCATGCTGCAGGGCGCATGCTCTACGTGCGCGTGCCTTCGCCGGAGTTCCAGCACATTGGCGAGAAATACGGCGACCTGATTCAGGAAGCGATCGATCTGAACGCGCTTGAATTCGACGACGTGAGCTTTGTGACGGCGGAGGAGGATCCGTCGATTCCGCCTCTGCGCAGGGATGGCGGCTTTGGGCCGATTCCGAGCCACGCGCCCACGGCGCCGCCGGCGCCGGCAGCGCGCACTCCCGAGCAGGGACGATTCGACTGGTCGACCGCGGCGCAACTGAATCCCAAGTACACCTTCGATGCGTTCGTGATCGGGAACGGCAACCAGTTTGCGCGTGCCGCGGCGCTGGCGGTGGCCGAGCGGCCTTCGCGCGCCTACAATCCGCTGTTCCTGTATGGCGGCGTGGGCATGGGCAAGACGCACCTGATGCACGCCATCGGCCACGAGGTGAAGCGCCGGCAGCCGTCATCGAGTATCTGCTACGTCTCCGCGGAGAAGTTTACCAACGAGATGATCAACTCCATCCGCAACGATCGCATGACCAGCTTCCGCGACCGTTTCCGCACGGTGGATGTGCTCCTGATCGACGATATCCAGTTCATCTCGCAGAAGGAGCGCACGCAGGAGGAGTTCTTCCATACCTTCAATGCGCTGCACGAATCGATGAAGCAGGTGGTGATTGCCTCGGACCGTCCGCCCAAGGAGCTGACGGAGATCGAGGAGCGGCTGCGTTCACGCTTCGAATGGGGCCTGATCGCGGACATTCAACCGCCCGATCTTGAGACCAAGGTGGCCATCCTGCTGAAGAAGGCGGAGAGCGAGCAGGCGCATCTGCCCACGGATGTAGCGCTGTTTGTGGCCTCGAATGTGCGCACCAACGTGAGGGAGCTGGAAGGCGCGCTGGTGCGGCTGATCGCATGGTGCCAGCTGAACCGCATAGAGATCACGCTCACGGCGGCGCAACAGTGCCTGAAGCAGTTTATCGACATGCAGGTGCGCAAAATCACCATCGAGGCGATTCAGCGCGCCGTGGCCGAGCAGTTCGGCATGCGCGTGAGCGACCTGAAGCAGAAGAACAACTCGCGCAACGTGGTGGTGCCGCGGCAGATCGCCATGTACCTGGCCAAGCAAATGACCGAGGCCAGTTTGCCAGAGATTGGGCGCCAGTTTGGGAACAAGCACCACACCACGGTGATGCACTCGATTGCGAAGATCGATGAGCAGCGGCGGAACGACAAGGACCTGCACCGCACTCTGAGCAAGCTGCAGGACGTGCTGAACTGCTAGAGACAGTGGTCAGGTTTCAGGTGTCAGGGTTCAGCGAGACCTGAGCCGCCGGATAAGTGAATGAAAAAGCCCCTCGGAAAAAGCAACGAGGGGCTTTTGATTTTGAGGCCAGTATCGGGAATCCGCTGGGAGCATCCTTCAGTAACACCGCGTAAGTCTGAAGCCGTTTTTCTTCCCCGGTTGCTTTTGCCTGCATTTTTTCCTATGCTCGAAACATGGAATTGCTTACCCATGACGAGCTTGTGCGTCTGACCCCGCCGGAGCGCCTCGCGCTAATCTCGCAGCTTTGGGACAGCCTTGAAGACGGCCAGCTTCCCCTGACGGCCGCGCAGCAAGCGGAGCTTGACCACCGCCTCACGACTCTCGACCAGGACCGGCGCGCCGGCATCACCTGGGCGGCTTTGAAGGCCGAGCTTGAGCAGCGTTGCCCGTAGTGGTTCCGGTGATCTTCACCCCGACAGCGCACGCCGAGTTAATCGACGCGCAGGACTGGTACGAGAACGAGGTTCCAGGCCTGGGCCGGCGTTTCCGCAAAGCGGTTGATGCCGTGGTTCAGAACATGAGCGCCAATCCCCGGCAATTCCCTGTCGTCTACAAAAGTATCCGCCGCGCCCTGCTCCGCCGCTTTCCCTACGCGCTCATGTTCGTCATCGAGACTGACGAAACGCTGACGGTCATCGCATGCTTCCACGGTAGCCGCGATCCGGCACGCTGGCGAAAGAGGGCGTGAGCCGCGAGCCTTGCTTTGTGTTGCGCCGAAACCCCGGCTGGATGCTGAAGTGAGGGTTTTTATGCGATCGTCTGTGCAAGCCGCAATCCTTCTCGCTGTGACGGGGGCGCTGGCCGCGAGCCTATGCGCCCAGACTCCGATGGAAATCCAGCCGGTGAAAGAACTGAAGCCTACCGGCACGCTGGGCACCTGTTCTTACAAGCCGACGGCGACGGAAGCGCCGTATTTTGCCCGGCTGAGCGACGCTGAAAAGACCAATGGAGGAATGCTTCAAAGCTACTCGATCCACGGGAAGACCGGAACCTACGTGGCGTGGTTCGGGATTGTGCGCGGCATTACGCCGCCGGCTGAGAATGGCGGCGATGTGACGCTGCTCGTGGAGCACAAGTACTTCGACGGCATGACCGACTGCCACATCATGCTGGTGCAGTGGACCGGGGGCGGGGATTTTACAGCCAAATTGAAGGTGGACCCCGCGGCGATTCCGGCACTGTCGCTAGTGCGCGTTTACGGCACAGTCACCGGCGAGAAGCTCAGCGTGCCTGAGGTGCGGGTGGATTACATCCGGGTGTGGCCGTGGCGCACCTTCAACTTCATGGACCTGATGGGGAACGACCACACCAATCCGCGATGGAAGAAGTCCTCGCAAGTGAGCGGCATGGATGTCTACAACCCCTATCCCAGGGATGATTACTACTTCACTCTGCTGGGCGATCCGGCGGATTTTGGATTGAATTTGCGGCCGGAGTGAAAAGAACAGGGAACAAGGCAGCAAGGAGCCGCAATGAACCCGCCTTCTATTCCCTATTGGCTACTCCCTATTTCCCTGTTTTTGTGGTGGTGCCGGACGACGTTGTGGCCGATGAGCCATCCGAGGGAGCTGCCCACCAGCACATCGGAGGGAAAGTGCTCCTGCCCTATCACGCGTGTGAGGCTTACGCCGGTTGCGGCGGAGTAGAGCGCGAATTGCGTCCAGGGCGCGGGGTACTCGGCGGCGAGCGCGGATGCGGCGGACCAGGCAACGAGACTGTGCTCGGACGGGAAAGATGAATTGACGCCTGCGCTCGTCTGGAAGAAATGTCCGCGCGCGTTATCGACATTCGGCCGCTCGCGCATGAAAACGAGCTTCAGCAACTCTCCGGCCACGAGTCCATCCACCATCGATTCGCCGGTGAGAATGCCCGCCTGGCGTGCGTGTTCGTCCTGGTGAGCGTGGCCAAAGCCGTAAACGGCAACCGGAACGGCAATCCAGCCGCCGATGAGCACATTGGATGTGTTGATGCTCGCCAGATTGAACGAGGGATCGCGCGAGACGACCTGCGTCATGGTGTGCTGATCGGTGGCAAAGGCGACTCCGGCCGCCGCGGCAAGAGGCAGGAGCCACTGGAGGTCGCGCGTGCGGATGTGGGCGGGACCGCTCCAGATGGCTCCTTGATCGTGCAGCAGATTGCGCGGCGTGTTGCGAATCGTCACATCGTCCAGAGCAGGAGTTTGCGGCGCTGGCGCATCGGGAAGCGCAGCGGAGATGGCGTTGGCAGAATGCGCTGACTGCTCCTGCGCCGACGCGAGCATGCAAAAGCTCAATGCAAGGGCCGCGATTAGGAAGAGGCGCACGG
>JBEKAS010000287.1:0-4396 GCA_050015795.1 Occallatibacter sp. | reverse complement strand
TGGAGACCGGCGCTACATCCGCCGCACTCCTCGTACAATGAGAGAGGAAGCTCACCCTACGCGGCCGATGGCGGAATTAGAAGACAACAAGACCAAATCCGGCTCTGAACCCGGGGCAAAAACCGGGGCAAAGTCCGGCTTGGGCGAAACCCGCGGCGAAACCCGCCGGAAGCCCGATGAAGATCCTGTCGGCAGGGTCTATGACGCGTACCTGATGCGACGTCTGAGCCGCTTCGTGCGCCCCTACTGGCTGCAGGCCGGCATCGCCTCGCTCGCGGTCACGCTCAAGTCGCTCTGCGACGTAGCCGGACCCATCCTCGTGATGGTGGCCGTCGACCGCTATCTCGCGCCCGATGCGGCCGCACAAGATCCCTCGAACGCCGTGGCGCATTGGGTTGCGAACGCCAGCCCCCTCGCCCGCCTGCTTCCTCAAGAAGCCGTCGCGGGTGTGACCCGGCTCGCCGCCATCTACCTGACCATGCTGGTTTCGGCCTATCTCTTCCAGTTTGTCCAGGTCTACCTGATGCAATGGACCGGCCAGAAAATCATGTTCGATCTGCGCCGCGATATCTTCCGGCACATGCAGCGCATGCACGTGGGCTTCTTCGACGTGAACCCGGTGGGCCGGCTGGTCACGCGTATCACGTCGGATGTTGATGCAGTAAACGACATGTTCACCGACGGCGTGCTGGCGATTATCAACGACTTTTTCATGCTCACGATCATGGCCGCGGTCATGATCGCCATCAGCTGGTGGCTCGCGCTTTTGGCCTTCGCCGTGCTGCCGCTGATTCTTGTTGTCACGCGCATCTTCCGCGACCACGTGCGCGAGAGCTACCGCCGCGTGAGGACCGCCATTGCGCGCATCAATAGTTTCACCCAAGAGCACATCTCGGGCATGAGCGTGGTGCAGCTCTTCAACCGCGAAGAGCGCGCGTTCAAGGATTTCTCGAAGGTGAACGAGCAGCACATGATCGCCTTCAAGGACACAATCCTTGCCTACGCGCTTTACTATCCAGCCGTCGATTTCCTCTCTTCCGTCGCCATTGCCCTCGTGGTGTGGCGCGGCGGCATTGGCGTCTTGCACCTGCCGCCCACGGTCACCATCGGCGTGCTCATCATGTTCACGCAATTCTCGCTGCGCTTCTGGCGACCCATCCAGGACCTGAGCGACAAGTACAACATCCTGCAGGCCGCCATGGCTGCTTGCGAGCGCATCTTCAAGCTCATGGATTCGGCGCCGGAGATCGTCAGCCCCGCGCACGCCGTAGCCGGCGACGGATCGAATCGAATCGTATTTGAACACGTCTGGTTTACGTATCAGAAACTCTCGGATGCGCAGAAGGCCGCTGTGGCAAAGGCCGAGCAATCGGCGGCAGACGGCGCGGAACTGGCCGGCCTCGACAACATCGAGTGGATTCTCAAAGACGTCTCCTTCACCATCGAGCCGGGGCAGACGGTAGCGATTGTCGGTCACACCGGCGCGGGCAAGACCACGCTCACCAGTTTGATGATGCGTTTCTACGATGTCACAGCGGGCCGCATCCTCATCGACGGCGTGGACCTTCGCGATCACGATTTGACGGCGCTCCGCCGCCACTTCGCGGTGGTGTTGCAGGATCCCTTTCTCTTCTCGGGCACCATCGGCGAAAACATCCGCCTCGGCAACGAAGAAATCACCGACGCCACGATGCGCCACGCGGCGAGGGACGTCAACGTGCTCGACTTCATCGAGTCGCTTCCCAACGGCTTCGATGAGCCGGTACGCGAGCGCGGCAACTCGCTCTCCACGGGGCAAAAGCAGCTCATCAATTTCGCCCGCGCGCTGGCCTACAATCCGCGCATTCTCATCCTCGACGAGGCTACGTCGAGCGTCGACACCGAGACCGAGCTGCGCATTCGCGGGGCGCTCGAGCGCATGGTCGAAGGGCGCACCAGCGTGCTGATTGCGCACCGGCTGTCAACAGTTCAAAGGGCTGAAACCATTCTGGTGATGCACAAAGGCCAGCTGCGCGAAATGGGCACGCACCAGGAACTGCTCGCGCACCGCGGCCTCTACTGGAAGCTCTACCAGCTGCAGTACAAGGACCAGGAGACCGGCGCTCTCTTGCCGCCTGCGCGGGAGCCCTCGGCCGCGTCGGCGGTGTAAGAAGCACAGGGAACGGGAATGGCACCCTTTTCAGGCTGTTGCTTTCGGAGATTCCCAATCGCTTTGCCTTTGCTCCGGACGTTTTAGTGCCCGAAAACTTCAGCCACGATATGATGGTAAAGTGAGGTTTTTTCTGGCCCCACGGCAGAAGCACCTGAGGGAACGCGATCGATTGCAGGAAGAGATGACGGAAAAGACCATCAGAAAAGTCGAGATTTTCGACACCAGTCTCCGAGACGGCATGCAGCAGCCGAATCTGGAGATCTCTGTGCCCAATGCCGTGCTCCTGCTTGAGCGTATGGCGGCGTTCGGGGTGCACTACGCCGAGATTGGATTCGCGGGAGCCAACCAATTTGTCAGCGATCTGACAAGCGCCCTCGCCAACAGCGCCGTCGGCAATGGAAGTATCGATACGGGCGCGATGAAGCTGGCCTTGTTCGGACGCACGCGCGGCCGCGGCGCCAAGGTTGAAGATTGGCCGGATGTGCAGTTCATCCTGCGCCACAAACGGCGCGTTCCCGTTGCGGTGATCGTGGTCAAGTCGCGGCTGCTCGATGTGGAGCGGTCGCTCGGTGTGAGCCCCGAAGAAAATCTACGCATGACGTGGGAGACCATCGACTGCCTGCAAGCGCAGGGCCTCGAAGTGATCGTCGACCTGGAACACGCCATGGATGCGCAGTGCGGCCGCTGTGAAAACGGCAATCCCTGCAACGGCGATTTTGCCCAGCGAAGCCTCGATCACTTTCACCAGCTCACCGAGCAGTGCGTTCGCCAGAGCGTAAACCGCATCGTAGTGTGCGACACCAACGGCGGATCGAGCCCCGAAGAAGTGGAGCGGGTAATTGGCGGCCTCATCCGCGACTTTCCCAGCGCGGGTTTCGGATTCCACGGCCACACCGATCGCGGCCTGGGCGTCGCCAACACGCGCGCTGCGATCATGGCCGGCGCCGTCCAGGTGCAGGGAACACTTATCGGCACCGGCGAGCGCTGTGGCAACGTGAATCTGACCACAGTGGTCGGAGCCATGCAGCTTCGCGGGGAAGCCGAGTTTGTATCGCCGCAGGCGCTTACGGGATTGACCAGCCTGGCGCATTCGGCTTACGCAGCCTTCACACTTGATCCGCCGCACGGCGCGCCCATCGTGGGCCCGGGCGCGTTCGGCACGTGGGCCGGCATGCATGGCTCGAGCGAACGCAAGAATCCCGGCGCGTACCTGTGGTGCGATCCGGCGCACGTGGGCGCCAGTCCGGTCATCGGCGTGAACGCGCAGTCGGGCAAGGCCAACATCATGCTGCTGGCGGAGTCGATGGGCGTGCCGCTCAATTCCGCACAGGCGCAGGCGCTGATGGATGCGAATGCGGCCATGATCGAAGGCGGAGGCTTTACGGCCAGCGAAGTTTCCTTCCGCCTGGTCTGCATGAGAACTCTGGGAATATTGCCCAATTGGTTCACCGTGAGGAGCTGGCGCATCTTCGACGAATGTGACGACGTCGGTGACCACTATGCCCTCTCCTTCATGACGCTCATGCTCGGCGACTCGAAAGTCGCCACCACGCGGGCCGAAGGCGCAGGCCCGGTGGACGCACTCACCAAGGCCCTCCGCCGCGAACTCGAAAAGCCATTCCCGTCCCTGGCCGACATGCATCTCGGAACCTTCACCGTCACCGCACTCGACGTCAAGGCGTACGATTCTGCCGCACATGTGCGTGTCACGGTGAGCTTTAATGCCGACGGTCACGAACCGTGGACCACCGCGGGCGTGAGCAGCGACCTGAATCAGGCCGCGCTCATGGCAATTGTGGATGGCTTCCACTACTGGTTGCTGATGCAGCCGGGCGAATCGAGTGGGGCGACGGGTGTGACCGCTGCGTCGATCTCCACTGAAGTGGCCTGAGCCCGTTACAAAAGTTACTACGCTCGAATGCTTGTTTCCTCCTGCTCGTCTGGTGTTGGATTGAAGCGCTTTAGCGCAAATACAATGTCTCTTTCGGAACTCCGTCCCAACATCAAGTGACTTAGCTCACAGCGCACTCCAGTCCACGCCTCCACACTATGGCCATTCCAGCCGAAGAATGGGGCAACGGGCCGGTGCTCTTGAGGCTGGTAGTTTCCGGCTGATCGCTCAAGATCATCCCCGCGGGAAATCCGCGGAGGGAGGACTGCCGTGTCCACGGAATTGCTTCATGCGCCGCTTCATTCATCGCTGATGGGACCTGCTTCGCGCTATGTCAAGGAAACCCGCGAAAC
>JBEKAS010000286.1:0-4480 GCA_050015795.1 Occallatibacter sp. | reverse complement strand
TTTTATCTCTTCTGTCTGGTCTCGTTCGCGCTCTACGCTCTCAAGTACACCGCGAAACTCGATCTGCTCGACTGGACTGTTTTCTGGACCAACGTGGTTGCCGAAGCTCTGCAGCCGGCGCTCTTTCTTCACTTCGCGCTCAGCTTTCCCGAGGAGCGCCTCAAGAAACTCCGCCGCCGCTGGCTATTGCCCGTGGTTTACGCGCCCGGCGCCGGGCTGCTGGCATTGTGGCTCTGGTCTGTAGGCACACGCGCGGCCACCAAGCTGCTGCTCGACCGTTTGGACCAGATCGCCACCGGCTACCTCGCCTTGTTCTACATCCTGGCCGCGCTGCTGTTCCTGCGCAGCTACAGCCGCGCCACCACGCCGCTGCTGCGCCAGCAGTTGAAATGGGTCACGCGCGGAACGCTGCTCGCGGTGCTGCCATTCACGCTGTTTTACGCGATTCCGTACCTGCTGCAGCTCAATCCGTCGCCCCTGCTGACGAATCTCGCGGGGCTCTCGCTGGTGTTTTTGCCGCTCACGTTCGCCTGGGCCATCGTGCGCTACCGGCTGATGGACACGGACCTGATCTTCAAGCGCGGCGTGGCCTACACGCTGGCCACGGGCGTGATTCTCGGCGGCTATTTCGGCACGATCGTTCTCATTCCCCTCTGGGTCCATAACAGCCTGCCGGAATGGGCCCGCGAGTGGGGCCTTGCCATTTCCTTCGTTTGCGCAGCGGCCGCTTTCGAGCCGCTCAAGCGCAGGTTCCAGGCCTGGGTCGATCGCGCCTTCGACCGACATCGCTACGACTACCGCAAGGCCCTGGTCGAGTTCGGCCGCGGACTCAGCTCCGAGACCGATCTGCAGGCGCTGCTTCATGCCATCGTGGAGCAGTTGCCGCGCACGCTGCTCGTGGCCCGCGTGGCCATCTTCCTGTCCGGCGAATCGGACGGCCTGCGCCTGGCGGCCTCGCACGGCCTTCCCGAAGAGATCGACAAAGACCCGCAGAGCGCACAGAACCTCGATCTCGGTTTCCTCCACTTCGACGGCGCCACCGATCACTCGCACATGTTTTTTGAGAACGTGCAGCAGGCCCTGCATCTGCCCCCGGATCAGCAGCGCACCGCAGCTCTGCTCGACCTGAACTACTATCTCCCCTGCCGCGTGGCGGAGTCGTCCTCCGGCGAAGGCAACGGCAAGGCGCTCCGCGCTCCCGGTTTTCGGATGTTTGCGCAGCCGCAAAACGCCGCGGGGCGTACCATCGCGGTCATCGGCCTCGGCCGCACCCTGGGCGGCGACTTTCTATCGAGCGAAGATGTCGAGCTGCTGGAATCCCTTGCCAGCTACATCGGCATCGCTCTGCAGAACGCCAGCCTCTACGCACGCCTCGAGGAAAAGATCGTCGAGTTCGAGCGCCTCAAGGAGTTCAACGAGAACATCGTTGAATCCATCAACGTGGGCATCTTCGCCATCGACCTCGACGACCGCATCGAAAGCTGGAACGCGCAGATGGAGGCCATGTACGCGCTGAGCCGCGGCGAGGCCCTCGGCCAGGCGCTGGGTTCGGTTTTTCCTTTGGAATTCATTGAAGCGCTGGAGGGCTTCCGCAACGACCAGGGCGTGCATCACCTCTACAAATTCCGCCTGACCACGCGCGCCGGCGAGCAGCGCACCGCCAACATCGCCATTGCGCCGTTGCTCTCCCGCGACCTCGTGCCCGTGGGGCGCATCGTGCTTGTCGACGACATCACGGAGCGCGTGGCTCTGGAGACCCAGCTCGCGCAAGCCGACAAACTCAGCTCCATCGGCCTGCTCGCCGCCGGCGTGGCGCATGAGATCAACACCCCGCTGGCTGTGATCTCTTCGTATGCGCAGATGCTGGCCAAGCAATTACGCAGCGACGCGCGCGCCGATGATCGACTGGGGCCCGTGCTCGACAAAATCACGCAGCAGAGCTTCCGCGCCGCCGAGATCGCCAACGGGCTGCTGAATTTTTCGCGCACCTCTACTACGGAGTTCCGCGCCACCAATCTGAACCAGGTGATTCGCGACACGCTTTCGTTGCTCGAACATCAGTTCAAGACCGCGCAAGTTCTCGTCGATCTCGATCTTGCCGAGGAGCTTCCGCCCATTCACGGCAACCCCGGTAAATTGCAGCAAGTCTTCCTTAATCTGCTTCTCAATGCCAAGGAGGCCATGCCCGGCGGCGGCCGCCTGCGCGTGGCCACGCTGCTCAACGGCAAGGTGGAGGCGGTCATTTCCGATTCCGGCTCCGGCATCTCGCCCGAGCACCTCAAGCGCATCTACGATCCCTTCTTCACCACCAAGAACATACCCGGCGACAGGCGGGGCACCGGTCTGGGCCTCGCGGTCAGCTACGGCATCATCCAGGAACATGCCGGGAAAATTCATGTGGAAAGCGCGGTCGGCGCCGGCACAACCTTTCACCTTGAGTTTCCCCTGTTGAGGAATTCTGTTCATGCCTAAGCCCGGTACCGAGGAAGAACTGACTTTGAACGCATCCGATTCCGCAGCGGCCATCAACGGGTTTTCTCCCGTGGCCTCGATCCTGGTGGTCGATGACGAGGCCGGGATTCGCGAGTCGCTGGAGGTGCTTCTCGGTTTCGAGAACTATGTTGTGAAAACCGCGGCCAACGGCGAGGAGGGACTGAACTTCCTGGATCGCGAGACCTTCGATCTCATGCTTCTCGATCTGGCGTTGCCCGGGCAGAGCGGCCTGGAACTGCTGCCGCAATTCAAGGAGCGCCAGCCCGATCTGCCCATCATCATGATTACGGCCTACGGCACTGTCGACAACGTGGTCGAGGCCATTCGCGCAGGCGCGGAAAATTTCATCCAGAAGCCCTGGGACAACGAGAAACTGCTTGCCGACATTCGCTCGGCGGTGGCCCGCCATCGCGCCGAGGAGGAAAACCTTCAGCTCAAGCGAACCCTCAAGCAGCGCTACAGCTTCTCGAACATCGTGGGTAAAAGCGAGTGCATGCTGCGCGTCTTCGACCTGGTGGCGCAGGTGGCGCCCAGCCGGTCGACGATTCTGATTCAGGGCGAGAGCGGCACGGGCAAGGAGATCATCGCCAAGGCCATCCACGCCAACTCGCCGCGCCGCGACAGGCCCTTCGTGCCCATCAACACCGGCGCCATGCCGTCAGAGCTGCTCGAGTCCACGCTCTTTGGCCACGTGAAAGGCGCGTTTACCTCCGCGGTCGCTTCCAAGAAGGGCCTGTTCGAAGTGGCCAACGGGGGCACGCTCTTCCTGGATGAGATCGCGACCATGGGCATGGATACACAGGCCAAGATTCTGCGCGTGCTGCAGGACCGCCGCTTCATGCACCTGGGCGGCATTCAGGAGATCCAGGTGGACGTGCGCATCATCGCCGCCACCAACATCGATTTGCGCAAGGAAGTTCGCGAGGGCCGCTTCCGCGAAGACCTCTTCTATCGCCTGAACGTGATCTGCGTTGACCTGCCGCCCCTGCGCGCCCGCCGCGAAGACATTCCCCTGCTGGCGCAGCACTTTCTCGACTTCTACGCCAACGAGAACGGCCTTTCTCCGCGCAAGCTCTCCGCCGATGCACTGCGCACCCTGGTCGACTACGAGTGGCCGGGCAACGTGCGCGAACTGGAAAACTCAATTGAACGCAGCGTGGTGCTTTCTTCGGGTCCTGTCATCGGCTCCGATCTGCTGCCCGGCCACATCACCGGCCGCAGCTTTCAGGACGCTCTGCTGGAGCACAATCCCGACGCCACGCTCTTCAATATCCTGGAAGATATTGAGCGGCGCATCATAATCGAGAAGCTGGAGCGCTGCAACTGGAACCAGACCGACGCTGCCGAGCAGTTTCACATCCCGCTCTCCACGCTGAACCAGAAGATCAAGCGGCTGAATATCGAGATACGCAAAAAAGGCAGAGAGTAGACGAGAAACTAGGGAATAGGGATTAGGAATTTACTTGCCGCGGAGAGCGGTCGACAATTCTATTATGCGATTTTGAAAAATCAGAGAAAGGGATTCCTGACCTGGAGAGTTCCGAAGCGCTGACCGTGCTGGAGATCCTCGGTAAAAAGCAGATCGCACCGCACCTGAATGGCAGAGGAGACGATCAATGCGTCGTACCACGAGAGCCCGCTCTGTGCGTGGAGATGCAATGCTTCCACATAGAGCGCCTGTGAGGAATGCACGGCGAGCAATGGGCGAAAGACAGTGCTCAGATATTGCTCGGCGTCGGGCGCCTGCATAGGCTGTGAGAACCGTCTCAATGCCACGTTGAAGAATTCCTGTACGACTTGAAAGCTGACGACGCCCTTCTGCGTTGTCAGGGCTTCACGGATTAATTCCTTAGCTCTCTGGGCTTTCGCGGCAGCATTCTGATCGAAGGAATAGACGAAGATATTCGTATCCAAAAAGAATCTATCGCTCATTCAACTCATCTCTGCTGAAATGCCGGCCCGCATCGACATGGTGCATCCGCTTCAT
>JBEKAS010000285.1:0-4493 GCA_050015795.1 Occallatibacter sp. | reverse complement strand
GACGGAACCGCTGGCCAAACAAAAGCAGGCGATGGTGGAGAAACATGTTGGACTGATCCGTCATGCGGCCAAGCAGGGAGCGCAGATTGTGTGCCTGCAGGAGATTTTCAACGGGCCCTACTTTTGCGCGGAGCAGGAGGTGAAGTGGTACGAGATGACCGAGCCGGTTCCCGACGGGCCCACGGTAACGCTGATGCGCGGGCTGGCGAAGGAGCTGCACACGGCGCTGATTGTGCCGGTGTACGAGGTGGAGCAGGAAGGCGTCTTCTATAACTGCGCCGCGGTGATTTCGAGTGACGGCTCCTATCTGGGCAAGTATCGTAAGACGCATATTCCGCACGTGGCGCCGGGCTTCTGGGAGAAGTTTTATTTCCGTCCCGGCAACCTGGGCTACCCGGTGTTCGATCTGGGATTTGTCAGGATCGGCGTCTATATCTGCTACGACCGGCATTTCCCCGAGGGCGCACGTTGCCTGGGACTGGCCGGCGCGGAGATCGTGTTCAATCCTTCAGCCACCGTGGCGGGTTTGAGCGAGTACCTGTGGAAGCTGGAGCAGCCGGCGCACGCGGTGGCCAACGGATATTTCATTGCCGCCATCAATCGCGTGGGCACTGAAGCGCCGTGGAACATCGGCGAGTTTTACGGGTCGAGCTATTTCTGCAACCCGCGGGGAAAGATTATTGCCGAGGCCTCGCGCGACAAGGACGAGGTGCTGACCGCCGACCTGAATCTGGACGAGATCGCCGAGGTGCGGCGCACCTGGCAGTTTTATCGCGACCGCCGGCCCGATCTGTATGGGCCGCTGGTGGCGTCGTAGGGCAGAGGGGATGGCATGAGCACAGCAACCTTACTCGACGATCCACAATTGCAGGCGCGGTTCGGGGAACTGAAACCGGCGCTGACTGCTCAGGCAGCGGTGATTGAAGCCGACCGCTGCCTGAACTGTTTTGACGCGCCGTGCACGGTTGCGTGTCCGACGCACATCGATGTGCCGGGATTCATCAAGCGCATCGCCTCGGGCAATCTGCGTGGGTCGGCGTTGCGGATTCTCGACGCCAACATTCTGGGTGCAAGCTGCGCGCGGGTGTGCCCGGTGGATGTGCTGTGCGAGGGCGCGTGCGTGATGCAGCGCCAGAATCGCAAGCCGATCCAGATCGCGCTGCTGCAGCGGCATGCCATGGACGCGTTCTGGGCGTCAGGCGAGACGCCTCCGGCGAAAGCGGCGGGAACCAGGAAGCTGCGCGTGGCCTGCATCGGGGGCGGGCCGGCCTCGCTGGCGTGCGCGGCAGAGCTGTGCCGCGCGGGCGCCCGGGCCACGGTGATCGAACGCCGCGAACTGCCGGGCGGGTTGAACACCTATGGCGTGGCGGAGTACAAGCTGCGCGCCGCCGACAGCGTGCGCGAAGTAGAGATGATCCGCCAGTTGGGCGTCGAGTTCCGCTGCGGCGTGGAAGTGGATTCGGCCGCGGCGCTGGACGCGCTGGAGGCGGAGTTCGATTTCGTCTTTCTCGGCCTGGGGCTCGGTGCTATGCAGCGGCTCAACGTTCCCGGCGAGGACGCCAAGGGCGTGATGAATGCCCTGGAGCTGATTGCCGCGTACAAGACCGGGCATGTGCGCGAGCTGCACGGGACGGTGGTAGTGGTGGGCGCGGGCAATACCGCGATCGACGCCGCCAACGCCGCACGGCGGCTGGGCGCGGCGCCCGTGTATATGCTCTACCGGCGCAGCGAGCAGGAGATGTCGGCGTTCGATTTTGAGTTCGAGCACGCAAAGCAGGAAGGCGTGCAATTTATGTGGCGCAGGCTCCCGGTGGCCATCCGGCCTGAGGCGCATGGGCGGTTGCTGCTGGAGACGGTGCAGGTGCGCCAGGCGGATCGCAAGCTCGAAGTGGTTCCGGATTCGGAAGCGACCATCGATTGCGATTTGATCGTGCCTGCCATCGGTCAGTCGCCGCTGACCGAGCTATTGCAGGAGCTGCGCGGCGTAGAGGTGCGCGACGGGCGGATTGTGGCCGACCGCGAAACCGGGCAGACGGGCAATCCGCGCTACTTTGCCGGCGGCGATTGCGTGAACGGCGGACGCGAAGTGGTGGATGCGGTGGCCGGTGGCAAGCGCGCCGCCGTGGCGATGTTGAAATCTGCGGAGGTGGCTCATGCCTGACATTGGCGTGCGGAATTTTGCGGGAAAGATCAACTGCCCGAATCCGTTCTGGCTGGCCTCGGCGCCGCCCACCAACACGGGTGAGATGATCATGCGCGCGTTCGACGCGGGCTGGGGCGGCGCGGTGTGGAAGACCATCGGCGAGCCGGTGGTGAATGTAAGTTCGCGCTACTCGGCCACTGACTGGAATGGCCAGCGCATTATGGGTTTCAACAACATCGAGCTCATCAGCGACCGCACCGTCGAACAGAATTTGACCGAGATGGCGGAGGTGAAGAAGCGCTATCCGCACCACGCGGTGATTGCGTCGCTCATGGTGGCGTCGAACCGCGAGGCGTGGCACGAAATCGTGACGCGCGCCGAGGATGCGGGAGCGGACGGGCTGGAGCTGAATTTCGGCTGCCCGCACGGCATGAGCGAGCGCGGCATGGGTTCCGCAGTAGGCCAGGTGCCGGAGTACGCGGAAATGATCACCGGATGGGTGAAGGAAAAGGCGCGCACGCCCGTGCTGGTCAAGCTCACGCCGAACATCTCCGACATTCGCACAGTGGCGCGCGCAGCTAAACGCGGCGGCGCGGACGGATTGTCGGCCATCAACACCATCAACTCGATTACCGGCATCGATCTGGACACGTTTGTGCCGCGGCCCAACGTGGACGGCAAGAGCTCGCACGGCGGCTACTGCGGACCGGCGGTGAAACCCATCGCATTGAACATGGTGCAGCAGATTATGGCGGATCCTGAGGCGGCATTGCCGCTCTCCGGCATCGGCGGCATCGGATCGTGGCGCGACGCGGTAGAGTTCATGCTGCTGGGCTGCGGCACGGTGCAGGTGTGCACGGCGGTCATGCACTACGGCTACCGCATCGTCGAGGATATGGCCGAGGGCCTGGACAACTGGATGCGCGAGAAAGGCTTCAAGACCATCGAGGATTTCCGCGGGCTGTCAGTAAATCGCGTGACGGAGTGGAAGCACCTGAATCTCAACTTCAAGATCGTGGCCCGCATCGACGAACAAAAATGTATCGGCTGCGATTTGTGCCACATTGCCTGTTGGGACGGCGCGCACCAGTGCATTCATCTCGATCGCGTTTCCGGCCCGGTGGATGGACATGTCGAGCTGCATCGCACGCCGGCTGCGGAGCAGGCCGAGAGCCTGGGCACGATTGCGGAGACGCCGGTGACGCGCAAGGAGCGTGAAGCAGCCTTTGCGCAGGGACCGTACCCGACGCCGCTGGCGCGCATTCCGCGCGTGGATGAGACCGAGTGTGTGGGGTGCAATTTGTGTTCCTGCGTGTGCCCGGTGGAGGGATGCATCACGATGGTCCGTGTCGATAAGGATGTGCCTTCCGAAACCTGGGAGCAGCGAACCAAGAGCGCGGCCTGTGCTGCGCCCGCGGTTGCGAACGGCAAGAAATGAGGAAGATGCCATCATGAAGACGCTTATTCAGAACGGAACGGTAGTAAACGCCGACGCCAGCGTGAAGGCAGATCTGCTGATCGACGGTGCGGTAATCAAGGAAGTGCGCGCGGGCATTTCGGCGAGCTCCGCGGACAAAGTCGTCGATGCCACCGGCCTCCTGCTGCTGCCGGGCGGAATCGACGCGCACACCCATCTCGACATGCCGTTCGGCGGAACAAATTCGGCCGACGATTTTGAGACCGGCACGCGCGCCGCGGCGATCGGTGGCACCACCACAATCGTCGACTTCGCCATCCAGGCGAAGGGTACCAAGATGCGCGCGGCGCTCGACACCTGGTGGAAGAAGGCCGAGGGCAAGGCGTGCATCGACTACGGGCTGCACATGATTGTGACCGATCTGCCCGATGTCGGCCTTGAAGACATGGACGACATGGTGCGCGAAGGCGTGGCCAGCTTCAAGCTGTTCATGGCGTATCCCAATGTGCTCATGGTGGACGATGCGACCATCTTCAAGGCGCTGCGGCAGACGGCGAAGAACGGCGCGTTGATCTGCATGCACGCGGAGAACGGTTCGGTGATCGACGTCATCGTGCAGCAGGCGCTGGCCGATGGCAAGACGGCGCCCATCTATCACGCGTTGTCACGGCCCACGAAAGCCGAAGCTGAAGCCGTGCACCGCGCAATTGCCATGGCTGAGATTGCCGGCGTGCCGATTTATATCGTGCATCTCTCGAGTGAAGACGCGCTCAATCAAGTGCGCGAGGCGCGCGATCGCGGCCTTCCGGCGTTTGCCGAGACCTGCCCGCAGTATCTGCTGCTCTCCATTGAAGACAACATGGAGGGCAAGGGCTGGGATGGCGCGAAGTATGTGTTTACGCCGCCGCTGCGCGAGAAGAAGAATCAGCCCAA
>JBEKAS010000284.1:0-4537 GCA_050015795.1 Occallatibacter sp. | reverse complement strand
AGAACAAAACGCGCGCCGCAGAAATCCTGGGCGTGAGCCTGAAGACACTGCACAATAAGCTCAAGGAATATGGCCGGGAGCGGGATGAATTGAAAAGCTGAATGAAGTTTCGAGAGCAGTCAGCGTGAATTGAGTCCGCGAAAGGGCACGACTCCCAACACCGCTGAAATCTTTTTGGGGAGCGGCGACACGCGAAGGATTTCAACAGTCGACCATCCATGCGCCTGAAGACCAAACTCGTGCTGGCTATTTCGGCCCTGGTGTTCCTCATCGCGGGGCTGGTGTCGCTGCTCTACGTGCACCAGTTAGCAAGAACGGCGGTGCAGCAGACCTACGATACCAACCTGATGGTCGCGCGGCAGGTGCGGTTTGCGCTGCAGAATGCGCTGGAGAGCGGCCTCCGGGACCGCACCGTCGATCCCAACAATCCGGGCGAGCTCGAGGAATTGGTGGCAGAGACGGTGCGCAGCGATGCGCAGCTGAAGGCTGTGCTCGAGTCGGTGGACCGCTATTCGGCCACGGTATACGACGTGAACATCGGCGACAGCCAGGGCATGACACTGCTCAGCACCAACCCCGATAACGAAGGCAAACCGCTGCCTTCGCGCCCCAACTACGCACAGTTGCTCAAGGCCAGCCCTCTTCGCATGATGGCCGAGGCTTTTCAAAAGCCATCGGTTTTTGACGTGGTGGCGCCTCTTGAGAACAACGGCAAGCTCATCGCCACAGTGAATGTCGGCGTGCACACGTCGCTGCTCCGCGCGGTTTATGAGCCGCTCCTTGAAAATGCGCTGCGGCTGATGGCGCTGGCGCTGATCGTGGCGCTGACGGCGGCTTTTCTGCTGAGCAATCTGGCTTTGCGGCCGCTGACCGAGATCAGCCGGCAACTGGATCGTCTGACAGCGGCCGAGGAGACGCCCCCCGAGGGCAAAGCAGCTTCAAAGAAGGACGTTGCGGCGCTGGTCTCGACGAAAATCGAGAGAATCGGCCAGCGCATGCGCAATGTGGAAGAAGTCTACTCCGCGTTGCGTGAGAATCTCGACCAGATCCTCGGCAATTTGCAGGACGGCATCCTGCTCTTCACCGAAGACAAGCGCGCCGTGCTGGTTTCAGAAGCGGCGCGCCGCTTTCTTGGCATCGACCGCGACGGCGTTCTGGGCAGGCAAGCGCGGGAGATTTTTCCCAACACCACCGTGCTGGGACGGACGCTGCGCGAAGCCATCGACGCAGGCGCCAACATGGTGAAGGAGGAGATTCGCACTGAAAATGGGCGGCGCATCCAGGCGTCGGTAGATTTTATCTACGACGATGAAACGCACCGTGGGTTGGGCGCTTTGGTGACGCTGCACGACCTGGAGTCGGCGGAGAAGATCGAATCGGAGCTGGAGCTTTCGCGGCGCATGGCGGCCATCGGGCGGCTCACTTCAGGCGTCGGCCACGAGGTCAAGAATCCCATCAATGCCATCGTGGTGCATCTGGAGCTTTTGAAGTCGAAATTGGGCGAGGCTGAAGGGCCCGCAACGAGGCATCTGGAGGTGATCGACGCCGAGATCCGGCGGCTGGACCGGGTGGTGCAAACGCTGGTGGACTTCTCGCGGCCGGTAGAGCTGCAATTGCACGAACAGGACTTGCGCCTGGTGATCGGCGATGTACTGGCGCTGGCCGCCGACGAACTGACGACGCGGAAGATCAAGCTCACGAGCCGCATGCCGGAAGAGCCGCTGATCGCCAACGTAGACGCCGATCTGCTGAAGCAGGCGGCGCTGAATGTGATCCAGAATGGCGCACAGGCCATGCCCGAGGGCGGCCGGCTTGAAGTGGCTCTCGAAGAGGACCGCAGCGCCGACGCCGCTGCGCTGCCCCAGGCGCGGCGCAACGGGGTCGACGGGGCGCGCATCGCGCACACGGCGCCCAGGTTTGCCGTGCTGCGCATTGCCGACGAGGGCGAGGGAATTCCCGCGGAGATCCGGGAGAAGATCTTCGACCTCTACTTCACGACTAAAATCGGAGGCAGCGGCATCGGACTCGCCATGACTTATCGCATCCTGCAGTTACATCACGGGAGCGTGGACGTACAATCGAGAGAAGGCCGCGGCACGGAATTCCTGCTGCGCATTCCACTCACCGCCGCGGACCGCGTACACCGGGCTCAGCAACCCGCGAGCATTCCAAGCGATATGGAGTTGGGGAAATGAAGTCGCGTGTCAGGAGCGTCGCATGGCTGCTGCCGTTCTTGCTCACGGGCTGCTTCCAACTGCCGTTTCACAAGAAACAGCCGGCGCAGGCCCGGATGCTCGCGCCGCGCGTTCAGCCATCGCAGACCATTCAACTCGTCGACATCGAGCTACCGCCCACGGATGCCGTCATTGCTGCGTATGTTATTAACAACTTCAGGGAGGAGGAGCAGCCGATCCGGCCGCCGGCGAGACACCGGAGACCGCCCAGTCCCAATCCAGATGATGCCGTGACTCCACCTGAGCAGACGTCGCCTCCCAATCCTGCCGTGAGCGCCATCGGGCAACTTTCCTCGGGCGATCCGGCCAACTTCCGCCAGCAGACTGAGAATTCCATCGCCGACATCGAGCGCCGGCTGAATGGCATCAATCGCACACTGAGCGACTCTGAGCAAAAGACTGTTGATCACATCCGGGAGTTTCTGAAGCAGGCCCGGGCCGCTCTTGCCTCAGGCGATGTGGAGGGCGCGCACACGCTGGCCGCGAAGGCCCAGGTGTTGCTGACGGAGTTGACGAAGTAAGGCTGGTTCCTGCGCCTCTGCTACTGCTCGCCCCAACTCAACTTGCTGCGCAAGGCGTCAAAGAATCCGCTGTCGCCCAGGCGGACCAGCTTGACGGTATGGCTGGAGCGGCAGCAGTGCATCTCGTCGCCGCGGCGCAGTTCGACCTTTTGCTGGCCGTCGATGGTCAGCAGCGCGACATCGGGAACGCCCTCCACCCGAACGGTAAGCGAAGCATCGCCACGCACCACAATGGGCCGCAGCGTGAGCAGATGGGGACAGATGGGCGTCACCACCATGGCGTCCACATCCGGCGTCAGAATGGGCCCATTGGCTGCCAGCGTGTAGGCCGTCGAACCGGTGGGCGTGGACACGATGACGCCGTCGGCGCGGAAGCTGGCCACGCTCTTGCCATCCAATTCCACGGCGAAATCTCCCATGCGGGCAATGTCGCCCTTGGAGATCACCACCTCGTTGAGCGCCTCAAAGCTCGCGATCTCGGCGCCCTGGCGCCAAAGCCCGGCGTGCAGCATGGCCCGTTCGTCGAGACTGTGGCAGCCGGCGCACCAGTTCTCGAGGGTGGCGTAGAGATCGGCGAGACGTACTTCGGTGAGGAAACCGAGAAAGCCGAGGTTCACGCTGAGAATGGGCGTGTCTACGGTGGCAAAGATGCGCGCCGCGGCCAGCAATGTGCCGTCGCCACCCAGCACGATGACCAACTGCGGCGCATACAAGGGCAGCTCCGCGCGATCCACTGCGGGCGCGGCCGCAGTGTAGCTTCCGCCTTCGCGGTCGAGCACTGGCTCGTACCCGTGCTGACGCAGCCATGCAACCAGTTCCGGCAAAAGCCGCTTAAGCTCTTCGCGATTCGGCTTGGCAACAATGGCGACGTGGGTCATTGGTTCGAGTGTAATGGATCGGGCAGGGAGCTGACCGCTTTTGCGTAAAGCAGAAACTCATGGTTGCCCTCGGCGCCTGTAATGGGCGACGGAATGGTCTCGACGGCCTGCCAGCCCAGCGAGCGCACGCAATCCGCCACCCTATTGATCGCCAGCTCGTGCGCGGCCGCATCGCGCACTATGCCGCCTTTGCCCACGTGCTCGCGGCCGGCTTCAAATTGCGGTTTGACCAGAATCACGGCTTCCTTGAGCGCGGGCGCAGCAGCCAATACCGGCCCCAGAACAAGCGTGGCCGAGATGAACGAAACGTCCATGACCAGCAGGGTTTTTTCCTGGTCCTTTTCCGGGTCCTTTTCCCGGTTCTTGGCTCTTCCTGCCAGCGATCCCGGCTTGAGCAGACGCGCGTTGGTGCGCTCCAGGAGCTGCACGCGCGGATCGTTGCGCAGCTTCATCGCGATCTGCCCGAAGCCGGTGTCGATGGCCGTGACCTGCGCGGCGCCGTGCTTGAGCAGGCAATCGGTAAAGCCGCCGGTCGAGGCGCCGATGTCGAGGCATGCGCGGCCCTTGACGTCGATCTTCCAATGCTCCAGAGCCGCGGCCAGTTTTAATCCCCCGCGGCTTACGTAAGGCTGATCCTCGCCGAGCAGGCGGATCGCGGAGTCCTGCGCAACTGAAGTCCCCGGTTTGTCGATCTTCTGCTCGCTGACGAGCACGCGGCCGGCAAGAATCAGCGCACGGGCGCGCTCGCGGCTGGAGACGAGGCCGCGCTCCAGGAGAAGCACGTCAATACGCGTTTTTGGGGGACGCGTTTTGGGGGGACGCGAATTTCCGGAACGGGTTTTTCCGGGGCGCGTTTTACCCGCATCCGGCATGGGCGTGGCTACTCCCTCAAAAAATTGAAGGG
>JBEKAS010000283.1:0-4601 GCA_050015795.1 Occallatibacter sp. | reverse complement strand
GCGGTGGTAAATGTGGCCGGGCAGGTGGGTGATCTGGCCGAGTCGGCGCTCAAGCGTTCGGCGGGAGTGAAAGACTCCGGCGACCTGCTGCCAGGCCACGGCGGTGTGCTCGACCGCATCGACGCTCTGCTGCTCGCCGCCCCGGTGCTGTGGTACGCGCAGGTGCTTCACCAGAGGTTCTGAAAAGCAGTTTCTAGTTCCTAGCTCCTAGCTTCTAGCTTGGTCTCCAAAACCGCCGCTACATGGCGGTACCCCAGTGGCGTGGCCGATGAATAATGGAGGAGGATGTTTTTGGAACCCACAAATGCACCCCGCCGTGGGGAAGAGCTAAGAGCCAGAAGCTAGAGGCTAGGAGCTGCTGTTTTGAAACGACTCGCGATTCTCGGTTCTACGGGTTCCATCGGACAGAGCACCCTCTCCATTGTTGAGCAATTTCCTGAGCGCTTTTCCGTCGCCGCTCTCGCCGCCGGCCGCAACGTCGACGAAGCCTTTCAGCAGGCCATGCGCTGGCGGCCGCAGGTGATTTCGCTGGCCACGGAAGAGCTCGCCGGGCAACTGAGTGCGCGGCTGCACCAGGCCGGCGTCTCGGGCATCGAGGTTGTGCACGGCACCGAGGGCACGATTGCCTGCTCGACCCTGCCCGAAGCCGACTTTGTGGTTTCGGCGATTGTGGGCGTGTCGGGGCTTGAGGCCACGCATGCGGCCATCCTCGCGGGCAAGCCGGTTGGCCTGGCCAACAAGGAATGCATGGTGGCCGCGGGCGAAATTCTGACCGCCGCGGCGCGCCAGCGCAAGGTGCCCATCCTGCCCATCGACAGCGAGCACAACGCAGTACACCAGTGCCTGCGTGTGGGCACTCATTCTGAAGTCAAGACCATCTGGCTGACGGCCTCGGGAGGGCCTTTCCGCCAGCTTCCGCTGGACCAATTTGCCGGCATCACGCCCGAGCAGGCGCTCAAGCACCCAACATGGGTGATGGGCCGCCGCATCACCATCGATTCGGCCACCATGCTCAACAAGGGGCTGGAGGTGATCGAGGCTTGCCGGCTGTTTGACGTTGCGCCCAGCCAGGTGCGAGTGACCATTCATCCGCAATCCACGGTGCACTCTCTGGTGGAGTTTGTCGACGGGTCGATTCTGGCGCAGATCTCTGTGACTGACATGCGGCTGCCCATCCTGTACGCCCTGGCATACCCGGAGCGGCCCCATTCCGCGCTCACCTTCGATGTGGCCGCCCTCAAGCACCTGGACTTCGAGCAGCCCGACTTTGCCCGCTTCCCTTGCCTGCGCCTGGCCTTTGAGGCCGCGGAAAAGGGAGGCACGCACTGTATTGCCCTCAACGCGGCTGATGAAATTGCGGTTGCGGCGTTCCTCGAACGTCGTATTCCTTTTACCGGCATCCCGCGTACAATTGAAAGGGTGCTCGCAGCTACCCCGGAGGCGCACCCCACGACCATTGCTGAGGTGCTTGCCGCGGACCGGGAAGCGCGGGAACGGGCCCGGGCGAACCTGGTAGCCCAAATGAACGCAGGCCGGTAGGCCGCGCATTGTCGAAGGAATTGCCGTCCATCTATGCATGAGTTTCTGGTTTCTGCCGCTGCCTTCATCGTCCTTGTCGGCCTGATCGTGATTCTGCACGAGCTGGGCCATTTTATTGTGGCCAAGCTGTGCGGCATACGCGTCGAAGCCTTCTCCTTCGGCTTCGGACCACGCCTGTTCGGCTTCAAGTACGGCGATACCGACTACAAGGTCTGCCTGCTCCCGCTGGGCGGATTTGTGAAGATGACGGGCGAGAACCTCACCGAGGAATCGGCCGACGAAATTGCCTCGGATCCCGCGGCCTTCACCTCCCATCCCCGCTGGCAGCGCATGCTCATCGGGCTGGCCGGACCGGTGGTGAATTTTCTGTTGGCCCTGGTGCTGATGTTCTTTTATTACGCCCTCTTCAACGAGGTGCCATCGGTCACCGTGAAGAACACAGTCGTGGAGTGGGTCACTCCCGGCTCGGCCGCGGCCGAGGCAGGGATCCAGACCGGCGACATCGTCCGCGGCTTCGGCGACATCAACAACCCGGCCTGGGAGCCACAGGTCTATGAGCAGATCAAGCTCAGCCCCGGCCAATATGTTCCCGTGGTTGTGGACCGCGGCGGCCAAACGCTCACACTGTCGCTCCACGTGCCCATGGCGGCCAAGGCAGACGACTTCGACATCGGCGATACCGGCATGCAGCCGCAGTACCTGCCGGGCCCCATCCAGGTGGCCCAGGTGCAGCCGGGCACGCCGGCCGAGCAGGCAGGCCTGCGCGACGGCGACCAGATTGAAGGCGTCGACGGGCACGCCTTCCATTCGACCAATACGTTGCTCGCCTATATGCAGTGGGAGCAGGGCAAGCCCATGACCCTCACCCTGCTGCGCAACGGCGCCACGGTGCAGATTACGGCCACGCCGGCCAAGACGGATACGCGATGGATGCTGGGCTTCGCGCCCCAGCCCGTACCCATCCGCGATCAGCCTCTGCCGTTTTTGGCGGCGTCGAAGAAGTCCTTCGTCTTCTTCAGAAACAACTCCATGATCGTGGCCGAAGTGCTGAACCGGCTGTTTACGCACCGCCTCTCCGTCAGCCAGCTCATGGGGCCGGTCGGCATTGCGCGGGCCGCGGGCGAAGCCGCGGAGATGGACGGCTGGATGCCGAAATTCGGACTGGCCAGCATGATCAGCCTGCAGTTGGGCATCCTCAATCTCATGCCCTTCCCGATTCTCGATGGCGGCATGATTCTGCTGCTTTTGATTGAGAGTGTGCTGCGCCACGACATCAGTCTGGTCATCAAGGAGCGCATCTACACCGCAGCCTTTGTGGTGCTGATGGCCTTTTTTGCCTTCGTCCTCTTCAACGATGTGAGCCGGCTGGGACTGTTCGCGCACATCAAGCCGTGAAAAAAGGTTTCAGGGATCAGGTTTCAGGTTTCAGAAAAACCTCGGCACGACCGCTGCAGCTGACCCCTGACATCTGAAACCTGACACCTGGGAACTCATGCCCGTCACCACCCAAGTCCGCGTACGCTACGCCGAAACCGATCAGATGGGCATTGTCTACTATGCCAACTACCTGGTCTGGTTTGAGCTGGGCCGCGTGGAATTGCTGCGCTCGCTGGGGCTTGCCTACAGCCGGCTCGAAACCGATCATGGCTGCATTCTGCCGGTGATCGAGGCGCGTTGCCGCTATCGCTCGCCGGCGCGCTACGACGATGAGATTCTCATTGAGACGCGGCCCGCAATGATGCGCGGCACGGTGCTCAAATTTTCCTACCGCATCCTGCGCAAGGGACACGAGGGCGAGGCAAACACTCTCTTGGCCGAAGGCGAGACGGTGCACGTGGTCTGCGACGATCAGTTGCAGCGCAAGCCGTTGCCCGAGCGCTACGCCGAGGCGCTGCGCCAGCTGATGGCGGAGAGCTCCAGCTAGGGTCTGCTCACGCTGCTGCGAGCATCCCTCGGCCATTAGCCGATCTCAATTCCGGAGGACGGAAATTTGAGTTGCTGCTCGCTGGACTGGCGCTCCGCGCGGTATTTCCGGCAGGCTTCAATTTCGTCAGGAATGAGAACCCGGTAGAGCGTGCCATCGCGGTTGGGCTCGTCCTCTTTGCGAATGGCGCCGATCGCCTCGAGGGCGCGCAGCGTGTCCTGTACCTTGCCCAACGAAACCGGATTCTCTTCAGCCTGAGAGTAGGAAGACTTCACAACCGCCGTGCGCAAGTGGCGCGTGCTGACGCGCAAATGCGGATCCCCGTCTTTCGCGATAGAGTGGCGGAAGAGAAACCAGTAAAACGCGGCATCGTAGGGCGTAAGAAGCGGCTGCAGATCGTCGACGATCTGCTGGATGATGGCTGAGAGTTCGAGCGCGGAGAAGTCGCGCCCGCCGCATGCAAGCGCGTTTGGCTCCGCTTCAAGCTCATTCAGAAGTTGGCGTATCTTCTCAACCCGCTGATTCATATTGCACAGCATTCTACGCCGAATTTCCAGTCGTGGCCGCGAATTTGCGCCAATCAGCGCAGCACAACGGCTATGGCGAAGCCGTCGAGGCCCTTGACGCCGACTGTTTGCAGGGCAACGGCGCTCAGGCGCGGATGCGCGGCCATCATCTCCAGACACCGTCGCGTGCCACGAATGTCGGGCGCGGCGCTCTTGGCTTCAATCACAGTGCCGTGGCGCGCAACATTATCCACCACAATCACCGTTCCGCGCCGCGAAAGCTTCAGCGCCCATTCAAAATAGTGCGGGTTGTTTTCCTTGTCGGCGTCGATAAAAATCAGGTCGAACGGACCGGCACCCGAGGCTTTGAGGACCGGAAGGCTCGCGAGAGCCGGACCAACATGAATCTCGACGCGGCGGAGCAACCCTGCGCAGTGAAGATTGGCGCGCGCGACCTCTGCGTGTTTTGGGCTGAATTCGAGCGAAACGATGCGGCCGCCTTTGGGCAATGCGCGGGCCATCCAGATGGTGGAGTAGCCGCCGAGCGTGCCGATCTCGAGTACGCGTTTGGCCTGCGTCATCTGCACCAGCACCTGGAGAAACTTGCCTTGCAGCGGAGAAACGTCGATGGC
>JBEKAS010000282.1:0-4672 GCA_050015795.1 Occallatibacter sp. | reverse complement strand
GCGATCGATATGGACGGCACTCTGCTGCCTGCCCTTTCACAAACCATGAGTCAGCGCACCGGGCGGTCGCTCGTGGCTGCGCAGGCCGCGGGCATGACGGTGGCTATCGCGACGGGCCGCCGCGTGGCCTACACTCTGCCGTTAATTGAAGGCCTTGGCCTGCGAGCGGATACGCCTCTGATTACGTCAAATGGTGCAGTGACTTGCACGCTGGGCGGCGAGACCATCGACCGTTGCCATATGGATGCGCGCGTGGCACGAGGCGTGTGCGGGGTGCTTCGTCCGTTTGGGAGTGTGGTTTTCACCTTCAACCGGCCAGGGCGCGGCGAACTGGTTCTCGAAGATCTCAGCCAGGCGCATGGGCGCATCGCTCTGTGGGTAGAGGCCAACCGGAACGCGATTGATGTAGTGAAACCGCTGGAGCTTGCTTTAGTCGATGGCGAGGATCCGATCCAGGGCATGGCGGCCGGGAGTATCGAACGGATGCGAGCAGCGGAAAAAGCGCTGAAGGCGAGCGAGTGGAGTGCGGAGTGCGACAGCGTGCGCACGGAGTATCCAGCGCGTGATTTGTCGATTCTCGATCTTCTGTCGCCGGGAGTGTCGAAAGGATGGGCGCTGGAGCGGCTTGCGGCGCGGCTTGGAGTGGATCGGAAAGAGACCATGGCGATCGGCGACAACTGGAATGACGTGGGAATGCTGGAGTGGGCAGGGCAGGGAATCGTGATGGCAAATGCGGCCCCGGAGCTGCGCGCACTGGCGAAGATGCGCGGGTGGAAGCAGGCCCCGTCGAGCGACGATAATGGAGTCGCAGTGATTCTGGAAGCCATGCTGGCGAAGATGGCGGCGGCAAAAGCATGAGCAGAAAGTTCCAACTCGGAGGAAGCCTGCGAACCAGCCGTTTTGTTGCGATCGCGGCCGTCGCGGTGCTTTTGAGCCTAGCAGTTCACGCGCATGCGGCCGAACGTGTGACGCTGCGCAACGGGTTCGCGCTCCACTGCGATCATCATGCGCTGGTGGATGGGCACATGCGCCTCTACCTGAGCGCGGGCGAGGATAACTACATTGAATTTGCTCCGGCTGAGATTGCAGCTTTCGAAAAGGCCCCTGATCCGCCAGTAGCCGCCGCGCCTGTTGTTCCGCAGACTTCAAATCGACCCGCAAAGCTAACCCCGGTCGACCTGCGCGAGATGTTGGCGCGCGCGGGAACCGAGCACAATCTGGATGTGGATTTGCTGGCCAGCGTAGTGAAGGCGGAAAGCGACGGCAATGAGCGGGCCGTGAGCCACGCCGGCGCACAGGGACTGATGCAGTTGATGCCGGAAACGGCTGCCGGCCTCGGAGTGCACGACAGTTTCCAACCCGAGCAGAATGTGCGCGGCGGCTCCACGTATCTTGACGCGCTGCTGACGCGTTACCACGACAACCTGGCTCTGGCGTTGGCCGCGTATAACGCCGGGCCGGAAGCCGTCGACAAATACCACGGGATTCCGCCCTACAGCGAGACGCGCGCCTACGTAGCCCGCGTGATTCACGAATTCAATCGCCGGGTTCTGGCCCGCGAGGCCGAGGCGAGGCGCACCGCGGCTACCGCTCCCGCGGCGCATCCGGTAGCCTCGCATTGAGCGCAACGTAAGGCACATTTTGCCACTCCAATTTGAGACGCAGCCCGCTACTGGATAGGGGCGATCGTCGGAATTTCCGGCGCGTTCTGCGCATGGCCGCGTGAGAACATATTCATAGAGCTCAATCGCTATTCGTAGAACGGAGCCTGTTTGAAGAAGAGTCAATGGATCGTGGGCGTTCTGGCGCTGGTTGCGCTGATTGGGCTGGTTCTTTGGGCGCGCGCTCATGTTCCCTTCGATTTCCACGTTTTTGCCTCGCAGGTAGCTTTGGCCGACTGGCGCATGATTGTTTTCGCCGGCTTGTGCATTTATGGCAATTTCGTTTTTCGCGCAGTCCGCTGGAGCCAGCTCGTGCGGCACACGCAGAAAGTTCCTTCGATGTCGCTGCTGGGGTCGCAGGTGATCGGGTTTACCGCGGTGGCGTTGATCGGGCGCGTTGCGGATCCGGTGCGGCCTTACCTGGTCGCGAAGAAAACGGGGCTCCCGTTGAGTTCGCAAGTCGCGGTGTACATCGTTGAGCGATTAGTGGACGCGGGCTCGGTGGCATTGATTTTTTCTATTGCCATGATCTGGGTTCCTGGTGACGTAATCCTGAACGCAATGGCGCACACGGGCCTGTTGGCGCGCTTGGCGGCCCATCACCGGCTGCTTGCCCTGTTTATTGCGCAATACGGAGGATTAGTTCTTACGCTCCTTGGAACACTCTTCCTGTTCGCGGTGCGCCTGGCCGGAGGGCCAGTCGCGGCATTCTTCGAGCGCAGTTTCGGGATGGTCTCAAAGAATCTCGGCCAAAGCGTTGGTCACAAGATCCGCATGTTTCATTCCGGTCTCGACACCATGCGCTCCTTTCGCGACTTTGCGGTCGTAGCCGGCCTTTCGCTCAGCATGTGGATGCTGATCTCCTATGCCTATTACGAGACGTGCAAGGCCTTCACAGCCAGTCCGGAGCTGACTGGAATCACAGTTTCGCAATCCGTTTTGCTCATGGTAGCCAGCGGCACGGCCAGCATTATTCAGCTCCCGGTGATCGGCTGGTTCTCTCAGATCGGCCTTGTGGTGGTGGCGCTGACGGGCATTTTGGGCGCGAATGCGGAAGCAGCGACCGCATGCGCGACCACGCTCCTGCTGGTCACGTTTCTGGGAATTGTGCCCGTGGGGTTGATCTGGGCTCGCTTTGAGCACGTGAGCCTGCGCAAGGTGACCACGGAAAGCGAGCTGGCGGAAGAAAGCGCGGAAGAGAGTCTGGAGGCAGGCGATGCTGAAACCCACCCTGCTTCCAGAAAGCGCAATAAGGATGATGCATCAGGCGAGCGTTGAAACGTCAGTCGAGAGTTGACGCGCCCGATGATGGCGCCGCGGGTGTGGTGGGCATGTTTGCCTTGCCATCCGCTTCGGGCAAGTAGCGAATTGTCTCCGGTCCCACTGCTCCGCCGGTCATGATCATGCTCATCGCCTGTTCCATGGTCAGGTCGGTCTCGATGACCCGTTCGGTGGGAAGAATCTGCAGAAAGGCCGAGGTGGGGTTGATGGCGTTCGGCACCAATACGGCGGCCAACGGCCGCCCGCTGGTCGCGTCTCTGAGCGTTCGTGTGAGAAACCCGATGCTTTTCTGGCCGGCGATGGGGAAGTCGATCAGAACCACGCGCTGACTGGCGCCTTTCTTGGCCATCATGGAGTCCAGCAGTTGGCGTACGGACGTGTAGACCTTGGCGACGAAGGGCAAGCGCTCGAGGACGGACTCAAAAAGACCAAACAACTGACGTCCGACAACGAGGGAGGTCACGCGCCCAACCACGTAGAGAACGGCCAGCGTGAGCAGGACGGCGAGCGCGGGCTGCAGCCACGGATTGCTGAACCATCCCCGCGGAAAGGAGGCCGCGAGGAGTTGGACCGCTGGCAACCCCGCCTTGGCGAGGGATTCGAGCAGGAAGCTGAAGATCAGATACGTGACGAAAAGTGGGCCGATGGTGATGATTCCGGCCAGGATATTGCGATGCAGACTGCGCAGCGTGTGACTAATGGGTCCTTTCACGAGCGTCACCCCTTTACGATCCCCTTTACCCTCATTGTTACGAGCATACCCGGCGCGGGCCGAACGCGGAATGATACGAAAAACACGAAAACTGTTTCCAATCGGCGCAAAATCAGCTATATATGGGGATTGCCTCCTATAGTCACGGTGGAAAGAATTCCATGAACGAACGCGATAGCTTCGATCTGAACGATCAATACCCGGCCGCGCAGCAACCCGCACCGCCGCGCCCGCGCGCTGTGGGATCGCCTCTATCCACGGGCATGAGCCGGCATGCGTATCCGTCTGCCGAGGGCCGCGTCAATCGGCTCACGCCGCCTCCGCCCGGTCGCGCGCTCGGCGGCCAACCTGCCGTCGGTGAGGAGCCCTCGAGCCTGCAACGCGCCATTTCCGCGCTTCGCTCTGCGCTCCCGTTTGTGCAGCGACTATTGCCGTTGCTCGACGGAAATATCGCCACGACTGTCAGCAGCCTGCTTGCGCCTCGCCCTCACCCGCAGGCGCCGCCTTCAGCAAAGCTTGACCTGGTGCCGATTGAAGACGGCCTGGCCGATTTGCAGACGCAGCACCAGAACTTACGCGACCAGGTGGTGGAGCAGAACAATTCGCTCAAGCGCGTTGAAGATCAGCTGGAGATGGTGCGCGAAGCCACCGACCGGAACACGCTGGAGCAGCAGGAACTGCTCGAAGATCTGAAGGCCTTCGGGAACAAGGTCAAGTTCGTCGTCATCATCGCGCTGCTGCTCGTGGCAGTCGGTTTCGTTATGACGCTGGCGCTCTTTCTCCACATTCAGCGTGTACTGCCCTGAGAAGTGGAATTTCGCTCACTCGAGGGTGCCCCCGGTCCCTCGCTTTTGGGGACCGGGGAAGCTGACTTTCGTTCCCCCAAAGTCGACCGGAGGAGTCACTGGGACATCGCGCATCCACTCCGGCAACTGCCAGCCTCTTTCTCGAGCCGTCCAATCCGATTCGATCTCCACAATTCCGCGCACGCACGTTTGATAGTGGCGGAAACTCGACC
>JBEKAS010000281.1:0-4712 GCA_050015795.1 Occallatibacter sp. | reverse complement strand
TGGGTAGCGACATGCGGGCGGCGTACTACGGCGGCACACTGACCGGCAGCGGCCAAACGCTCGGATTGCTTGAGTACCACGGCACCGACCTGGCCGATCTGCAGACCTACTACACAAATGCGAAGCAGACCTACCCTGGCAATATCATCACCCTGCTTTCGACCGACGGCACCAGCACCAGCTGCGTGGACTCGAAGGCGGGCGGCAACTGCGACGACACCGAGCAGACGCTGGATATGACGCAGGCGCTGGGCATGGCGCCGGGCCTTTCGGGCCTGGTAATGTTTGTCGGCTCGAGCGACGCGGCCATCTTCAATTCCATGGCGACGCGTACCCCGCTCGCCTTGAACCTGAGCTCTTCGTGGGCTTGGAGTCCGGCCGACCCGAGCACCGACAATCCGTACTTTGAGGAGTTCGCGGCGCAGGGCCAGAACCTGTTCCAGGCGGCTGGCGACAGCAGCGCGTGGACGTCATCTTCCGAGATTTATCCGGCCGACGATGTGTACCTTACCTCGGTGGGCGGCACGGACCTGACGACCAGCTCGGCAGCAGGCCCCTGGGCTTCAGAAACCGCGTGGTCCGACGGCGGCGGCGGCATTTCGCCGGACAAGTTCGCGATCCCCTCGTGGCAGGTCACTGCGGCAGCGAGCTGCTCCAGTTGCTCGCAGTCGTATCGCAACGGCCCCGACGTTTCAGCCAACGCCAACTTTACCTATTACGTGTGCGCCGACCAGACCGCCTGCACGGCCAACGAATATGGCGGCACCAGTTTTGCGGCGCCGCTGTGGGCCGGCTACTTGGCGCTGGTGAATCAGCAAAGAGCAACCAACGGCAACGGGCCGCTCGGCTTCGTCAATCCCACCCTGTACCTGATCGGCGATGCGGGAGACACGACGTATAGCACGGCCTTCCACGACATCACCAGCGGCAGTAACGGCTACTCCGCCACCACCGGCTACGACCTGGTCACCGGCTGGGGCAGCCCCAACGGCACCGGGCTGTTCAATGCGCTGACCGGCACCGGGACAGAGCCGGTGGCCTCGCTGAGCCCGGCGCTGAGCTTCCCCAACACGGCCGTGGGCACAACCTCGTCGGCGCTGGCGGCCACGCTATCGAATACCGGCACCGCATTGCTGAACAACATCGTTCCCAGCATCACGGGAGCCAACCCCGGCGACTTCGCGCTGACGACAGGTGCCAATGCCTGTGGGTCGACGCTTGCCGCCGGATCGAGTTGCTCGATTTACGTCACCTTCACCCCGGCTTCGGCGGCCAGCTTCTCGGCTACGCTTTCGGTGGCCGACAACGCGTCGGGCTCGCCGCAGACGGTGTCGCTGACCGGTACGGGAACAGCGCCCGCGGCCTCGCTGAGCCCGGCGCTGTCCTTCCCCAACACGCTGACAGGCACGACTTCGTCGGCGCTGGCGGCCACGCTGTCGAACACCGGCACCGGCGCGCTGAACAACATCGTTCCCAGCATCACGGGAACCAATCCCGGCGACTTTGCGCTGACGACGGGCGCCAACGCCTGCGGGTCGACGCTTGCCGCGGGTTCCAACTGCTCGATCTACGTCACCTTCACGCCGGCCTCTGCAGCCAGCTTCTCGGCTACGCTTTCGGTAGCCGACAACGCGTCGGGCTCGCCGCAGACATCGGCGCTGAGCGGGACCGGAGTTACCTCGGGTCCAACGACGTGGCCAAATGGTTACAGCTATGAGGCGACATTCACGGTCGCAGCCGGCCAGGTGCCCAGCGCGCAGACCAACTTCCCGGCGCTGATCTCGGGCACGTATGCAGACTTTGCGACGACCGCCAACGGCGGCAGGATCAACAATACCTGCACGCAGGTGGTGGGCAATAACTCCACAGCTGCTCCTTGCGACCTGATCTTCACCTCGGATGCGGCGGGAACCCAGTTATTGAGCTGGGAGTTCGAGACCTGGAACGCGGCCAACGGCGCAGTGAACATCTGGGTCAACGTGCCCAACCTGGCGAATGGGACGGTCATCTACGCGTGGTACGGCCAGTCGTCGGTGACCACGCTCGAGACCACGCCGTCGGCCACGTGGACCAACTACATGGCCGTGTACCACATGAAGGAGAATCCGGCCGGGACGGCGCCGCAACTGAACGATTCAACCGCGAACGGCAACAACGCCACCATGAACGGGTCTGTTTTGGCCAGCCAGCAGCAGACGGGCGAGATCGACGGCAGCATTAATTTTGAAGGCGACACATGGGCCAGCCTGGCCAGTTCTTCTGTCTTCAGCTTTGAGCGCACCGATTCGTTCTCGCTTTCGGGCTGGTACAAGATCGGCTCCAATACCATCGGGTCGCTGTTAACCAAGATCCCGCAACCCATCAATGCGGGCTGGGCGCTGATGCAGTACGCCGGCTCCTCGTCGCCGCAGATTGCTCTCGATTTGTGGGGTACCAACGCAAGCACTGGCGCGTATGCCGAGACGCCGCCCGTTTCCATAGGAGTGTGGCACTACGTGGTGGCCACCTATTCGGGGACCGGGAACACTGCGGGAATGAGTATTTACATCGATGGCGTAAACCAGACGCTGACCCCGAAGGAGAACAACCTGGCGACATCGATCCTGAATAGCAACACGCCCTCGATCAACAGCAGAGGAAATACCGACATCCAGAATTCCAACGATGCCATGGACGAGCTGCGCGTTTCGGCCAAGGGCGTGGTGTACTCAGCGGCATGGGTCACCGCGACTTATAACAACGAAAGCAGCCCGGGAACCTTCTTCACCGCTGTTACCGGGATGACAAATCCTTAGTCGTTGATCCGCACAACCCTCTACCTGCACTCCGTCGAAGGGCGAAGCTAGTGACTGATCGGCCCCTTGTCGGGTGTCTCCAGTCACTGCCGTCACGAGATCCGCCAGGCGCTGAAGTGCGGCGCGCCAGAGGGGGTATTCAGCCCAAGCAGACAGCCCAGCCCCCGTCATGCCGATCAGACGGCGCTCTCGAAGGGCCGCGATCAGACGAGCTCTGGCTGCCGAATTCGCCCCTTGGTCGTGGATAGGCAAGGCAGGAAATCCGCACGGGGAATGCTAGCATTATAGGCTTTGCGGCCCGGTAGGAAGACAGGTGGCGCAAGTCGGGCTCTCCATTCATTCAGTACCGACAAACGGGCTTCCTCCAGAAATCGGTCTGTTTGGAGTCAACAAGCCCAAAATGGCCAATGCACTCACCGAAGGCGATTACTCCCGACAAGCGTGCAACTGGCCGCCCTTGGCCAGACAGGACGTAAAGGAACGCGAGTCGAGCGATGATAGTCGAAGCCGATCGGATGACAGCTACAGCCTGCGCCGACATTGGTGCCCGGTTTCAAGCCCGACTGATAAGCGTGGGTCTCGCTCTACTGGCTCCCAGGCCTCCCTTGTTGCGAACTCGTCTGTCCTTGGCTGCAAAACGACCTCCGCAGGGACGGCATTCGTGTCCAACCGGTACCACTTCTCGACGAGCGCATCCGCCCTCTGCGCCTGAAGGTGAGGGCGCAATTGCTCAAATTCGCCTGCCGGAATCCGCCGCGGGAGCGGTTGCCATCCATACCGGTCGCCAAGCAGGGCAATGAAGTTCGGACGCACGCCGGTGGCCTGGCAACGCTGGATCTCGCGCAGGCAGATTTCCATCGTCTTCTGGTCGAGGCCCGCCTCATCGCGCACACCCCAGCGCAAGTCGATCGCCTGGAACCGCGCGCCGCGCTGCCCGCAGAGCCGCTGCAGTTCTGGGAAGACCTCACTCTGCAAGGCGTTACGCTCGACCTTCAAGTCCTCGAAGGTTGAGCTGACAAAAATCCGGAATGTACGTGTGTCGATCGGCATCGTTTCGGCTTAGTGGGCATCCCTCTGTGAAGTCTAGTTCTCGTAGGGTGCGGCAGGCTTGGGAAACACAAAGCAGGGATCCGGAGGGTGCGGCACGGCACGTACTTCAGTCGCTCGATCCGAATGGCACCTGGATGATCGTAGAGCCCTTCGCACACGACAAGCTCGAAGAGAATCTGAACCCCATTGGACGTGTCTTTTACGGAGCCTCAACCATGCTCTGTACCCCCGCTTCGCTCTCACAGGAAGTCGGCCTTGGGCTCGGCGCCCAGGCGGGGGAAGGCCGTCTGTCGAAAGTCATGAAGTCTGCCGGTTTTACCCGCGTTCGCCGCGCTGCGGAGACACCGTTCAATATCGTTCTCGAAGGCCGCCCTTAACTGGGATCCTGGCAAAACCTGAGCACTGGTTCCGCCTGAGTCACCGCCTATCCGGAATGTATGGTCCGACGCCGTTTTGCAAGCGAAAAATGAGGATGACAGAAGTGGTCTGTGGCAATCAATCGATGTCGATAGTGGTCATTGAATCCAGGGTTTCCCTCTCGCTTTATGCTGACCGCCGTTGGTGGTCTTCAGTGTTTCGCGGAGGGGTTACTTTGGGGGTATTTTCGTAGTCACAAAATTGTAACATATTGCATTTAAAACGACATAGCGTTCGATATGAATCCCAGTCTCGCCAGCATTGCAGTGCGGCAGACGCTCGCTGCTCGCTCGCAGAACTTTCCTGAAACCGCCGCGCGCAAATCCAAGTAAAATCAAAGCTGCGACTTGACCCGCAAACCGAGTGGCCCCGTAGCTCAGGTGGATAGAGCAGCAGTTTCCTAAACTGCGTGTCGGAAGTTCGAGTCTTCCCGGGGTCACCATTCTGTTC
>JBEKAS010000280.1:0-4715 GCA_050015795.1 Occallatibacter sp. | reverse complement strand
CTCGACCTCTTCAGCATTCAGGAGCTGGCCGGCGCCGGCCTCATCTTCTGGCATCCCAAGGGCGCCATGATCCGCAAGATCATGGAAGACTGGATGCGCGAGGAGTGCGTGCGCCGTGGCTATCTGCTGGTCTACACGCCGCACGTGATGCGCCGCGAGCTCTGGAAGGTCAGCGGTCACGAAGGCTTCTACTCCGGCAACATGTACACGCCGATGGAGCTGGACGACGCCGAATACCGGCTGAAGCCGATGAACTGCCCGGGCCACATCCTTATTTACAAGAATTCGCCCAAGAGTTACCGCGATCTACCTCAGCGCTACGCCGAACTCGGCAACGTCTATCGCTACGAGCGCTCCGGAACCATGCACGGCCTGTTGCGCGTGCGCGGCTTCACGCAGGACGACGCGCACATCTTCTGCACGCCGCAGCAGATCGAAAGCGAAGTGGCCGCCTGCATCGAATTCGCCGAGGCCGTCCTGAAAACCTTCGGCTTTCAGGAGTACAAGGTCGAGCTCTCGACTTGGGATCCTTCGGACCGCGCACACTACGCCGGTTCCAACGAAAACTGGGACCTCGCCATTCGCTCGCTCGACAATGTGCTCAAATCGAAGGGCATCCCGTACAAGACCATCCCCGGCGAAGCCGCCTTCTACGGCCCCAAAATCGACGTCAAGCTGGTTGACGTTCTCGGCCGCCTCTGGCAGCTTTCGACGGTTCAGTTCGACTTCAACCTCCCCGCGTGCTTCGGCCTCGAATACGTCGGCGAAGACGGCGAGCGCCATCAGCCCGTGATGGTGCACCGCGCGCTCTTCGGATCGGTGGAGCGCTTCTTTGGCGTCCTCATCGAGCACTACGCAGGAGCCTTCCCGCTCTGGCTCGCGCCCGTGCAGCTCGGCCTGGTGCCCATCAGCGAGAAGCATCTGGCCTACGCTGCCAAACTCGAAGCCGCGCTCAAAGACGCGGGCTTCCGCGTGGAGACCGACGATCGCAACGAAAAAATGAACGCCAAGATTCGCGACTTTGCCAATCAGAAGACGCCCTACATCCTGGTCTTCGGCGACAAGGAAGAAGGCTCCGGGGCGGTCAGCGTCCGCACCCGCGGCAAAGGCGACCAGGGCTCCATGCCGCTGGCCGACTTCATTGCAAAAGCCACCGCGCTGGTCGAAATGCAATCGACGGAGCTGTGACCTTCGCCTTAGGGGCAATTGAGCTGACGCGGAAAGAGTTTACCGGAGGTCGCCATGCTGCGTGACGCACGCCCCGATGACGCATCCTCGATCAGCGAAATCTACAACCACTACGTCCAGCACACGCCCGTCACCTTTGAAGAAACTCCCGTTGCGCCCGACGACATGCGCGCGAGAATCCTGAGGATCGCGTCGGCATTGCCCTGGCTCGTTTGCGAAGAAGACGGCAAGCTCATCGGCTACGCCTATGCCTCCAAATGGAGAGAGCGGTCGGCCTATCGCCACTCTGTCGAGGCAACCGTGTACCTGCATCCCACAGCGATCGGGAAGGGAAAAGGCTCAGAACTGCTCGGGGAACTGCTCAAAGTATTGCGCACTCGCGAAATCCATTGCGTCATGGGTGGCATCGCGCTGCCGAATCCGGCCAGCATCGCCCTGCTCGAGAAATTCGACCTACGCCAGGTGGCTCATTTCCGCGAGGTCGGCTTCAAATTCGGCCAGTGGATCGACGTCGGCTACTGGCAGCTCGTGCTCTGAGTTCGGTGCTGGTGCTGGACACCGTGAACTCCGCTAACTGCGCTGTTCTAAGCGTTAATCGCCATCCCCTCCACCGCGCCGTACCCGTCCAGCATCGCCTCGCTCAGCGTGGGGTGCGCGTGGATGGTGAACATCAATTCGTCCACCGTGCCTTCGAGTTCCATCACCGCAACCGCTTCGGCAACCAGCTCCGTGGCTTGCGGTCCGATGATGTGCACGCCCAGAATCTCGCCGAACTTGGCATCGGCAATCACCTTCACAAAGCCGTCGTGGCTGCCCACAATCGTCGCCTTGGAGTTGCCCGCAAACGGAAACTTGCCCACCTTGATTTCGTGGCCCTTTTCTTTGGCCTGCGCCTCGGTCAGCCCCGCGCTGCCGATCTGCGGCTCGGTATACGTGCAGCTTGGAATGCGATCGCGCCGCACCGGACGGTACTTCCGCCCCGCGATCTTCGCCATCGCCACCATTCCGCTCATCGCGCCCACGTGCGCCAGTTGCGGCAGCCCCGCCACAATGTCGCCGACGGCAAACACGCCCGGCTCCGCAGTCTCCTGCGCCTCATTCACCTTCACGAAGCCGCGCTCCAGCTCCACCTTCGTTTTTTCCAGGCCGATCCCGCTCGTCAACGGCCCGCGCCCCACGGCCACCAGCACTTTCTCGGCCTCTTTCACTTGCGGCTTCCCATTGAAATCGACATAGCTCACCTTCACGCCCGCCGAGGTCTTCTCCACCTTGTCCACTTTCGCGCCCGCCTGCGTTTCAATGCCGCGCTTGCGGAAGACCCGCGCCAGCTCCTTCGAAATCTCCTCGTCCTCCACCGGAACCATGCGCGGCAAAAACTCCAGAATCGTCACCTCGCTGCCGAAGCTGCGGAAGATCGATGCGAACTCCACGCCGACCGCGCCCGCGCCAATCACGATCAGCGACTTCGGCGGCGCGCTCAGGCTCAAAATCTCGATATTGGTCAGGATGGTCTCATCCGCTTTCAATCCTGGCAGCAGCTTGGCCTCCGACCCAGTCGCGATCATCACGTTTTTCGCTTTCACCGGACTCTTCTGGCCGTTCGCTTCCACTTCCACGGTGTGCACGCCGCCCTGCGCCGGCCCCGTCAGCCTTCCAAAACCAGGAATCACGGTGATCTTGTGTTTCTTCATCAGGAATTCGAGGCCCTTCACGTGCTTGGTGATGATTGCGCTCTTGCGCGCCAGCACCGCGGCCCAGTCCAGCGACCGCGCCTCAACGCCCTTGATGCCAAACTCCTCGGCTTCCTTCAGGTAGTCCCACAACTCGGCGTTAAACAGCAGCGCCTTGGTGGGAATGCAGCCCACGTGGAGGCACGTTCCACCCAGCTTGGGGCTGGCGTCGATCAACGCCACCTTCAACCCGTACTCCGCGCCGCGAATCGCCGCCGTATATCCCGCCGGCCCGCCGCCAATCACCGCCACGTCGTAGATCGTCTCTGCATTCGTTTCTGGCAAGGGAAGCTCCATTCCGGCGTTTTCGCATTGCGCGGAACCGCCGCGTATTCACGTTTAGTCTAAATTGGTTGCCGCCCTGCCACTGTGCCGAGTGCCGAAAGTGTGCTAGCCTTTCCGCACGTACAAGGAGGCTTCCGATGAAGCAATCCTTCGTGCTCGCCGCGGTACTGTTGGCCGGCGCCACATGGTTAGCTGCCCAGGCCGGAATCCTCGAGACGCCTCCGCTCTACCGCGGGCCGAACACCGAGGTTTCGGGTGTATTTGTCACCCCGGTAGCAGGCATCCCATTCTCCGCCACGATAGCGATCAACAGCGAGCAGAAGCTGCCGGACGGCACTACCGAAGTGAAACGCACGCAGGCACTCATCGCTCGCGATTCCCAGGGCAGGATCCGCAACGAACGGCGCATGCTGGTCACCGAATCCTTCCGCGGCACTCCGACCTTGCTGAGCGTTCACATCTTCGATCCCGTGACGAGGCTCAGCAGCTTTTACATCCCGGACTCGGGAATCGTGAGGCAGAGGATTCTGCCTCCGCAACCTGCGGGCGAGCCGAATTACCCGGGCGCAGAAGACCTTGGCTATACCACTCTGAACGGGATGCAGGCGAAGGGTGTGCGGGTTACGCGTACCATTCCGGCGCAATTCAGCGGCACAGGCCAGCCGGTTCAAGTGACGGACGAGTTCTGGTACTCCGAAGACTTGCACATGAACATACTGGAACGGCATCTGGATCCGCGCAGCGGCGAGCAAACCGTGGCGATACTCTCCATTCAGCGGGAAGAGCCGCCGGCTTCGCTCTTCGAGATGCCCGCCGGCTACAAGATCGTCGACATGACTCCGCCGCCACAACCTCCGCAAGATCCCGGCGGCCCGGCCCAGGTTAACCCTCCTCGTTAGAGGATGCGGGCAGAGCCTGCTCTGCGAGACGGCCGCTCTCTTCTACGGCATTCAAATCGTCGCCGAAGCCGGCAATCCAATGCACCTCCGGCTCGCGCCGGAACCACGTCATCTGCCGCTTGGCGTAATTGCGGTGCCCCTGCTGCGCGGCCCTCACCGCTTCGTCGAAGGTCAACGACCTATCCAGCACGCCACGCGCCTGACGGTAGCCGAGCGAATCGAGCGCCTTCACCGGCCCGTAGCGCGTGAGCAGCCCGCGCGTCTCCTCGACAAGACCTGCGGCAAACATCGCCGCGCAGCGCTGGTTCAGCCGGTCATATAGGCCTTCTCGGGGCGGGTTCAACCCGATGCGCAGCAACCGAAACCCGGTGAGCGGATCGCGCGCCAACACTTCCGACATCGGTTTTCGCGCCGCCAAGCACACCTCAATCGCGCGAATCAGCTTCGGCGTGTCGTTGGCGTGAATCCGCTCGGCCGAGGCCGCATCCAGCTTTCGCAGCAATCGGTGCAGCCACGCTTTACCGTGGCGTTCTACGCTTCTGCGCAGGCGGGTCCGTAGCTCTTCTTGCCGCGCCGGCCCGGCAAACAGCCCCTCCGTCAGCGCCCGCAGATA
>JBEKAS010000279.1:0-4749 GCA_050015795.1 Occallatibacter sp. | reverse complement strand
TCGGCCTGTATAGCCCAAAAGAGGTTCGTGGAGCCGTCGCTCGCAGCGGCCTTGCGCAGCAAGGCTTGCGCTGCTTCCATATGTCCGCAGGTCTTCGTAACTGCGGCCAATTGGACGTCATCCCGCGCGGAATTTTCTTCGCGGCCGCTGTCGGTCTGCGCGCTCTCGACGAACTTCATCGCTGCCTCGCAATTGCCCGCTTCCGCCCACGCATTGGCCTGCATCAGCCTGATTTCAAAAAGCACTTGGTCGGAAGGGATTCCACCCTCTTCGCTGGAGAAGAAGCGGTCCTTGAATAGGCTCAGGGCGGGTTCGAACTGTTTGGCTTCAGCGCGTTCCAGTGCAAGCTGGTAGACCAGATTTTGCGGCATCTTCGAGTGGGGAGCATCGGCCGAGGGGTACTGCGAGAGCGCATCGGCGCGTTCGGCGGCGGAAGTACCGGTCAAGCTCATGGCCTCATCGAGGCCAACATATACAGCGGTGTTCTCAGGATCGTTGTGCAACCCCTCGCGGAACGATGCCAGCGCCCCTTGTGGATCGTGCTTCAGTTCAAGCAGCGCCTCGCCCATATCGGCGTCGATCACCTGCAGATTAGGAGCGAGCCGCTTGGCTTCTATCCATTGCGACATGGCGTCGCCGGTCATGCCTTTCGAAAACAGCAGCGTCCCCAGCAGGAAATGAGCGGTTGCATCCGAAGCGCCGGAAGACAACGCGGATTCCAGCACCAGGCGGTCAGTTTCAGAGGAGGGGAAGATGAAGCTTGTCGAGAGCTTCGAAGCGGCCTGCAAGGTTTGCTTTTCGTCTGCGCCAAGTTGCTTATCGCAGAATGCTGCGTAGTAGAGCACTAGAGGATTGTTCTGGGGAAGCATCGAGCCAGGCTCGCTCTGATCCGCGGCAACAGAAGGATAATTCCGGGTGAGGACGTCGAGAGCATTGCGGTAGAGACCGAGTCGCATGTACTCGGCGGCTACGCTCAGGACGCGGTAAGGGTCCGCCGCCAGATGGGCCACATCGGGGCGGCCAATTTCCTGCTTGAGAAAATCGCTCGCGGGTTCGGCAATCAACCCAAGTTTCGCCAAATCGCCGGCCTCTGTTTTTTCTCCCAGAGCGCGGAGGACCGCTTCCAGTTCCTCCCGGGGGCGAAAGGCGCCGGGCTCGGCGGCGACGGCATCGCGGAAGAAGGAAGCGGCATTCTGCAAGTCGCCCCGACGCGCCCGCAGTTCACCCAGCCGCAGCGCGGCTGGACCGCGCAGCGCAGCCTGACGGTAAGCAATCTCGTAGGAAGTTTCGGCGGCGCGTGCGTGATTGAGACCTTCCTGAGCGATTCCCAGGTAGTACGCGATGTCGGAGTTCGGTGTATCGCGCTTTTGAGCGGGCTCAAGCACGTCCTTGGCATACTCGTACTGCTGCAACGCGACGGCCACCCGTCCAGCAGCAATTGCAAGAGACTGGCTCATCGGATATCGTTCGAGCCCTTGCCGGTATGTCGCGAGCGCAACCACCGAGGCACCATTCAACTCCTGATTCCGCCCCACCTGCAGCCAGTCGTCTTCCGACCGGTTCGTGGGTTCGGGAAAGCGTATTGGCGCCTGCGGGCCCGTCTGAATGTCTTCGACGGGATCCCAATCGTATTCACCGTCCGTCTGCTTGAGCAAGGTGAGCCCGGCCTTATCCTGCAACTCGAAAGTGACCCTGGCTGCGCCGTCGTTCAGCATGACGGAATGCGACCAGGTTTTTTCCGGCGCCAGATCGGCGGTTGCGCTCCAGAGAACGGATTGACCCTGCGTGATGGAGATGTGAGCTCCCGGCACCTGCTCGTTCACGTTCAAGGCCACCGAGGCATTGCGGCCCTGGACATCCAATCGCACGACCCCGGCTCGATTGGCGCAGGTGATTCCACCGGTACCGCGAACCGGCATCCAGTACTCGGTGAAGTGAATGGTCTGCCCGGGGTCGAGAAATGCGTAGGTCTCCTGATTCCTGAACAGTCCTGCCTGCACCTCGGCATAGGCGCTTTCATTGTCAGAGAGCGCAGTGCGCCATCCCAGCCCCGCCGGATCAGCTCCCCACGTCCAGATTTTCTTGCCCGGCAACTCGCGGAACTCGGCAAAGTGCGCCGTTCCGGTTTGAGTTTGAGGATTCCAAATCCCCATGAAAGGCTCTCTGGATCCATGGATAAAGTAGGAAACCGGACCCAGAGTTTGATTCTTGATCACGCTCAGGTCCCGGTCGCCCTGCGGACCCACCGGCCAGGAATAGACATCGGTGTACCCGTGGGTGGCAACGAAGCGCATCGGGTAGTCCACGCGGGAATCGTCCCAGACCTGGACGCCTGCGTTGCTCCACCAGTAGTAACGATGGCGCAGATCGCTGCGGTTATAGAGGGTCGTGTGCAGCTCGAGGACTGTGGAACCGGGCCGCAAAACCAATTCCACCTGCCATTGCATTCCGTAGACCCGATCGATGTTTCCCACCCACACCGAGGCGCTTCCGTCGTCGTGCGGCGCGTAAGCAAAATCGACCGGCGACATCGAGACCCAGTTGTGAGAGACCGGGAAGTTAAACTCCACACCGAATGCGGCCCAGGCGCCCCGATAGCCAATCTGCGCCTTCTTGATGGATGGATTGGCATAGAACATTGGCTTGCCGCTGATCTTGTCGACACATGTATAAATGTGGCCGCCGATGTCCGGCAGCACAGAGCACTTCAGGTACTCATTTTCGAGAAAGACGGCGCGCCAGGCGTGAGGCGCCTTCACGCCGGTCAGGTTCGTCCTCAGCGTGTAGGGATAGTTGAATCGTGTGGTCGCGTAGATGTCGAAGGGCGGGTTTGCATCGGGCAAGCCCTCTTCGTACGTGGGCAACGTGAGCGTGCCTTGCCAAACTTTCACCGGGGCGACAACCGGTTGGCAGATAGCAGTAAGCGTTGTTCCCGCCAGCAATAAGCCAATGCAAAACCACTGCTTCATAAATCCCCGTTTCGTGGCGCTGAGGACAGCGCGGTGTGTGAAGTCGATCAGCTTTCGATCGAGGCGATTACTTATTCTGCATATTATACAAGGCATTTTGTTGTCTTTGCGATTCTTTTATGTTGTTTTATTTCGATTTCTTATACAATTCTACTGAACACGCGGCTGGTTCAAGAATCCAGACCCGCAGGACCAGCGCTCGCGAAGCGGTGACGTCTGTGTGGTCTGAAGAGAACGGAAGCAGGTGTAGTATGACTCACGACTTGACGATGGGAACGGACCGCCGCACCTTCATGAGGCAGGCAGCGGGCACAATGTTCGTTGCGGGAATGAGTGCTCGCGCCTCTGCTCGCATGGGCCTCGCCGCAGGGAACGCAAAGAAGATTTACCCCGAACGTTGGGTTTACGTCAGCCGCTCGTTCGATCGGGACCAGCACGTAGAGGAGGTGCGAGAAATTGCGCGAATCGCATCGGAACATGGCCTGACGGCTATCGTGCTGTCGGGGATGGACCGCATCAGCCTTGGCAACGCGGAGTACCTGGAGCGCTTGCGCAGAGTCAAAGCGATCGCCGATCAATATCACCTCGAAATCATTCCGGCAGGGTTCAATACCGGCTATGGCGGAGCCATCCTCGATCACGACAAGAATCTCGCTGAAGGCATGATGGTGAAGGATGCCTTATTCGTCGCGCGTAATGGCGAAGCCCGCTTCCAGGCGGATTCGCCGGCGAAGCTCCAAAACGGCAACTTTGACGAATTTCAGGGAGACCGATTCGCCGGATTCGACACGCAAGATGAGCCGGGACGAAAGACATTTGTCGATACCGCGGTCTTTCACGCCGGGAGAGCGTCGCTGCGCATCGAGAACTTCGGCGCGGCGAAGGCGGACGCGGCGGGAATCGCGCAAAAGGCTCCCTTGTCGCCCTACCTCGATCAGGCCCAGGAGTTTGCGCCGGAAACTGCAGCGCGAGTGGCACAGGAGATCGGTGTGACGCCGTACCGGTGTTATCGCGTGAGCGCATGGATAAGAACGGAAGACGTCAAGCCGGTTTCGCTGTTCAGCATCAAAGCGTTTACACACGACGGCCGCGATCTTTGCCCATTTGAACCGCCCGCTCCGGCGCCCACTTCCGACTGGAGACAAGTGACCACGGCGTTTAACAGTTGGTATGCCGACCGCATCCAACTGAACTTCGGCGTTTTCGAAGGAGAACAGGGCAAGGTATGGGTGGACGGCGTAGAGATCGAAGAGGTTGGCCTGATGAACGTGGTCCGGCGCAAGGGCGCGCCGCTCACCGTGCGCGACGAGGCCACGGGAACCGTCTACGAGGAGGGCCGCGATTTCGCGCCCATCATAGACCCGCACCTTGACTTTCTGTGGACCCACGAGATGCCGTCGATTCGCCTGCTTCCGGGAAGCAGGATTCAAGAGGGCGCGCGGTTGCGCGTGAGGTACTATCACGGGACCACCATCTACAACGATCAAGTGTCGGCCTGCCCCTCGGAGGCGCAGACGTACGAGATTTGGAAAGAGCAATTTCCATTGATCGAGAAATACTTTTCGCCAAAGCGCTACTTCCTGAACGTCGATGAGGTGCGCGTGCTCAATCGCTGCGAAGCATGCCGGCAGCGAGGGCTGGAGGCGGCGGAGATTCTGGGCCAAATGACGCAATGGCTCTATAAACAGGTGCGCGCCGTCAACCCCAAAGCCGAAATCGTGGTGTGGTCGGATATGTTCGATCCCAACCACAACTCGAAGCGGCAGTACTTCCTGGTGGA
>JBEKAS010000278.1:0-4749 GCA_050015795.1 Occallatibacter sp. | reverse complement strand
CGGCGCACATTTTGGGGTTTCCCTTGGCGGCTTCGAACTTACCCGGCATTGCGGTGAGGAATTTGTGCAGCACGAGGTCTTTTTCCACGCCGATGATGCTGTCGTAAGGGCCGCTCATGCCCACATCGGTCTGGAACGCGGTTCCGTTGTGCAGAATGCGCTCATCGGCGGTGGGGATATGCGTATGCGTGCCCAGAACTGCGGTCACGCGCCCATCCAGATACCAGCCCATGGCGACTTTTTCGCTCGTGGCCTCGGCATGGAAGTCGACGACGATCACTTTGGCCTTGATGCCGGCCAGCAGCGCATCGGCGGTGCGAAAGGGATCGTCAATCGCCGTCATGAAGACGCGCCCCTGCAATTGAATTACGGCATAATCCACGCCGCTCGCGGTCACGCCTTCAAAAACGCCGTAGCCCGGTGTTCCCGGCGGGAAGTTGGCGGGCCGCAAGACGCGCCGCGGGCGGGCCACACTCGCACTGACACTCGCACTATTGGCAGTCGCACTCCCGGTGGAGTTCCCGGCGGGGCTTTCTGGCGCTGCGGAGTTCAGGTAATCGATCAGCTCTTTCTTGTCCCACACATGGTTGCCCATGGTGAGCACGTCGGCGCCCAGGTCGAAGATGTCTTCGGCGATCTGCGGCGTCAGGCCAAAGCCGCCGGCCGCATTCTCCGCGTTCACGATGGTGAGCTCGACATGGTGCGCCTCGCGCACGTGGCCGATGTGCTCGCGCACGATCCTGCGCCCCGCGCTGCCGAAGATGTCGCCGACGAAAAGGATGTTCAAAAGACAGCTCCTAGCTACTAGCCTCTGGGCGTGCGGAGTTAGCGGCGCTAGCGGTGTTAGCGGGGCTAGGCCTTCGCGCCCTGATCGGTGGTTTCCGGGCCCTGATCTCTGATCTCTGAACCCTGATCTCTGCTGCGCATCAGCGGAAAGAGTATGACATCACGAATCGACTTCGAGCCGGTCAGCAGCATCACGAGGCGGTCGATGCCGATGCCTTCGCCGCCCGTTGGCGGCAGGCCGTAGGCCAGCGCGCGCACGTAATCCTCGTCCATCGCATGGGCTTCTTCGTCGCCGCGGGCGCGTTCGGTGATTTGCTGCTCGAAGCGCTTGTGCTGCTCCACCGGATCGTTGAGCTCGCTGAAGGCGTTGCCTAGTTCAAAGCCGCCGGCAAATATCTCGAATCGCTCCACGTGATCCGGATCGCCCGGCTTCTGCTTGGAAAGTGGTGAGACAACGGTCGGGTAGTCGTAGATGAATGTCGGCTGAACAAGGTTAGGCTCGACGAGAACTTCAAATAGGCCGTATATCACCTTGCCGAGGGGAGCCCCTTTTCGAATTTCTCTCAGCACTTCTCCGAGCCCGGTTTGTGTTTTGGAGATCCGCTGGTAATAGTCATCTTGTGACTCGCCAGGGTTGGCGTAATTCATATGGATATCGATTTGCTCTTCGGCTTGACCTGCAAATGAGCCCAAGACGAAATCAAACGATTGGACAGCCTTCGTCAAGGTATCTTCGATTCTATCGAGAGACGACAGGTCGTCTACCATTAGTGAAACACGCGATCCAGTTGGTTGTGACGCTTCGTATTCCGGCCAGGACAAGTGCTTCTCAATCGCCTCCCGCATCGTCAGCCGTTCCCACTTGCCCAGATCAATCTTGTGCCCATTGATCTCCGTCAGCGTCGTCCCGTTCACTTCCATCGCCACAAACTTGATCAACTCCTCGGTTAGGTCCATCAGGTCGTGGTAGTTCGCGTAGGCCTGGTAGAACTCGAGCATGGTGAACTCGGGGTTGTGCTGGGTGTTCAAGCCCTCGTTGCGGAAGTTGCGGTTGATCTCATACACCCGATCGAGTCCGCCGACGACCAGGCGCTTCAAATAGAGCTCGGGCGCAATGCGCAGGAACAGGTCCATATCGAGTGCGTTGTGATGCGTCCTGAACGGCCGCGCCGCCGCGCCGCCGGCGATGGGCTGCATCATGGGCGTTTCCACTTCGAGATAGCCGCGGCTATCGAAGAACGTGCGCAACGCGCGCAGCACCTTGGCGCGCTTCACAAACACTTCGCGGCTGCCGAGATTGGCGAACAGGTCCACGTAGCGCTGGCGGTAACGCAGCTCAACATCTGCTAACCCATGGAACTTCTCGGGCAGCGCGAGCATGGCCTTGGAGAGGAAGGTGAGCGTTTCCACATGCACTGTGAGCTCGCCGGTGCGGGTGCGGAAGAGATAGCCGGTGACGCCGATGTGGTCGCCGATGTCGAGCAGCTTGTAGAGCGCGAAGGCCTGCTCGCCTACCGCGTCGAGCCGCACGTAGATCTGGAGGCGCTGTCCCTCCTGCTGCAGCGTGGCGAAGCCGGCCTTGCCCTGGGCGCGGATGGCCATGATGCGCCCGGCCACGGCCACGGTCGTGCGATTGGCCTCAAGCTCTTCGCCGGTGGACTTGTCCCACTTTGCCCGCACCTTGGCAAGCGTAATCGCCGCCTCGCCTTGCTTTGAAGGAAAGCGGTTGGGATACGCAGGCTGCCCCAGCTTTGCAATTTTCGTTAGCTTCGCCTGGCGCAGCTCAAAAAGGTTCTTCTCAAACTCCGATTCGAACTCCATGCCTCTTCTTCCGGACCTGATCGATTTCCGTCACAGGGGGTCCAACCGCCAGTATAGCGGCTGCGCAGGGCGTGGCTGTCCGCATCGCGCCGGACCGCGCTCATCGTGTATAACCACGATGGGTGCCCTACCACAACCCCATTCCGGAGCGGAAACCTCGCGGCAAGGCCGATGATGCGCCTTCAGGCGACCCAGCCCAGGGCGGGGTTGGCGGCGGCATGATGGGCGCGTGGGTGCAGGCCGAAAAGATGATCCAGATCGCTCTCGTGCTGCCCTGCGCGGCCTTGATCTGCTGGCTGCCCGGCGTCTGGCTCGATCGCCACTTTCACCAGACGTGGATGGCGATGGCCGGGGTGGTTTTTGGCATCATCGCCGGGCTGGTTGCAGCCGTCCGTATGGCGGTGGTGTATTCCGCCGATCCCGCGATGGACAAGCTGGACGAAAACGGGAACGAAGCGGACAAATCCGGCAAGACGGGAGACTCGGGCACGGATTCATGAGCGATGAATTGCAGATTTTTTCTGACGTGACCGACGCCGATCTTGAGCGATTGCTTCACGGCGCGATCCGTAACACATTGATTTTCGGAGCACTAGCGTCCCTCGTGGTGTGGAAGGCCTCGAGTTGGCGCGACGCCGCAATGCTGGCCACGGGAACCGCCATTTCAGCCGCAAGTATTTTTGAGTGGCGGCGGCTGGCGCGCTTCATCGCGGCCAAAATGGACAAGAAACAGACGCCCAGGGGCTCGACTTTTGCAGTGGTCTTCTTTGTGCTCCGGCTCAGCGTTTTCGCGGCAGCCATTTATGTTAGCCTGAAATGTTTCCAGGGCTCTGTGATAGCGCTCCTCTGCGGGCTGGCTTTAGCGGTCCTCACGCTGGTGTGGGGAGCGTTGCGCCTGCTCAGGGGCTGAATGCCGGAGCATTCGGGCTTAGGCCCACCCTGCGGGAAACAGAAGGATTTGATTTTTTCATGGTGCAAGCTCTTGCAATGATGCCGTTTGTGGAACACCTGGTAGGAGGGCCCCTGCTCAAGCTGTATCAGGCCCTTGGCGTTGCGCCCGCGGACGCTGCCTCGGATCTGGCAAACGTCAGCGATGCGTTCAAATTCGAGTTTCTGATCGTGGCCGGCCTCATCGCTTTCTTCCTCATCGTGCGCCTGACGCTCTCCGTGGAGAAGCCCAACCCGGCGCAGCAGATCGCCGAAATGATTCACGGGTTCGTCGGCGACCAGGCGGAACAGGTGATCGGTCACGGGTACGAGCGCTTCCAGGCATTCGTCACCTGCATCGGCCTCTTCATCGTGTTGAACAACCTGCTGGGGCTGATCCCCGGCGTAACCACGCCGACCAGCCAGCCCTGGGTGCCGCTGGGCCTGGCCGTTCTCACGTTTCTCTACTACAACTATCAGGGACTTCGCGTGCACGGACCCGTCGGCTACATGAAGCAATTTGCCGGGCCCGTATGGTGGATGGCGTGGCTTCTTTTTCCCGTCGAGATCATCTCGCATCTCGCGCGCATGATGTCGCTCACCATCCGTCTTTATGCCAACATGTTGGCCAGCGATTTGTTGATGCTCATCTGCTTTTCCATGATTCCGCTGGCAGCGCCGACGATCTTCCTTGGACTGCACGCCGCCGTCGCGCTCATTCAGGCTTATGTTTTTATGCTGCTGTCGATCATTTATATCGGCATGGCGGTGTCGCACGAGCACTAAAGGCAGCTTCTAGCTGCTAGCTTCTAGCTCCTAGCTTCTACAGCGCCAAGTTGGCACCATCGATTTTCTGAATGCTGACGTGCCAGGCGCAGCCGGGCTAAGACCAAGAGGCAAGAATCGGCAACCTGCGGGCTAGTAGCTAAAAGCTAGGAGCTAGTAGCTCAAGAAAAGATTCCGGCGGAGAGCGCTTCCGCTCCGCACCACGGAAGGCCGCAAGCGTGAGGGGGCCAGCACGGTGAGCCTCAACCACCCACTGGCGGTCAATCTTCAGGGAAGCAGGAGAACTATGCGGAAACTTCAGTATGTGTTCATGGCCCTGGCGGCGCTGTGCTTTGCTATTCCGGCCTTTGCGGATGGCGGCTCGCCTGCGATCAACATGGTGCCCATTGGCGTCGGCCTGGGTATGGGACTGGCTGCGGGCCTCTGCGG
>JBEKAS010000277.1:0-4802 GCA_050015795.1 Occallatibacter sp. | reverse complement strand
ACGAGTCTTTGGGCATGGGCTTACGAACGGGGCTACTGCGCCAAGTATGTATCATCGGACTATTCCAGGCCGGCAAATGTCAACAGTACTGAAACGCATTGGTGCGAATGCGCGCGCTTGTAGAGTGAGCAGACCCTAGAGAATCTGCGGCGGTTCCTTGAGGTAGATTTCAACGTAGTCGAGGTAATTCTGCGCGTATTCGCGGATCAGATCGCGGTCCTTGTCGGTGATTTGGCGGCGGAGTTTGGCGGGGACGCCGGCCCAAAGCGTGCGCGGGGGAACGACGGTATCCTCGGGGACCACGGAGCCGGCAGCGATGATCGAGCCTTCGCCGATGCGGCTGTTGTTCAAGACGCGCGCGCCCATGCCGATAACACACATATCTTCGACGACGCATCCATGGACGGTGACGTTGTGGCCGATGGTTACCCAGTCGCCCACGATGACGGGGTAGCGGTTGCGCTGGCCGTGGAGGACGCTGCAGTCCTGCACGTTGGAGCAGGAGCCGACGCGGATGGAATTCACGTCACCGCGCAGCACGGCGTTCATCCAGACCGAGGAACGCTCGCCCAGCACTACGTCGCCGAGGATCTGCGCCGAGACGTCGATGTAGCAACTGGAGGGGATCTGGGGCGAGTGCCCCCGATAGGTTCGGATCATGAAAGGCTCTGGGCGACCTCTATAGAAAGTTTAGATGTCTCCGGCGACCTCGCGGGCAAGTACTCCCTGGCTCGAGGCAAATCCGCCCCAGCCAAAAGGGGCAGAATAGGGAGGTTGTTGGCAAGTCCGATACGTGGAACTCAAGGAAAAGAAAGGTCTTGGCTGCCGATCAAAAGTCGAGTATCATCATAGGAGCCTAACAGGCAGGTTTGGAGGTGGAAGTTTTGGCTGAGGTTCGCGTACAGGAAGGCGAACCGCTGGAAAATGCGTTGCGCCGGTTCAAGCGAAAGGTACAGACGGAGGACATCATCAAGGAAGTCAAGCGTCACTCCTACTACCTGAAGCCCGGTGAGAAGCGCCGCGTCAAGGCAGCCCTTGCACGCAAGCGGAATCGTAAAAAGGCTCGTAAAGAGCAGGATTGAATTCTTCACCCGCCGCGAGATTGACCGTCCCGGGGGCTTTCGAGAGAAACAAACGAAAGCCGCCAAACGCCAAAAGAGGATTGGAACGGCACGGCGCGGCGGCGCAATACACTGTAGCGTTTCTCCAGTTTCTGTCGATCGAAGCTTTCGCGGCTATGTCGCTTGCCCCCCAGCCCCCGCGCATTGCCGCGCAATGCCGAACCCCCGCAGAAACCAAAGAAGCGCGAATGGCCGCCCAGCACGCAACGCGCGTGCAGGCTCTACGCTGCCCTGAATGCCGGGCAGAAATTTGAATACCGCTCCACTTTTAGCGCGGTCCGGGCCCTCGTTGTGCTACCAGAAAGAGGACAGGGAACCGCGACCGGCAAGTTCCTGATTGAGCCGTGGCCGATTTCGGTGTGATTCCCTGCGAGGCAAGCTGGTCATGGAATTCACCGATCGAGTTCTGAAGTGTGTCGACTGCGGCGCCGAGTTCGTTTTTACGGCCGGCGAGCAGCTCTTTTTCCACGATAAACAGTTCAAAAACGACCCCAAACACTGCAAGCAGTGCAAGGCGAAGCGCACCCGCGGTTCGCAACGGGTGAGGCCTGAGACGCGCACTACGTGCTCGGAATGCGGCGCGGAAACCACCGTTCCCTTCAAGCCGACGCAGGGCAGGCCTGTGCTCTGCCGCTCGTGCTTCCAAAAGCAACAGGCAAATCCGCCCCCGCCTCCTGTACCGGAACCGAGCCCAGTGCAGGACTGAGCCCTAGCGCAGCACGGGACTAAACAGGAGGTCGCCCCTGAATTTGGAGGGGAAGCCGGCGCTGCGCACCAGTGTCGCCAACTGCGCCCAATGGCGCTGGCTGTGAAACAAAGCGTGCACGCCAATCTTTCTCCGGGAGACGGTTCGCTGCTCCGGAGGCACCCAATCGAAATCGAGAACGAAAGGCTCGCTCCAGGTTTGTTCCGGCGCGGCGAGCAGGTTGCGGAAGATGGCAACGGCCTGGCCATGCAGGTCGAAGAGCGCATCGAGCGGCCCGGCGGGCAGCTTTTCTCTGTCTGCTACCGGCAGGCCCGCGAGGCGCTGGCCCCAGCGCAGTTCCGCTCCCCAGATATGGCGCACGAATCCCTGCACATTCGCCGTGCCGCCGATGTCGCAGGGCAGCTCGAGCAGCGCGGGGTTGGTTTCGAGGTGTGTCTTCCACCAGGCGGCCGACTGCTCGTTCCAGGCCAGCAACTCTTCCAGCGAGATTCCAACGCTCATGGTTTACCCTCCGTTGCGCGGTGTCCGATGTCGCGCCGATAGTACATGCCTTCAAACGTAATCTCTGCCATGGCCTGGTAAGCGCGAGCCAGCGCCTCGCTAAGCGAGTCCGCGGCGGCGGTGACGCCCAGGACGCGACCGCCGGCAGTGAGCATTTGCCCGTTCCTGAGCGCCGTGCCCGCGTGGAAGACCTCGACGCCGGGAACCTGGGCCGCGGCGGCGAGGCCGGTAATCGGCAGGCTGGTTTTGTAGCTGCCCGGATAGCCTCCGGAGCTGGCCACCACGCAGGCCGATGCGCCGGAAGACCAGCGAAGCGGCGTTTCGGCCAGGCGGCCGTCGACGCATGCGTCAAGTACGTCCAGGAGGTCGCTCTCGAGGCGGACCAGGATGGCCTGGGTTTCAGGATCGCCGAAACGCGCGTTGAATTCGAGCACCTGCGGCCCGCGCGCCGTCATCATGAGCCCGCAATAGAGCACGCCGGTAAAGGGCGTACCCTCCTCGGCCATGCCTGCGACCGTGGGCTCGGCAATGTGGCGCAGAATCCACTCCGACATGGCGGGATCGAGAAGCGTGTCTGTGGAGTAGACGCCCATGCCGCCGGTGTTGGGGCCGGTATCGCCCTCGCCGATGCGCTTGTGATCCTGCGCCGGCAGGAGCGGCGTCACGTGCTTTCCGTCGCTGAGGCAGAGAAGGCTGACCTCGTCGCCCTCGAGGAACTCTTCAATGACAATCTGCTGCGCAGCTTCGCCCAGCAGCGTACCGGAAAACAGGCCCTGCGCGGCTTCGGCGGCAGTATTGCGCGAGGAGCAGATGATAACGCCCTTACCCGCGGCCAGGCCGTCGGCCTTGACCACGATAGGCGCATGAAACATGTCGATGGCCTTCTCGACTTCAGCGGCGTTCGAGCAGATGGCGTAGTTGGGCGTGGGGATGTGGTGGCGCTCAAGGAACTGCTTGGCAAAGCCCTTGCTGGTTTCGAGCATGGCGGCGGCGCGCGTGGGACCGAAGACGCGCAGGTTGCGCTCGCGGAGGGCGTCGACAATGCCCAGCGAGAGCGGCAGCTCCGGGCCCACGACGGTGAGGGCGGGCTGCTCAGCCTCGGCCAAACGGACCATGGCGCTGAGGTCGTTCAGATCGACAGGGAGGCAGCGGAACCTCTGGGCCATGCCGCCGTTGCCCGGCGCGCAAATGATCTCGGAGGCGCGCGGGCTGCGCGCAAAGGTCCAGGCCAGGGCGTGTTCGCGGCCTCCCGAACCAAGGATCAAGACTTTCATGGAGCCAAACCTTTCGTTCGGGACGGAGAGCGGCGGTGAGGGAATCGCTGCATGCCCGAAAAGCTATGGTCGGCAATGGAGCGGTGGGAAGTCAAACGGAGGCGCGGCGCAATCAAAGAGCCGGCGTTCCCCTATACTGATGCCGGATGCGCGGAAGTCTGCGGCGCGCCGGAGTTTGCGAGAGAAGCAGTATGGTCGAGACCCGCATCAAGCCGTATGACCAGCAGGTAGCCGAGAGAGAGGCGCGGGAGCAGCAGAGGAGCGCGTTCCGGCGCAACCAGGTCATTGGATTGGTGATTCTCGCCGGCGCGATCTGTCTCTGGTGGCTGCTGCACACCAATCCGAAGTGGATCTTTCCCGCGGGGTGGTGGCGGTGGTAGAGACAGGGAACAGGGATCAGGGAACGGGGATCAGAGACTCCCGGCTGACGCTGTCTTCGCCTAATCCTGAACCGCTTGTCGTCATTCTGCTGGGGCCGACGGGAAGCGGGAAGACGGCGCTCTCGCTCGAGCTGGCTGAGCGCTTCAATGGCGAAATTGTGAGCTGCGACTCGGTGGCCGTGTATCGCGGCATGGAACTGGGTACGGCGAAGCCCACGCGCGAGGAACGTGCGCGGGTGCCGCACCATCTGATCGACGTGGCCGGGCCCGATGAGCCGTTCACCGCGGGCGCGTACAGCCGGGCGGCGCGGACGGCGTTGCGCGAGATCGCCGGACGCAAGCACCTGCCGATTGTGACCGGCGGAACGGGGCTGTATCTGCGGGCGCTGACCGAAGGACTGTTTGCCGGGCCGGCGCGGCAAGAGGAGCTACGGACCCGCTTGCGCCAAAGCGTGGAACGTCACGGAAATGCGTGGCTGCACCGATTGCTGCGAAAGCTTGATGCAGTCACGGCAGAGCGGATTCACGCGAACGATACGCCCAAGTTGATTCGCGCGATTGAGGTGTGCCTGGCGGCGCGAAAACCGATGTCGGAAGTGATGGCGCGCGATCCGCTCACCGGGTTTCGGTTACTAAGGATCGGACTGAACCCGCCGCGGGCTTCGCTTTACGAGAGAATGAATCAGCGTTGCGCAGAAATGTTTGCCGCGGGACTGGTCGAGGAGACGCGGGGCCTGCTCGAGCGCTACGGACCGGTGAAGGCGCTGGATTCGCTTGGCTATAAACATGCGCTCGGCGTGCTGGAGGGGACGTTGAGCTT
>JBEKAS010000276.1:0-4884 GCA_050015795.1 Occallatibacter sp. | reverse complement strand
AAGGTACAGGAGCGGGTCACGATGCCCAAACGCACATTTCAACCTAACCGCCGTAGCCGCGTGAAAAAGCACGGCTTCCGCTCGCGCATGAAGACCAAGGCCGGTGCCGCCGTGCTCAGCCGCCGCCGCGCCGCGGGCCGCAAGCGCGTCTCGGTCAGCGCCGGGCACCGCGACTAACCCTCGCCGGTTCTGATTTTCTCGCCGGAATGGGCCGCGCAGGGGCCGTTCTTCCCCACGAACTTACTTTGACTCTTCCTCATGAACTCACATACCAGACCTGGTCAACTCCAGTCGGTGGGCCAATCACTGGCGGGAGCGCGCCTGCGCAAGCACGCCGATTATCTGCGCACCTACGCAGCTGCCCGCAAGCGGCAATCCGCGTCCATGAGCTGGTTCCTGGCGCCGCGGGTACCTGCGGGTCCGGATGTGGCAGTAGCGCCGGAGCCGCGCGTGGGCCTCACCGTGGGCAAAGTGCTAGGCAAAGCCACCCAGCGCAACCGCATCAAGCGACGCATGCGCGAAGCGCTGCGCCGCCACGTCGGCCTGCTGCCTCAGGGATGCGATCTCATCTTCCATCCCCGTCGCAACGTGCTCACGATGGAATTCGCGCAACTTGAGGCAGAGATCGTACGTATTCTTGAACAGGCCAGAACGGAGGCGTCGCGCGGGTTCAAATCGCCCGCGGCCGCGCACCAGGCCCCGGGTACACCTGCACCATGACTCGCTTTCTGCTCGCACTCATCGCTTCTTATCGCCGCTGGATTTCGCCGGCACTGCATGCGGTGAGCACCAGCCGATGTAAATTCATTCCTACGTGCTCTGAGTACGCGGCCGGCGCCATTGCCACGCACGGCCCCCTGCGAGGTAGCAGGCTGGCCGCGTGGCGCCTTTTGCGCTGTCATCCCTTTACGCCGGGCGGTTTCGATCCCGTTCCGCCCGCCCGCCCCGGCGGGGATTGTGGCTGCGTCCCGCCTGCCATGCCCCGCGAACCGTTACCATAGAGGAAACGGTGGCCCCAGAGGCTGCCTGTTCCGAACGATAGGAAGTATCCTTTGCCCGAAATACAAAATCCCAATCTTCAATCGCAGGGGTCCGGCGGTGGTGGTGGGGGCGATATGCGCTCCACCATGGCCCTCATGCTCATTGTCATGGCCGTTTTCTTCGGCTACCAGTTCTTCTTCATGAAGCCCAAGCCGGACCAGCCGCCGCCCGCGCAAACTCAGTCGCAGGCCGCTCCTCCATCGGCCTCCGCCGCTCCCGCCGCACCGGGCCCGGCCCAGGCCGCTGCTCCCACAAAGGCATCCGCCGCCACGCCGCAGATTTCGGCCTCGCTTGAAACCTACACCACCATCGAAAACGAGTTCTACAAAATCGTCTTCACCAATCGCGGCGCGCAGGTAAAGAGCTGGATCTTGAAGAAGTACTTCGACTCGGCCGGCAAACCGCTCGATCTGGTGCAGCCGCAGGCCGCCGCACGCTTCGGGCTGCCGCTCTCATTCTTCACCTATGAGCCGGCGCTCACCACCGAGCTGAACGACGCGCTCTACAAGGTGAGCTACGGCGGCGCGCAACCCTCGGCCACCGGCCTGCTCCTTGCGCCGGCGGCGATTACGTTTGAATACTCGGCCGGCGGTGTCGACGCCGTAAAAACCTTCCGCTTTGACACGAGCTATGTGATCAGCATCGAAACCGAGGTGAAGCGCAATGGCTCACCCGTGCGCGCGCTCGTTGCGTGGCCCGCCGGCCTGGGCGACATGGAGGAACTCCATCAGACCTCCATGCTGCGCGGGCAGATGCCCACTCCCTCCTTCTTTGCCTGGTCGATCGATAACCGGGATGACGTGCAAGCCGCCGCCAAGGTCAGCGGCAATAATACGTCGGAAGCGTCGTACCAGTACGCGGCCGTAATGGATCTTTACTTTGCCGCCGCGTTCCTGCCCGATGTGCCGGATCACGCCACAGTCGTTACCCTGCACAACTCCATCGACCTGCCCGCCGACCCCAGCGATCAGAACGGCAAGAAGGTTTCCGTCGATGTGGTCGGCCTCGCCGTCGGCGACACCAGCGGCGATACCCGCCTGCGCTTGTTTGCCGGCCCCAAGGCCACCGAGATCCTCTCGTTTATCTACGCGACTGGGCCCGACGGCAAACCCGACGGTCCTTCGCTGCATTCGCTCATCCAGTTCGGCAGTTGGCTGGGATACATCGCCAAGCCCCTTTATCTCGCCCTGCGCTTTCTGCACAACTTCATCGGCGCCGGTCCCTACAGCTGGGGCTGGGCCATCATCCTGTTTACGGTCGCCTTCAACGTGGCGTTCATCCCATTGCGCTTCATGATGATGAAATCGTCGCTCAAGATGATGCGCATCCAGCCCAAGGTGGACGCCATCCGCAAGCGCTATGCGAACCTGAAGATGAACGACCCCAAAAAGACCGAGATGAACACGGAGGTCATGGCGCTCTACAAGGAGGAGGGCGTCAACATGTACGGCAGCTGCCTGCCCATGCTGCCTCAACTCCCGCTGTTCTACGGCTTCTTCCGCGTTCTCTACAATGCCGTGGAGTTGCGCCAGGCGCACTGGTTCTGGCTGCCCGATCTTTCGCAGCCCGATCCCACGCACATCCTGCCCCTGCTCATCATCATCTCCATGTTCCTCACGCAGTACATCACGCCCTCGCCCGGCATGGATCCCATGCAGCGGCGCATGATGGCCTTCATCCTGCCCATCTTCATGGGCAGCTTCCTCTGGCACTACGCTTCGGGACTGGCGCTCTACTGGGCTGCGGGAAATGTGTTGAATCTCGCGTTGCAGATTTTCATCAATCAGTCGAGTTACGGCAAGGAGATGCACGCTATCGCCGCGCGACGAGCCGCCAAAAAGGCCGGCGTGAACCCCAAGACCATCCAGGGCAAGCGGTAAGAACAGTGTGAGTGCGAGCGTGAGTGTGGCTGTATTTGTCCTGCACACTCACACACACACTCACACTCTTCCCTTGGCCCTACTCCCTGCTTTATCGTCTCTTGTATGACCGCCCCAGAAAGCTCCGCTCCCCGCCCGACGCCTGAAGCCGAAGAGATCTATCGCCGCTGGATTCAGTTCATTGACGACGAATTTGTCCGCCACAGTTCCCCGGAGCGCCGCGGCGAGATTGTGCGCGACCAGCTCTACCAGCTTTATCTGGGGCGTCCCTATAGCGGCAAGCTCAACCTCACGCTCACGTCCGAGCTGCCGGGCAACGTGGTCAACCTCTCGCTCGACCCGCAAAACGTCACCCTGGAAGCGGAGCACTTCGCCGAGGTCGATCGCGAGCGCTTTGCGCGCCGCAAACCCCTGCTCTGGTTCTGGCAGATGTTCGATCGCTCGCCGATCGGCCTCAATCACTGGCTGGGATTGCGTTTCCGCTGCATGCTCGGCCGGCACATCTTCGAGCATCTCGGCTCAGGCGTAAAAATCTATCACGGTGTCGACCTGACCTACGGCTACAACCTTTCCATTGGCGATGGCGTCACCATTCGCCAGCGCGCCCTGCTCAACGACCGCGGCGGCATCACCATCGGCAATAACGCGGTCATCGGTTCCTTCTCGCGCGTCTTTTCCATGTGGCACGATCCGCACGACTACAACAAGGTCCGGCTTCAGCCCACGGTGATCGGTGCAGGCGCACACATCGCCACCCATGCCATTGTCCTCGCCGGGCAAAACGTCGCACCCGGCGAATCCGTCGGCATCTTCCCCGACGATCGCGTCTGAAGCTGCGTTACTGGGCCGCGTTCACGCCGCCGTGCACCACAAAGCGCGCAAGGTAATCGTGCAGCAGTTGCCGGTGCGCGTCGCGGTACGCTGCATAATCCTGCACAATGCCCTGGTCGGCGCCGTTGATCAGGATCCAGCAGTCCAGCATGCCCGCGTCGTACACCTCCAGCAGATTGCGCAGGCTCTCGTCGAGCTTGTCGGGCGGGATCTTCTGCTCCCGGACAACGGTGACTACCATACTCAAAGCGTCGTCCTCCTCTTTGAGCGTGTGCCGGTACTCCTTCTCGTTAGGGAATTGCTTCTTGAACTGGTCGCCGCGGAAGCCTGCGCGGCCCATTGAATAGACCATCCATGCCGAACTTCCAGGATGTTGCTTATCGTCAGTCATGCTCGGGTCGATGTTGATCGCGATATTTCCGGGATTTTTGGGATCCACTGCAGGCGCGGCCGGCCGGTCGATCCTGGGCGAGCTCAGCACGGCCCTCTGCCGCACCGCCCACTGCTGCAATCCCTGCCACGAGTATTTGTTGTACGGTTCGGCCACAATAGCATCGATGAACTTGTTCTTCGCCGCCTCCGCATCGCTGCCGTATTGCAGGATGGCGTCGCCCCAATACCGGTAAGCTGTCTCGCGGTTGGGATCGATGACGATGGCCCGCGCAAACCATCGCGCCGCCGTGGGCAGATCGTGTTGCGCGTAGGCCGCGTCGCCGGCATAGAGCGCCGCCACGTAAAGTTGCGGGTCGGCCGCAGCGGCAGCCGCGTATTTGGCCTCGGCCGTCGGGTAGTCCCCGGCCGCGAACGCCTTTTCCGCTTCCTGCATCAGCGCCTCTGCCGAGCTGCCCTGCGCAAACGTGTCCGGCGCGTCGACGTCGAAGTTCGCCATGTCCTGAACGAAGTTAGCCTTTTCGCCGAGTTGAACGGCGCGCCGAGCCGCATCGCGCATGCGCGTCAGCAGTGCCTTTTTCTGCGCCAGATCATTGGTCTGTTCGGCCTCAGCATCGAGGCACGAAGCCAGCCGCTCCTGATAAATCATCTCGTTGGGGTATGTCTTTGCGAGATCTTCATAGAGCGGCAAAGCCTCCAGCTTCTTGCCCGCCTTGTAGAGTTCGTTCGCCTGTCCGACTTC
>JBEKAS010000275.1:0-4889 GCA_050015795.1 Occallatibacter sp. | reverse complement strand
ATCTGTTCGAGCTCCTCGATTGTCATTCCACAGCCCACCTTTCCAGTTGCTCGAGCATTTGTTCACGGGTGATCTCGCCGGCGACTTCGCCGTCGCACAGAACCACCGGCGCGCGGCTGCACGCGCCTACGCAGCGCGCTGTCATCAGGCTGATCTGCCCATCCGGCGTGGTTTGGCCCGGCGCGATGCCCAGCCGCTTTTCGGCCGCGGTAATCAGCTTGTCCGCGCCTTTGATGTAGCAGGCGGTGCCGGCGCAGACCGTTACGGTGTGCTTGCCCGGAGGCTTGAGCGTGAAATAGTGATAAAACGTGGCTACGCCGTACGCCTGGCTCAACGGCACGCGCAACGAGAGCGCGACGAAGCGGATGGCATCGTCGTCGAGGAAGCCGAACGACGACTGCACAGTGTGCAGCGTCTCGATGAGCGCATGACGGGCAAAGCCGTTTTTGCGCATGGTGCCGTTCACGATCTTCCATCGTTTGTCTTCGCTCGGTAGCGGCGGCGGCGTGATGACTGGCACATTTCCTCCCCGGCCGGTGCAGCTCCGGAGCTGCAACCTATGCGGAACGGCGATTGGCGCGGCCCGCATAGTGCCTACCATTGTTCTACGATCCGGGGGGCTACGCAATCCGTGACAGCAGTCACCATGCTGTGGGCCTATCCCATTTGTTGACTTGGATTTCGGCCATTCCCGAATGCGGCGGACCAAGCCGCGCCCTTCTCTGCCAACCATCGTGTCGCGGCGCACAAAATCCATCGAAAGCGCCGTAAAGTGCGTGCGCAAGATCACTTAGGGCCGCTGCGGTACGCCAAAAAATGGCCGCGCGGTTCTTTGCAGGTGGAATGTGATGGGCGCATCGGACGACCGACCGGCCTTTATTTGCTCCCTCGAAGTTGAAGCTGATAGTTGCTGTAGTCGATGATGATCACGGTCTGGCCAAAGAGCATGCTGGTCGATTCGGCGCGGGCATGCATTGCCATGGCGAATCCACTGATGTTGGTGTACTGGCGCATCACGCGCGTGGTGCCCGCAAAGGCAGAGGGGCTCTTGGACGAGACACCCTCAATCTGAACGAGAGAGCCATCCTTCGCGTCCGCCCACAAGGTTCCAATAATCAGGTTGGGAGCCTCTCCCCTGGGCGTAATGGCAAGAACGTAGCAGTCGCGACCGTTGAGCTTTTGCACGCCACCGGGCTTCAACTTCATGTCGTAATTTGCCGAAGTGAACCAGGATTTTTCCCAGTTGCCGGGCAGGTTGATGGTCTTTTCGTTATCGATCAACGGCTTCAACCCGAAGTGCAGAATCAAGCCCGATCCGCTCTGCGAAAGCACTGTATATTCCTTGCCGACGCCCTTTTTGTAGGTGTCGCGCACATTCATCTCCGCTACGGGGTGCGTTTCGTCGCCGTTACGGTAGACGGAATAGTGCTCGACGTCGGTGAACTCCAGAATGTTGTCTACGCGGGCCGCCACGGCCGCGTCGATCTGGCGAATAACCGCAGCCTGATCGGCGGCCTGAGCTCGCGCCGCAGCAACTCCCGACGCGATCAGGAGCAAAACAGCGGCGAATATGCGTATTGTCTGAAACCGCTGGCAACCCATGATCTCGCTCGTGCTCTCCTTCAGTTTATGCTTCTTTTCCCCAGGTCCGCGCTGGCTCACTTGCGAGCAAGGCAGAACGGGCGCAAGGCGGGAATGCGCCGGTTCTCATGCGCTATGCTGAGGTTCTGGGCGAGGCGTAGGCTTGACCCACTACTCTGATCCAAAACAAGGACAGCACGAAGTGCAACCAGAACAGCACGAAGTGCAACGAGAACGGTACGAAGTACGCGGCGTGGTGCAGGGCGTCGGTTTTCGGCCGTTTGTCTACCGGCTCGCGTTGGAGGAGGGCCTCGCGGGATTCATTGGCAACGATACCGGCGGGGTAACGATCGAAATTGAGGGGCCGGCCGAGCGGGTAGAAACGTTTCGACGCCGGCTCGAAGCCGAGGCTCCGCCGCTCTCGCGCATCGATTCCATCGTTGCGCGAGAAATTCCTCCGAGACGAGAAAAAGAGTTTCACATTATTGCCAGCGAGGCGAGCGGCCAGGTAAGTACTGGGATTCCCGCCGATGCGGCTACTTGCGCGGATTGCTTACGCGAATTGCTCGACCCCAACGACCGGCGCTATCGCTATCCATTTTTGAATTGCACCAACTGCGGCCCGCGCTACACCATCACGCGCCGCATCCCCTACGACCGTCCGCAGACCTCGATGGCGCGCTTCACCATGTGCGCGGCCTGCCAGGCGGAGTACGACGATCCCACCAACCGGCGCTTCCACGCGCAGCCGAATGCCTGCGCGGTGTGCGGACCGCGCGTCTGGCTGGTCGCGCCAGACGGAACAGCGATTCCCTCCGATGACCCTGTGACTGCAACTGTCGACCGCTTGATGGCAGGCGAAATCATGGCGATCAAGGGCATCGGCGGATTCCATCTCTCCGTTGACGCTACCAATGAGGCTGCAGTGATGCGGCTGCGCGAGCGCAAACATCGCTACGGCAAGCCACTCGCCGTCATGGTTCGCGATCTCGATGCCGCGCGCGCGGTCTGCGACCTGACCGGCGAAGAAGAGGCGCTGCTCCAGACGATTCCGCGGCCGATTGTTCTCGCCCGGCGGCGCGCGGATTGCGGCATTGCTGATTCCGTCGCGCCGGGAATCCCGTGGCTGGGCGTGTTTCTGCCCTATGCGCCCTTGCAGCATCTGCTCTTTGCCGATTCTCGCGTGAAGGCGCTCGTGATGACCAGCGCCAACCTCAGCGAAGAGCCCATCGCGATCGACAATGACGAAGCGCTGGCGAGGCTCGGGCAGATCGCCGACGCCTTCCTGATGCACGACCGCGAGATTCTGCAGCGCTGCGATGACTCCGTGATGGCATTGGTGGACGGTGCGCCGCAGTTGATCCGGCGCGCGCGGGGATTTGTGCCGCTTGCCGTGCCGCTGCCATTTGATTCGCCCCCGCTGCTGGCCGTGGGCGGGCACTTGAAGAACGTCTTCGCCCTCGCGCGCGGACGCTTTGCCTACCAGAGTCAGCATTTGGGCGATCTCGAAAACGTTACTGGCCTCGATTTTTTCCGCGAGGCGCTGGCTCACTTGATGCAGACCTTCGAGATCAGCCCCGTTGCGGTGGTGCACGATCTGCATCCCGGTTATTTGTCGACATCCTGGGCCAAGGAGTGGGCAGCCGAGCGCAATCTGCCGCTCATCGCCGTGCAACATCACCACGCGCACATCGCAGCCTGCATGGCGGAGCACGGCATCGAGGGTCCGGCGATCGGCTTAAGCCTTGACGGCACGGGCTACGGCACCGACGGAACGATCTGGGGCGGGGAAGTGCTCATCGTGCAATTAGTCGGTCCCGATCCCGGCCATTTCGAACGCTTTGCGCATCTCGACTACGTGCCCATGCCCGGTGGCGAAGCCGCGATTCGCGAGCCGTGGCGCATGGCGCTCGGCGCATTGCATGCAGCAGGCCTTGATGTGGAGTCGTCCGAGGTGATTGCGCTCCTCGGCGCGAAGCCGCAAGAAGCGCGCGTGCTCAAGCGCATGATCGAGCGCGAGTTGAACACCCCGCTCACCTCAAGTTGCGGACGGCTCTTCGATGCGGTTGCCGCGGTGGTGCTGGGCCGCGGCGTTGTCGATTACGAGGCGCAGGCGGCGATTGAACTGGAAGGAGTCTGCGTCGACGAGCCGGATGAACTCAGCGCGGGTTACGCACTTCGATTGCTCGATGGAGATTGGAAGGCGCGAAAACCCGCGAGAATCTCCGCGATTCCTCTGTGGAAGGAACTCCTCGAAGATCTCCGTGCAGGTGCGAGCAAATCGCATATTGCCGCGCGTTTTCATGCCGGCGTTGCCGCGGCATTCATTGGTGCTGCGAAATCGGCCCGCGAGGCAATGCAAATCGAAAAGGTGGCGCTCTCCGGTGGTTGCTTGCACAATCGTCGCCTCGCGCGGTTGCTGCGCACAGGGCTCGAAGAAGAAGGCTTTCAGGTTTTCGAGCATCGCACGGTGAGTCCCGGCGATGGCGGGTTGAGCTACGGGCAGGCCGTGGTGGCAGCAGCGAGACTCAGACAGCGAGAATCAGCCGGAGATTCGCACTAGCTCCTGCGCTTCCTCGCGCGGGCCGAGGATCGACATGCGCGGGATGCGGCCGCGCACCATGGCGACCTCGTCGCAACGGTGCAGGCGCGGGCACATTTGGCAATCCTTGAAGATCTTGTCGGGCAGCTCTGCCTTGTCCTCGACGGTGCGGAAGCCGTACTTGAAGAAGAAATCGGGAATGCGCGTGAAGAGGCACACGGACTGGATGCCGTGCGTTTCAGCTTCTTCGACGAGCGCTTTCAAAATGCTGCCGCCCGCGCCCTGACCCTTGGCCTCAGGCTTGACCACGATGGAGCGTACTTCGCAGAGGTGCGGACCGTAGAGGTGCAGCGCGCCGCAACCCAGAAACACGCCGCCATCGGACTCGGCGACGGTAAAGTCGCGGATGTTTTCGCAGACTTCGGCGAAGGGGCGTTTGAGCAGCGTGCCGTCGCCGGAGAGCGAGTTCACGAGATCGTAGATGTTGGAGGCGTCGAGCAGCAGCGCCTTACGCACCAGCATGAACGGCCTCCGCTGCGGTGGATTTCGACACATTGGATTTCAAGACCGCGGCGATGCGCTCCGTGGCGGCATCGAGCGCCTGCTGCACGCGCTGGCGCGCGGTCCCGCCGATCACGTCGTGGCAATCGAGCGTGGCGTCGAGAGTGATGGCAGCGTAAAAATCTTCGCCGAACTCCTCGCCAAACTGGCGCAGTTCCGCGAGCGTCAAGTTGTTCAACTCAACCCCTTTTTCAATGGCAAATCG
>JBEKAS010000274.1:0-5955 GCA_050015795.1 Occallatibacter sp. | reverse complement strand
TTTCTCTTGCCACTCGCGTGCGACAATCTCAAAGGTGTTCCCCATCTGGTGCGCCGCGCGCAGTTTTTCGGCCTTGCGATTTTGGCTGGGGTCTATTCCATCCCGCACCAGTTGCCGAGAATCCTCAGCGGCCTTACGCGCGGCCTCTAGGCTTGCCTCCACCGTCTTTGACCGCGCCGCGGTGTAGACGCCCAGGGAAAGCCGCTTTTCCTTCCCGCCAATGCGGTACTTGAGCCGCCACCACTTCCCGCCGCTCGGAGCAATCTCCAGATATAAGCCGCGCCCATCAAACAGGCGGAGAGTTTTTTCCGCGTCCGGCTGAACCTTACTGATCTTTAAGGCGGTAAGGGGCATCTGGGAAAGCCTCTAGAAGGAGTTAGGGGCAACTCAAAGGACGGTTGCACCAGTTGCCCCCAATGTTGCCCCCAGTTGCCCCAAGCTGTCAAGAGAGCGCAAGAGACACTGCGAGAAGCATTTTTGTTGATTTCATTATGGTTAGTCAAGAGATGAGACAGAGTGAGACATCGTGAGGAGGAAAATTGGTAGCGCTACCGGGAATCGAACCCGGGTTTTAAGATTGAGAATCTCACGTCCTAACCCCTAGACGATAGCGCCACAGCTTGTGCGGGGAGGCCCGCGGATGCGGGCGCCTTTATTACTTTAGCAAAGACCGGCCCTCCGGCCAACGCCATGCCGCGCCGTTACACGCGCCGTTGCGCTTCAGATCCCCAGCTTGCGCACTTCCTCGTTGTAGTACTTGCGATACAGAATGTCCCACTCCTGAGAGCCTTCGAGGATGATTTTGCGCTGGTTCGCGATCTTCAGCCGCGCCGCCGTATCGATCCGCGCCTCTTCAGTGAGCAGAATCTCCAGCTCCTTGCGCGCCTCCTGCCGGATGGTGTTGCGATCATCCAGAAACCCGACCTGGTCGATCTCGGCCAGCGTGTCAGCCACGGTGTGGGCCAGCTTGTTCAGCTTGTCGCGGCTGATTCTCATAGCACCGCCTTGTACTTTTTGCTCAGCTCGTTCTTCACCTTCTTGAACATCTCGGCATATTGCGCGCCGCTCTTGCGCATCTCCTCGGAGTAGGCCTCGAGAATCACGCGTACCTCTTCGTTAATGCGGTCTTCGAGCGAAAGCTCGTCGAGCAGCGCCGCGTTGACGCGCTCTTCTGTCACCTTCAAATCGCTGGAGGTGATCAACTTGGCGTCAATCAGGTGCTTGACCGTGCGGCGGGCGAGATACCCAATGTAGTCACGAGAAAAAATCATGGGTTAAACGTCAGGATAACGCATTGGGGCCGGGGGTGTACACACGCCGCCGCACCGCACGCCGGCTTTCCTTTGGCTCCGCGGAGTCTGCCGGCCTGCTCGCCGCTTCCGGGCGCTGGCCGTCAGGCGCCTTTGCGCGCCACCGCGTAGTAGGGTTGGCTAGAAAGGGCCGCATTGAACCCCGGAGCCAGCCATGCGGCGCCATTTTTCGCGCGCAGCTCAAAGCAATACTCGAGCGCATAGGGCGACTGCGTGTACTCGGCCGGAATTTCCGCGCTGAACACTGTCCCGTTCGCCTGCATCTCCTCCCGCTGCCACCGCTCCGCCTGATTCACATGCCGGTAGCGGAGAGAAACCCGCGTCAGGATCGGCACCAGCACCTGTTGCGGAACCGTAATCGCGACCGCCAGCGCCGCTCCCGGCTCGAATGCCGCCGGCGGCGTGTGGGTCCACGCAATCGTGGGGCGCATCGGCCGTCCCGTCGCTTCCCGTATCGCCCGCCGCGTATCCGGAGTTGCCTCAGCGGCCTCGGACGCGGCGCTCACCTGCGCCTCCAGCGCCGCAATATCTTTATCGATGGCCGCCAGACGATCGCTCCAGTGCCCGCGCCGCATCGACGCGCTTCCATACGCGATGTCGTTGCGATACACGGCCCCGGCCTGCGCCGCCGCAACCCATGCCTCGCGCGCCATCCGGTACTGGTCGAGCGCTTCCTGCCCGGCCCGTCGTTCCTGCGATTGCTGAAACACCGAATACAACACTCCCGCGCGCAACTTCGCTGCGAAAAATTGCCCCAGCCCCACCTGGATCAGCACATCCGCTTCCACGCGCAGGAAGGCGGGCAGACGGTACGTTGCGCTCCCTAGCCGCGCCGCATCCAGCGCATCGCTCGCCGCTGCCGCCGAATCCTCCAGCCACTGCGCCACATCGATCGGCGAATACTTGGGATTCGCGGTTCCGTACAGTAAATCTCCTCCGTGCTCTTCGACCGTCGAAAATGTCTCGGGATCGAGCGGACTCACGGTGCCGAAGCACTTCGGCTCCGGCGTGTCGCTGTAAGGCGAAGGCTCGCTGCCGATCACGATCGGCATGTTGGTGTTGATCTCCGGCCAGAACGAGTGATTCGATGCCGAGGGCAAATGCGCCGAGGTCACAAGCGGAAGCATCCGGCTGGCCTGGGCCACGGCTGTTTCCATCAACTCCACGCCCGCGCCAAAGTCCGCACGCATCCAGCGGCGCCATGCCTCCGGATCCGCATCGGGATCGTAGAGCCTGCGCCCCCACACGCGGTAGTAAAGCTGGAACTTTTGCCAATCGTACCTGGGATCGAGCGTTGCATCGTCATACGCGCAGCGTCCGCCCGGCTGCCCCGAACCTTCCCTGCCCTTGAACGTCAGCGGCTCCATCAAATCCAAACCAGCCGCGCCGCAAAAATGCGTGGTTCGTCCGTACGCCGCCGCCATCTCCGGATCGGCGCTCAATAAGTGCCGTTGCGTTCCGGGCCACAGGCGGAAGAGCAGCTTGTAGCGGCTGCCGCTTTTCAGAAAATCCGCGTAGCCGTAGCGCGTAAATGAGCGCGTGCCCGAGCTCAAACTGAACGGTCCCTCGCCTGTGTGCCCGGGCTTGGGAATCTCCAGCGCGCGGATGTCGGCCTGCTGATAGCCGAGGCTCTGATGCTCGGCCGAGTACTTCGCCCCCAGCTTCACCGGCATGCCCGTGGCCACGGCGATGTCGATCATCTTCTCGTCCACGCCCTTGGCGTGCATGTCGATTTCGATCGTTCTGCCACAGCCCTTGACCGCTGCGAACAGCGTCTCCCAGAACCCATAGCTGCCCTCGGGAATGCCGCTCTCGCCGTGCACGCGCAGCGTCAGTCCCTGGATCTCCGGGCACAGCTTCAGCAGCACCGCCAGCGCATCGCGGCAATAGGCCGCATGCGTTTCTTTGGTCAATCCCTCGACGCGGTGGTACGCATTGGGGCTGTCTGCCCACTGGTAGGCGTGCGTCCAGATGCCGAGTTGAAAGTGCAAGCCACGCGCCGCCGTTTGCGCGGCAATGAATTGGAGCGCCTGAAGGTTTTTTTCGCGCTCCCCGGCGCTCAACGGAACCGGCGCCGCCAGCACTTTGCCGTCCGGCGCAGCCAGTTGCATCACCCGCACGTCGTATCCCGGCACGTCGACTAAATAAGGATAAGGAAAATGCAGATAATCGCTGGTCACGTCCTTGGGGAAGTCGTACTCCAGGCCAAATCCAAGGCAGAAGCGGTTGAAGCGGCTCGCGGCCAGCACGTCCAGATAGCCCGGCCAGAAATCCTTGTCATAAAACCACGGCTTGTCTTCTAGCTCGCTGCAAAAATAGCGTCCTACGCAGCGAATCTCATTTGCAGGCTTCTCCAGCCCTGCCTGCACAGCGTACAAAGCGGTCCTCGGATCGGCGCCGAACTGCACGCGCTCCGCCAGTTCGAGCAGCGCATACACATACCCACGCACGTCGCTTCCCGAAGCGGTCACTCCCGTCGTGTGAGTTCTCTTAACGCTACCCGGCAATAGCGCAAAGCACTCCGGGCCTATGCGAAAATCGCCTGCATGCGCAGTATTCATCGCCGTTAAGGCTGCGGCATCGACGAACACGAAAAATGCGGCTGAGCGAAGCTGTTCCCCCGGAATCTTTTCTCTCAACGAGACGATCCGGCAAAACGCGCCCTTCGCTACAATCGCTGCGCGCAGTTGCTCCGCCGCCCATCGCACCGGCCCCGCGCTCGCTTGAGGATCGCGATCGTCTATCGAGATGATGAAACCGAGTGCGGGCGCGGCTCCCACGCCACGCGCCAGGCTCACCGCCGACGCCGCACCGGCCACCTTCAAAAACTCTCTGCGCTTCATCGCCAGTTTTTCCTACTCCCTATTCCCTACTCCCTATTCCCTGCCTTATGCCGGCAGCTCTTCGTGTTCACGCACTCGTCGGCAAGGCGCAGCCGCTCCACCGGCCGCCCGCCCACCAGGTGCTCCCTCACAATCTCTTCCGCGTCTTCCGGTTGCACGTGCCCGTACCAGACAGCGTCGGGGTACACCACCACCGTCGGTCCGTGCTCGCACTGGTCCAGGCAGCCCGACTTGTTAATGCGCACCTTTGCGCCCAGCCCGGCCTCGCGCGAAAGCTGCTGCAGCCGCGTGTGCAGCTCGCTCTTTCCATCGCGGGTGCACGAGGGCCGCGGCGCATCGGCGGGACGGCTGTTGTGGCAGATAAAGACGTGACGTTCAAATGGGGGCAAGCGGAAGACCTCCTCAATTCTCTGTGCGGCTCATTTCAGACTAACGCCCGCCGCGCCTGAGCTCGCTTCATCACGACCGAAGGTAGTGTCCTAATTTGAAATCCATTGTGATACGTTTGTTAAGAATTGGACAATGCACCAAACAAAAACGATAGCGCCGCCAACCCCGAGAAAGACCCCCTCGCGGTCGGTAAAGCCACGTCCGCTGATGAACCGAAACCGCCTTTCTATCTCCAAATTCCAACCGACCTCCAACAACAGATCACCAGCTTCGAGAAGAAAACTGTCCGCTTTGGATATTGGGGATTGGTAATTGCTAGCATCTCCTTCGCTGCGGCCTGTGTAGCAGCATGGTTCATCTTCCAACAGTTCAAGGAAATGGCCGCTCAGACCGATCTGCTGAGTAGGTCCGCAAGGCAGGCAAGACACGAATCGGCCAAATCTGATAGCACTACTGCGCAGCAGATTGCCATCCTGCAAGGTCAATTGCATGAGCAACAAAACAGCGTCGCTGTTGTTACGAAACAGATGCGTCAGGATCAACGCCCTTGGCTCAGAGTGGAATTCGTTCCCATCGCAGGCAGTGATCCGGCAAATCCACGAGCCAGAGCTCAGATTACTACTGGGCAGCCGATAAGTGTCCCGATTCGTATCCGCAATACCGGAAAAACCCCAGCGGAAATCGTGACTGCTAACTTTCTTATCCAACTCGCCGGAATCGACGACCCAATGGTATTCCCGCGGGAGAAGAACATCGCCAAAAGATTTCGAACTCCCAAGAAGGGTACCGTGGCCCAAATCTTGGTCAACCATATTGAGACGGGGATAATTTTCACGGACTCTTTTACTGAGGCTTCTCTCATGCGGACTGGGATCGAGAACGGTAATAAAACTGCGATTCCGCTTTCGCCCTCGGAGAGTATGGATATACTTAGCGGGCGAGTAATGATTTACGTTACGGGCAGAATTGAGTACTTTGACGAATTTGGAACCCCGCATTGGACGGACTTCTGCCATGCACTGTCTGATGCTTCCGCAAACTTTCGATGCGCCAGATACAACGCCGCAGACAGTAATTGAAGCCGCAACAGCAGCGAGTATCCAAATTAGGACACTACCCGACCGAAGCCGCCGCCCGCAAACCACAGCCGCAATTGCCCTTTTGCCCCGCGCCCCCGCGGCTTTCCACAACCCGTATGCCCACCCCGGCCCCATCTGCGAGAATGGGTGTTTGACAATGAGCACCGACAATTTACTTTCGCTTAAAGACGACATGGTGGCCTTTATCGAAGGCCACGGCATGCGGCGCCTGCCCGGCTATGTCACCGACGACATTCCATCGGTGCTCTGGGAGGGTCGCGGCAATCCTGACGCGTGGAAGGACTTTGTGGAGATGGCCAAGCACGTGGGCTC
>JBEKAS010000273.1:0-4894 GCA_050015795.1 Occallatibacter sp. | reverse complement strand
AGCCCGATTCAGCGTCAAAGTCAAACGAGAGCGCCACCGCCACGCGTGCGCCGCGGGGCCAAGGCTTGGGCGTCAAGTCGCGCCCGGCCACCGACGCCGACGATGGTGAAACTAAGATTTGCAACCTAGCGGGCCGTTGATTATCCGTGGCTTTGAGCGTGGTGCAGAACTTACCCTTTGTGAAACACGCAAAAGGCGTCCACTTGGACGGATTACCTACAGAAGTGCAACCGCTGACGCCCCCGAAGTCGGCTTGGAGGACCCGAACCCCGTTTCTGGATAGTTTCCGAGTTTGCGACATACGTCCAGTACCTCATCTTTCGTTCCCCACAACCCGCGGACTAGAACGGATGTCGCGCAACCATCTGCAAAATGCTGCCACGTTTTACGCGGCGCTCTTTAGGGATCGCGGAGGCATCTTGAACTCGTCAATTCGTAATTTCAGGCAGAATTCAAATATAATTATGGGCGAAGAAATAGTGAATTGCCGGAGGCGCGAAGATGCAGGTCGCACTGGTGACCGGAGCCAGCCGTGGTGTGGGTAAGGGCATCGCGACAAGCCTGAACGAAGCCGGTTTCAAAGTGTTTGCGACAGGCCGCACCATCCGTACCGCGGACCTGCATGACGCGATTGTTCGGATTGCCTGTGATCATTCACGGGATGAACAAACGGCTTCTGTGTTTGCGCGGATCGCAAGCGAGACCGGTCGCCTGGATGTACTCGTAAACTCGGCGTGGGGCGGTTACGAGAGGATGGTTGAAAACGGCGCTTTCACTTGGCAGCTTCCGTTTTGGGAGCAGCCTGCCCACAGGTGGACCAGCATGATGGAGGCTGGCGTGCGTGCTGCGCTCATTACCTCTTCACAGGCCGTGAAGATGATGTTACCTGCTCGCAAAGGCCTCATCGTGAATATCAGTTACTGGGCCGCTCGGAAGTACGTCGGCAATGTGATTTACGGTGTTGCCAAGGCCGCAACTGACAAGATGACAGCCGACATGGCGCACGAACTGCGGCCACACGGGATTGCCGTGCTTTCGCTGTATCCCGGCTTGGTCCGGACGGAGGCCGTGATGGAGGCAGCTAAGGGCGGATGGCTCGACGTGTCAAATAGTGAAAGCCCGGAATTTATCGGGCGGGTGATTGCTGCCCTCGCTCATGAGCCAACCGTGTTGGAACGAACCGGCAGAGTCCTTGTCGCAGCCACAGTTGCTTCCGAATTTCGTATAGAGGACATCGATGGCAAACAGCCGATGCCTCTGACGCTCGAAGACGCATGATTTTCTGCAAATTAACCTCAGACCAACTAAACACACTTGGTTGAAACTCGGCCACATGTAGATATGAATTCCACTACCCGAGCCAGAAGTCGGCTTCGGGGACCCGAACCCCGTTTCGCGTTAACGATCCGCCCGGCGAACCACTGAACGCTTACTTTGCGAGTGGCGGCATAACCGGCAAGTTGTTGCGTGCTGCGGAGAATTGTTTCCTAGCGGCCGATGATCCAGGGGCCGATCGACATCTTTCTGCACAACTGCGTTACAAAGGGGAGATCCTACCCGTTACATCCTGAGAAATGACGGCCATGGACCAAGTCCGCGCGTAGCGGGTTGCACGTGTTATACTGATGTCTCAGACAACCACGGGCGATGCTTGAACCGCACCGGTGTTTCCCGTCCCTTGCCCTCAACTGTTGGATCTATAAGCAGCTCTGTGCAGCGTGTCATATTCAGCACGACCAGACATAAGCGTTGGCTGATTCTACTGATGGGCGCCGCGGTCTTGACGCTCGGCGTATACATCAGCCGTGAGCGCTTGGAGCGTTCCGTCATCGCGGACCGAATCTATCACGCGCACATCTTTACTCCGCCCCCACCGACCGCCGGTGAATCCCGATGGCATCGGCTTCAGGACGCCGTCCAGTTCTATTGGGATTTTTCAGAGATCCCCATCGCGCGAGAGCGGCGGCTTCGACTCCTGAACCCCACTTTGCGGCCGCTTGTGAAAGAGCTCAATCGGCGCGAGGCTGCGGGCGAAGATATGCACTACTCAATGCATATTTATCGCGAGATTCGTTGGTGGCTGAACTTCACGCCGGACATTGAAACCACCAGGGCGGAAATCTCCGATCTCCGCCAGAGTCTCAATCAACCAGAAAAGCAGAAACTGGCTGGCGAACAACAGGCTTCCGATGGAAGCTGGGGACTGGGCATCAATGTTTGGTATCTCCGGCTCTATTATTCTGTCGACGATGTCAACAAGTGCCACACGACCCCGCGCTATGCGCTGACCTTTCTGGATCGGATTAACTCTCCAGAGAAACTCGACGCTCAGCTCGATTCGGACCTGTACGATGACTTCACCAAAAGCGGCGTATTCAACCGTGAAGAACTCGACGAAACGTTCTCCGCGATGGCCCGGTTGCTATTTGCGACCGCACCATCTGGCTGCTACACATTTCATCCTCAGCTCAGGGACGCCCTGCGGAAGTTTGTCGAGCGTTGGCAGAATCCTGCAACGGGCTGCTGGGGCCAGTGGATGGTGGATCGTCAGGGGAGAGTCTGGAAAATGGACGACATGGGAATTACGTTTCACGTGGTCTCGGACCTTCACGGCGAAGTGGGGCATCTAGATCTGGTTGCCAGGCGCATGTTGCAGCTCGATCGCGTCAACTTTCCCGCCGGCATCCTATTTAATGGTCACTACGAGAACCACCTGAATTGGGACGCGGTAAGAGTCTTCCGATACGCTTGGCCGACCCTTGATGAACTAACTCGGCAGCACGTCAGGGCCGAGATTTCCAAAATGCTCCACTGGTGCTTGACCCAGTCGTACTTACCGGACGGCTCTTTCAAAGTGAGTGATCTGGATGACACCGAGGGTGACGCTTACAGATACGCAGTATGGTTTCTTCAGGAAACCGGCTATTTCCGGCGCAAAGATCGGTTTTGGACTGACCAGGATTTCCCTGAATCCAAAGCTGTCCGCGAGCGTATCGAAGCCAAGCTGAAGTCGATCGGACTAAACGACCCAGGGCTGAAGGAGGCCTATATCTTGCTGGGCGGCCCTGCCAACCCCAATCTGGGGAAGCATGGTCATTAATGTGACGGCATCATGAAACGTGCAAAGGGGCTTGACGCGATAGAGGAAGAATTCTACTATAGAGGAATACATGGCTTTACGCAACTCGATGATGCCCCAGCGCGATCTTGACTTGGTGAAACTCGGCAAGCGTGTGCGTCAGGAACGGTTGCGCCGTGGAGTATCAATGGAGGAACTGAGCGCACGTTCGCGCGTAAGCCGTAGCATGATCTCTGAAGTCGAACGAGGAACGAAGGCCGCCACGGTGCTCGTTCTGGACAGGATCGCCACTGGACTCGATACGAGCCTGGCGCGATTAGTGAGCTGCGAAGCGAAGGCGCGCGTCATTTTTCTGCGCCGTGAGGCCCAGGCAGTGGCGCACGATCCGTCCGGGTGGGAGCGACGCATCCTCTCGCCGGTTCTGCCTGGCGTCGAGTTCGAATTCATGCGCACCACACTGGGGCCCAAGGTGGATGCTGGTGTCTTTCTGCCCCATGCACATGGTTCTCGTGAATACGTCGCAGTCGAGCGAGGCACGCTGACGCTATCTATTGACGGCGAACTCTTCACGGTGAAAGCCGGCGACAGCATCTACTACGACGGGGACTGTACGCATGCGTTTTCGAATCCCTCCAGGGTGCCTTGTGTTTACTACCTGGCGATGGATGTCTCCGGTGATCCAGCGGGAATCGAACATCGGCGGGCTCCGGTCGTAAGCATCAAAACCCGGGCTGGCGAGAGCGAGGGTCGGAAACGCCCGAAACGGGGAGCGAACGGATGATTGGTACGGGCACCGGAAAGTTCAACTCTGCTGAAGAACGGCACGACGCGGGGGTGTGGTCGGCCGAGCGGATCAGGAAGTTCGGTTACAGGGTCGTGGATGAGGTGGCCAATCATCTTACGAATCTTCCTGACCGTCCTGTATTCCGTCCCTTTCCGCGAGAGCTGGCCGATCGCTATCTGGAATTCGGTCCGCCGCCTGAATTCGGCGAGTCGGAGGACCGTATCTTAGAAAAGTTCTTGGCGGAGATCGAGCCGTTCCCTTTCGGCAACGGTCATCCAAGGTTTTATGGGTGGGTCAATTCTCCGCCGACGGTCATCGGTGTGTTCGCCGAGATGCTGGCTGCCGCAATGAATCCGAGCTGCGCGGGAGGCAACCACGCAGCGATCTATGTCGAACGCCAGTTGGTCAATTGGTTCAAACACCTCCTCGGCTTTCCGTCTCAGAGCATGGGGCTGCTGGTCAGCGGTGCCTCGATGGCGGCTTTAACCGCGTTGGCAGTCGCTCGGCATTCGAAGTGTGGATTCGATGTCCGGTCGAAAGGAATGCAGGGAACCTCACCGCGCCTCTTACTGTACAAAACCGGGGAAACGCACGGCTGCTTTCAAAAGGCCGTGGAGCTGCTCGGCATCGGAAGTGAAAATCTGCGAGCGATCGAGCGCGATTCCTCCGGACGGATGAGGTCCGAGGCGCTCGACGCCTGCATTCGCAACGATCTTGTCAAAGGCTACAGGCCGATGGCCGTAGTTGCCAGCGCCGGAACAGTCAACACCGGCGCCATTGATCCGCTTGGCGAAATCGCCGATATTTGCGCACAGCACGGCGTCTGGCTGCATGTGGATGGCGCGTACGGTGCACCAGCCATCCTGTCTGAGAAATTCGCGGATCAGTTGAAGCCTATGTCGCGCGCCGATAGTGTTGGACTGGACCCGCACAAATGGCTCTATATACCCGTTGAAGCCGGCCTCGTGATCGTGCGCGACGCGGTGGCGATGAGGGAGACGTTCAGCCTCGTTCCACCCTATTTGCGAACG
>JBEKAS010000272.1:0-4924 GCA_050015795.1 Occallatibacter sp. | reverse complement strand
GGTAAAAACCTCACGGGAGCGCGGCTTGGGGTCGCGTGCATCCGTGAAGCGGGTGATAACGCCCGTGCTCTCGTAGACAAACGGTAGCGGCTCGTTGTTATTGACCCATTTGAGAGCAGCGGCGGCGTAGCCCTCCGCCTGCTCCTCAACGGTCGTGATCTTGTGACCCCACTCCTCGGGTTTTGCTTCTATGACGCCGACGGCACGGCGATTTACGAAGAGAACATAGTCGGCGGGACCGATGTCGGTCGGATATTCACGCACCGCGATGCCCTGTCCAGCATTGAAGTTGATCTTGTCTTTGTCCTGCACATACCAGCCTGCCTCGGCCAGCTTCGCGTCAATCTTGTCGCGGGCGATCTGCTCAGGGTTTTGGTTCTTGGTTGGCGGAGGCATTGTCCTCACTTGATCAGTCCCTTGCGATTGCTACGTGTGTCTGTATGTATTATGCACGGATAACCGATTGATTCTAGGGGCGAAATGTATGCCAAGAGGTCTGGTTTGATACCTGTGTGTCCGGAACAACCTGTCGTCTGATGTAGTAGGGGCGTTATGTATACGTGGAAAACTGGTGCGGGCGGAGGGACTTGAACCCTCACGGGGCTTGCACCCCAACGGATTTTCTTGCCATCTGCGGCTTTCGCCGCCCCGCCGTGATGCGCCCGAAAACGCGTCGGCGGGTTTGTGGTCTGGACTATCCCTTCACCATGGCCGTTTGGCCGCAGGTGCTGCCCGTCTAGTCTCTACACCTTCCCGTCCGGAGTGCTCCGTCCGGGCTTGGCTCGGGATCGCCATTTAACAGGGTTCCCCGAATTTGAGCAGTTCTGCATCGCCGGTTTCCCGGCGAGCACTCAAGTGTTGCCTTAAGTCCGATGCGTCTGCCGATTCCGCCACGCCCGCGTGGCCGTCTTAAGTATAGCTTTAAACTTCCTGGCTGGATTCGTTGGCAGCTTTCTTCGACCGCTTCGACGGCTTTTTCTTATGGATGTTGATGGCTGCTGCATCAAGGCTGGTCTTGATGTGGGAGGCGTAATACTTTTCGATCATTTCGACGCTGGTGCGGCAGTTTTTCGCGATCTGATAAATATCTGCGCCTTCCATGAGGCGCAGACATATATATGTATGCCGCAGGCTGTACGCCGTGCGCGGCTGACCTTCGCGGTCTGTCTTGAGTTTCTCCTCTTTAAGGATTGTGTTGAAAAGCTCCCGGTGCGTCTTGGGGAAGATCAGATCGGTCGGCTGCGCCTTCTCCTCCTGTTGAGCCTTTCGAGCTACGTTTCTGTCCCTTAGCCGCTCGAAGGGCCTCACTGCGCCAGCCGTGCTCTTGCAATAGCCGACACCGCGCTTTCCGCGCACTTCGATCTCAAGGATGGTTTCCTGGCTGCCGTCGTCTTCGACGACGGTCACATCCCGGAACTGAAGGCGGCTGCATTCGTCCGGTCGCAGGCCCGTATTGGCCATGAAAAGCACGTAATCATGGAGTTGTTCGGATTCCCACTTGTAGCGTGGGTTCTTCGGATGCTGCATTCGTTTTCTGGTTGCTTCATAAAGCTTCTTGTACTCTTCCGGGGAAAACCAGGCGCGGTGCGAGATTTTCCCCGAGGCCCGATAGGGCTCCGACAAGTCAGGGAGATACTGGAGCCACTGGTGACGCACCGCCGTCTTCAGGGTCTGGCGCAGCGTCACGATTTCCTGGTGCATGGTATTCCGGGCCGGAGGCTTGCCATGCACCTTCACCGCCTCTTCACGGCGGTGAATGCGGTACTCCTGAACATGACCGGGGTTTATTTTCGAAAGCCCCATGTTCCCAAAGAAGGGGACCAGATGGATGCGCAACCGTCGTTTGTGATCGTTCACATAAACGCGATTGCGCTGGCCTTCGGTGATGATCTCGTATTCACGCTCGAACTGGGTGGCTGCATCACGAAATGTCTTTTCCGTGATGAGCTCGCCGTCGCGGAGTTTGCCACGCAGCCCCAGGTACCAATCCTCGGCGAAGTCCTTGGCCTTCGCGAGGCTCTCCTCTTTTGTTGTTTCACGCCGGTTCCTGCCGCCGAGGTAGCTGGCACATTGCCAGTACCGGCTGTCATCGTCGCGTTTGTAGAGGTGGACTTTGCCACCGAGAATGGTGTGATGCTCTGGCATCTGTTACGCCCTCACAATTGTGAAAGTGTGTAACACTTGTGTAAGGGTATCACTGGGTGGATTTTACAGCAATATTCTTTTATAAATTGATGATTATATTATAGTTATTATTTTTACAAATCTTTCAATGATATGATTTTAAGTCCGCTGCGTCTGCCAATTTCGCCATCCGGGCCCGCCTCTATATTATGGGACCGATTTGGTCTTGTGAGGAGCGCCTGCCGCACGCCAATCCCCTGCCCTGGTGAGGAGCAGGTTCCGGGATGTGGGCGCCCGCGTTTCCACAACTTGCCCTGAAACGCCAATCCCTCGTATCATCCGGCAAGAGCTACGATCATGAACGAATCGGAAAGCAACAGCAACCTGCGCGTAAAGGGGCGGCTCATGTCCGCCTCGGAGATTGAACGAACCTTGGTGCGCCTGGCACACGAAATCGTGGAAAAGAGCAACGGGAGCGAGGACCTGGCCCTGGTGGGCATCAAGCGCCGCGGCGTTCCCCTGGCGCAAAGGCTGGGCAAACTGATCTCGACCATTGAGAAGCGTCCTGTGGATACCGGAGTGCTCGACATTCAGTTTTACCGCGACGATCTCTCCACGGCGGGCGTGCGCCCGGTGGTGACGCCGGGAGCCATCGGCTTCGATGTGGAAGGCCGCGACATCGTGATCTGCGACGACGTGCTTTACACCGGCCGCACCATTCGCGCCGCGCTCGACGCGCTCTTCGACCACGGCCGTCCGCGCCGCGTGCAACTGGCAGTGCTCATCGACCGCGGCCATCGCGAGCTGCCCATCGAGGCCACTTACGTGGGCAAACACGTTCCCACAAGCAGCCGCGAAATCATCGAAGTCAAATTCCAGGAAGTCGACCAAACGGAGCAGGTACTGTTGGTTGAGCGCACCAACTGAGCTTCAAGCTTTCAGCCCCCAGCCTTCAGCTGAAAGCCGGTAATCGGGACCGGAAACCGAGGGCTGAAAGCCGCTTTTCCAATGAAACCGGCCATACCCACGATTTGCCGCCAGCGCAGCACTCCGCCTGCGCCCGTTTCTTTATTTCCTTTCCATCCGGGATCGCTGCTTTCGGTTCTCGACTTGACCGTCGACGGGGTGAGCCAACTTCTCATCCGCGCCACCGAACTCGATAATGAGGACCCCATCGTCCGCGACCACATCCTGGCCAAGCGGCGCATTGCTCTGCTGTTTTATGAGTCGTCGACGCGCACGCGCACCAGTTTTGAGCTGGCCTGCAAGGCGCTCGGCGCCGATACCACGCTGGTCTCGAGCCTGAGCTCGAGCATCGAGAAGGGCGAATCGCTGAAGGACACGGGATTGACGCTGCGCGCGCTGGGCGCCGAAGCCATCATCCTGCGCCACAACTCGTCAGGCGCGGCGTGGCTACTGGAAGAATCGACACGCCTGCCGGTGATCAACGCGGGCGACGGCATGCACGAGCATCCTACGCAGGCGCTGCTGGATCTGCGTACGATCCTGACGCATTTGCGGCCGGGGATTGCCGGGGTTGCACCGGACACTCTTGCCGGAGTGACGGTGATGATCACCGGCGACATTCTGCACAGCCGTGTGGCGCGGTCGAACATGCTGCTGCTGCCGCGCGTGGGTGCGCGGGTGCTGCTGTGCGGGCCGAAGGAGTTGCTGCCGGAGCAGGCGGCGCGGTCTGGCCCCGGTATCGAGATTGAGCGGGACTTTGACGCCGCGCTGGCGCAGTCGCAGGCGGTGATGATGCTGCGCATCCAGGCCGAGCGGCTGGCCGGGCTACAACTGGATCTGGACGAGTACAAGGCAAACTACCAGCTCACCGGGCAACGCTTGGCGGCGCACGCGCCCACGGCGGTGGTGCTGCATCCTGGACCGATTATTCGCGGCATGGAGATTACCGCGGGCGTGGCCGATGGCGTGCAGTCGGCGATTCTGGAGCAGGTGACGAACGGACTGGCCATCCGCATGGCGGTGATGGAGCGCGCGCTTGTCGCAGAGTTTGGAGGCCGCTCATGACGGCGCTGGCAATTTGCGGTGGGAGGCTGGTGGATCCCGCGGCGGGCATGGACGCTGCTAAGGACATCCTGCTCAAGGACGGGCGCGTCGTGGAGATTGCGGGCCCGGGAAAGCTAAAGGGCAAGAATGGCGCGGAGGTGCTGGATGCGACGGGACTGGTGGTTGCGCCGGGGCTGATCGATATTCATGTGCATCTGCGCGAGCCGGGACAGGCCTACAAGGAGACCATCGCGACGGGAACGGCCGCGGCAGCGGCGGGCGGATTCACGAGCGTTGCCGCCATGCCGAACACAATGCCGGTGAACGACTCGCCGGAGATTACGCGCTGGATGCAGGCGCCGGAGCGCGGCGCACAGGTGCGCGTGTTTCCCATCGCGGCGGCCACGCGCGGGTCGAAGGGTGAAACGATCAACGACTACGCGGCTCTCAAATCCGCGGGCGCCGTGGCCGTTACGGACGATGGACGGGCGATCCTGAAGGACGGCATGATGCGCGAGACCCTCGCCGCTGCGGCGCGCGTAGGACTTACCGTGATCCAGCACGCCGAGGACACGCGCATGACGCAGGGCGCGAGCATGAATCTCGGCCCGGTGTCGTTCAAGCTGGGGCTGCGCGGCATGCCGCCGGAAGCAGAGTCGAGTATGGTGGAGCGCGACATTCGCCTGGTGGCCGAGCTGCGCGAGTCGCATCCTCATCTGCATGTGGCGCACACGTCCACTGCTGCGGCCGTAGCGGCAGTGCGGCAGGCGCGGCGCAACGGGCTGCGCGT
>JBEKAS010000271.1:0-4988 GCA_050015795.1 Occallatibacter sp. | reverse complement strand
ATCGCAATGGGCTTCGTAAAGCAACTCACCGTGCCCTCGTGGCACACCAGGCCGTCGCCCTCCACCTCTACGCGAAACAGCAGCGCATCGTTGTCGCAATCGGTCGCGGCCGAAATCACGCGCAAACGGTTGCCGCTGGTCTCGCCCTTCATCCACAGCTTCTGGCGCGTACGGCTCCAAAAGGTCACAAAACCCGTCTCCTGCGTCTTCGCGTAACTTGTCGCGTTCAGAAAACCCAGCATCAACACCTCGCCGGTGCGCGCGTCCTGCACGATCCCCGGCACGAGGCCATCCATCTTCTCAAAATCGATTGTCGGTAGAGTACTCATCTTCGTTTCTGTTTCCCTTCAGATTTTTGTTTGCACATGAAAAAGCCCACCAGCGTCCTCGCCGGCGGGCTCACTAACTTCTTTCTGATCTCTCTGGCCGATTACTTCAGGCCATGGCAGTCCGCCGGCATGGATGTCCCATGATGATGGTGGTGCCCGTGATGGCGGAGGCTCTGCATCTATTTCCAAACTACGTGTAAATCCCCCGCGATGTCAAATCCTTTTCTTGCCGCCGGCCCATGAGCAGGCGGAAAATGAATGCGTGCAACTCCGCAAGCCATTCGCGGTGCTCTTCGCCGTGCTCCTGATTCTCCTTCTCGCCGCGAGCGTGCGCGCCATCCCCGGCCTTGCGCAGTCCGGCGCACCGCAAGCCGCGACAAAATCTAAACCTGCTCTACCGCCCGCGGCCCGCATCGACATCAATCACGCCAGCGCTGAGGAGCTGCTCAAGATTCCCGGCATGACGTCCACCTGGGCCGGCCGCATCGTCCGCTTCCGCCCCTACCGCACCAAGCGAGACCTTCTCGATCATGGCGTGCTTCCCGGCGACGTCTACGATCGCATCAAGGATGCCATCATCGCGCACCGCGGCGAGCAATGATTCCAGTCCCGTAGTTCCGCGCCGATTGTGCAAAGATTCTCTTCCGCCCCGCGTCCGGCCCATTACACTGGTCGTGAACAGGAGGCATTCCTCATGCAAACCCGCATTCTCGGCACCACCATGCCGGTCCTCGAAGTCGACCTCAATCCCGATGAGAGCGTATTTTCTGAGAGCGGCGAGCTCTCGTGGATGACCGCCTCGATCGGGATGACGACCCACACGCAGATGGGAGGGGGTGGCGGTTTCTTCGGTGTCCTCAAACGCGCCGCTGCCGGCGCCAGCATCTTCATGACCGAGTACCGCGCCGTTCAATATCCAGGCTCGGTTTCCTTCGCCACCAAAGTCCCTGGCCACATTGTGCCCGTCGAACTCGGCCAGGGGCAGGAATACCTGGTGCACCGTCATGGCTTCCTGTGCGCCACGCCGCAGGTCACCATCACATTAGGATTTCAGCAGTCGCTCGGAGCAGGCATCTTTGGCGGCGATGGATTCCTGCTGCAGCGCGTTGGCGGCATGGGCACGGCGTGGCTTGAGCTCTCAGGCGAGCTCGTCCAGAAAAACCTCGCGCCGGGCGAAGTCCTGCGGGTGCATCCCGGCCACGTAGGCGCGTTCCAGGCCTCGGTCGGCTTCACGATCACCATGGTTCCCGGCATCAAGAACATGATCTTTGGCGCCGATGGAATCTTTCTCGCGCAGATGGTCGGCCCGGGCGCGGTCTGGCTGCAGACGCTCCCCATCTCGCGTCTTGCCCACCAGATCTACGAATATCTGCCGAAGGCTCCGGCGGCTCAGCAGGCGGGCGGCGCCGGATTGCTGGGCGGCATCGTCGGCTCGATCATCACCGGAGGCCAGTAAGAATCAGCGGAGTTCGCGGAGCTAGCGGTGTTAGCGTTGTTACAATCGGCTAACGCCGCCAACTCCGCTAACACCGCTAGCCCCGCTATCTTGTAAGGATCGCCTCGTATGAATCAACCCGCGCCAAAGTCCGCGCCAAGCATTCGCGGCAATATCATCTTCGCCTTCGCTCTTGCCTTCGCGATCTACGTCGTGTGGCTGTTGCGCAACGCCTTGGTCCTGCTCTATGTTTCCGCACTCTTCGCCGTCGTGCTTACGCCGGTGGTGCGCGCCACCTCGCGGCTGCGCATCGGCCGGTGGCATCCATTCCATGGCGCCACGGCCATCTTTTTCCTTTTGCTCATTGTGGCCGGCGCTCTCACTGCCTTCGGATTTCTCGCTCTCCCGCCCGTTATCCGCGATCTGCAGGCCCTCAACGGCGAAATACCCACGCGCCTTCCCGCGCTCCTGGCCCGGTTCAAGCAAATTCCCTTCGTGGGCGGCCTGAATTCCACTGAACTCATCTCCTCGATTCAGGGCTCCGTCAACAATGCCGCCGCCGGGTTGCTGCTGTCGCTCACCAACTGGGCCGGCGCGCTCGTCCAGGTCGCCGCAGGATTCGTGCTCACGCTCTATCTCATTCTCGAAGGCGAAGGCGCTTACAGCTGGTTTCTCTCTTTTCTTCCTCCGCAGCCCCGCCACCGTCTCGACGTCACGTTGCAACGCGCCGCCGCACGCATGGAAAAGTGGCTTATCGGCCAGGCCAGCCTCATGCTCATCCTGGGAGTGGCCAGCACCATCCTTTATCTCTCGCTCGATGTCCGCTACGCTTACGGCCTGGGCGTGCTCACCGGTCTGCTCAATATCATTCCTGTGCTGGGCGCGGCCATTTCCATCGTGCTCGCGCTCCTGGTGGCGGCCATTGACTCGTGGGGCCGCGTGCTCGGCGTGGCCATCTTCTTTCTCGTCTATCTTCAGATCGAGAATTCCTGGCTCATTCCCCGCATCATGAAGCACCGCGTCCAGCTGCCCGCGCTGGCCATCCTCGTCGCATTGCTGCTCGGTTCCGCGATGGAAGGCGTCGTCGGCGCATTGGTCGCCATCCCCACGGCCGTGCTCGTCGCCGTGCTGCTCGACGAGTATCTCGTCCGCAAGGAGCCCGCGTAGAACCTGCTACCTGGACACCCGCGGCCGACAGATGACTTGCAATGCTCGGCCCATTACAGCGGTTTCGGAAATGGTATATCCGTATTCGAGCCAGCCAAGTCGGCGCGACCCCAAGGCGCGACGACCCTAAGTGTCACTTTGACCGGACACAGTATTTCCGAAACCGCTCTAGAGGCCTACCTTAATTACTCCATTCTGTCTGTCCAATTGGAACGCTTGCGTCCGCTTTGTCGCGGCCGAATTACCGGAGAGTTGAAGTGACGGAGCTCCGCAGTTACGATTCGTAGGGAGCGTCCGGATCGACAGCACGCAGAATACACAGAACCAAAGCACGAAGTTGCCGGTTAGATAGCGACCGAGGCAGCCGATCGAAAAGCCGCTCCTTTGGCAGTACTTGGATGAAATGAGCCTTGAGAAAAGAGGGTTCCGGCAATCCGGTTTCGCCAGGCTCCATGCGTACCGCAGTCGGGCCCTCGATTCCATAACTGCCAAACGGAACCACCAATACTGAGGACGCCCGCTCACTGAGATTTCTGCCGTCGAGAGAAACGATGACGACCGCATGCTTCTTGCCGTCTCCGAGGTCGGCGCGCCAGATCTCTCCGCGACGCGGCTTGGCTTCAGAGCTCACGGTCAAAATCCAGACTGGCTGTTGAAGCGTAAAGTCGGCGTGCCAATTCACGTTCTTCAGCGTGCGCGTCCGCCGAGAGCCCTTCAAAGTATGCCGCCGTAGCGCGTTCCAGGCGCGCGCGGTTTTCCTCGCGACGAAGCCGGGCAATTGCAAGATCGACCGCTTCCGCGATCGACCCTGTTCGGCCGGCGTTGACCAGAGCGCCCAAATAGGCCAGGTTTTCCGCCGCAACCGTGGTGGAGAGCTTGACTCGATTGGGGGTGCGCTCCGCGATTCCGGAAGTTCTGGTATTGGCGTGAATGCGGGCTCGATGTGGACTTCGATTCATGGATTCTACTCCTGCCCTATTTTACCCTCTATTTAATCGCCTGTAAAAGGAGGTAAACTAACCCCTAAAACGCGGCATAAAAATAAACCGCATTCCCAATCGGCGAAACGCCATCAAGTGTCTGAAAAAGAATGACTTCTCGATCGCGCCAAGCTGCTGCCAGTCTTCCAGCGCGAATTACGTACCGCTCTACGCCGGAACCCGCATCGCTTCGAGAGCGGCGGTCAGGTCTTTGCCCAGGGTCTCCTGAGCTTCCGCGGTCAGCTTCTCCTCGCGGCTGGTCAGATAGAACACGTCAATCGCGGTCTCGCCTTCCGTGTCGATGAGCGCGATCTTGATGTTGCACTGGTGCGAGCTGAGCGTCAGCGCGATCTGGCGCAGCAGGCCTGGAAGGTCCTGCGAGACCACCTGCAAAAGCGTGGAGTGGCTGGAGGCCTCATTGTCGAATTCCAGCTTCGTCGGCACCTCGACCTTGAGATTGGTGGGATGATTCAGGTGGCGGCGCGCGTCCAGCAGTTGTTGCACCGAGAGCTTCTGCGCCACCACGTCATGGATGTTGGCGAGGAAGCGTTCCTTCTCGCTGGGATTCAGTTCGATGGTCCGGAATACATCGGAGAAATGGAAGCTGTCGACGATGACGCCGGCATCGTTGGAGTAAGCTCCGGCGCGGACGATGTTCATGCCCCACGACGCCAGAACTCCGGCCACGTCGGCAAATAATCGCGAGCGGTCCCGCGTAATCACGGTCAGGTCGAAAAGCTGCCTGTTGGGCCGCAGGTCCAGCTGCACGGGGTTCTGGTCGAGGTTCAGAGCCATCTGGAAGTGATGGCGAATCTGCTCGGGCAGACGGGTTTGCAGGTAGCGCTGCGGCAGTCCTTCCAGGAATTGCTTCAGCGCGTCGTGCTGCGCGGGTGGAACCATCGACCGGATGCGATTGAGTAGCGTGGGATCGATCGCGGCGTGGTAGCGCGCCTCGTCCACCGAGCGATCCATGAAGTTCGACGTGGACATGTAGAACTGCCACAGGTTCTCGGCCTTCCATGGAGTCAGCGCGTCGGGATTCACCGCCTTGATGTCGGCAAAGGTCATCAGGGTCAG
>JBEKAS010000270.1:0-5030 GCA_050015795.1 Occallatibacter sp. | reverse complement strand
TCGCTGTAGCAGGCGGTCGCGCCGCTCGGGGAATGGGCTTCGTACATATCGTCGTAGGCCTTTTCGCCCATCGCCTTCAGGTGCTTCAGTTGCTCCAGTTGCGTAGCGCGTTCCGTCTCATCGGCCATTGGTTTTTTACTTTCCAGCTGCAGTCTGGCCGACCGGCCGCGGCGTCGGGAAGTAGCCGGTTTTCGTGCGCACCGTGAGCTTGCCCGCGCCCTTGGAATCGGCCGTGACGTCCACCTTGCGGAATCCCGGAACCGAAATGGGCTTGGTGGAGTGGTAGCCGATAGTGTACTGGCTGCGAATGTCGCGCGCCACTTCGGCGGCGATCTGATCGACCTGGTCGATAGACTTGGGGAAGAACGCCAGGCCTCCGGTTTCCTGGGAGAGCATCTCCAGCGCGCGGCGCGCATGACGCACCTCGGCGCGGGTCATCTCGGGGCCAAAGAGCAGGCCGATCGAATAGATGACGGGGCCGGAGAGTTGCTGTACGCGGTGGATGGTCTGCTCCAGGTCAAGGCTTGAAGCGTTGTCTTCGCCGTCGGTGATGAGGATGAGCACCTGTTTGGGCCGCTTGGCATCGGCTGTCAGCTTGTCGGCTGAAGCCGTCACGGCGTCGTAGAGCGCGGTGCCGCCGCGGGAATCGATGTGCGAGAGCCCCTCGCGCAGCTTCTTGATGTCGGAGGTGAATTCGCAGTCGATGAAGGCTTCGTCGGAGAAGTTCACGACAAAGGCTTCGTCCTGCGGGTTCGAGGCCTCAATCAAATCGAGCGCGCTCTTATTGACCGAGGGCCGCTTGAGGTACATCGACCCGGAATTGTCCACTACCAGTCCCATGGATACGGGCAGATCGGTGTGCTGGAAGCTGATGATGGCCTGCTTGACCCCGTCCTCCATGACCGTGAAATTATCCCTGGTCAGGTTCTCGACGAGTTGCGAGCCGTTGAGCACGGTGGCATTGAGCACCACTTCTTCCACGTCGGCATGGAGCAGGTAGCCCTCGCCTTTCTTTTCCAGGATTCCTGTGGGCGGCACCGGAGGCACGGTGTCGGGCGAGCGTACCGGATCGGTATCCTGCGTGAGCGCGGGCGACTGCGCGGCCGGTGGCGCGGCTGCCTGGGCGTGGGCCTGCAGGGCGAGAAGCACGGGGAGCAGAGGCCCCGATGCGATGAGGAGCGCGGCAAGAACCGCCTTACTGCAATGGCGCATAGTACCCGGTACGAGCATAAACGGTGAGCGGAGGCAGTCCCGGTGGAGGATTCACCTTTACCTTCACTTTACGCCACTTGCCGTCGCGGGTCAGGTCCTTGGGCTTGTAGCCGATCACGTACTGGTTGCGCAGCTCAGTCGAGATCTTCTCGGCAATGTCGCTCATTTCGTCCACGTCGTCCACGCGGAACATGCGCCCGCCGGTGGCGGAGCTGATGTCGTCGAGCAGTTGCGGGCCGGTGCGCTCCTCGGGGGTGGGCGCATAGGGATCGAAGATGCCGATAGAGTAAATCTCCACATCGGCTTCGCGCACCTCCGACCTTACCTCGCCTTCGGTGTAGCGCGAGCGGTTGTCGCCGCCGTCGGAGACCACTAGCAGCGCCTTGCGCTCGTGGTGGGCATCCTTCATCTTGGCCAGGCCGAAGTAGATGGCGTCGAGCAGCGCCGTGCGATGGGCGGCGTGCACAGTGGCCAGCCGCGCCTGAATCTCTTCAACGGAGCTGGTGAAGTCCTCAATCAGCTCCGGCCGGTCGTTGAAACCGATGACGAAGAATTCATCCTGCGGGTTGGCGGTTTTGATGAACTGCAGGATGGATTCGCGGGCGCGGATCAGCTTGGAGGTCATGGAACCCGAGAGGTCGAAGATGATACCGATGGAGACCGGCGCGTCTTCAGAGGCAAAGCTCGCGATATGTTGCTCGCCGTTGTTCTCATAGATCTGGAAGTCCTCTTTTTCGAGGCCCGTTACCAGGCGATTCAAGGGGTCGGTGACCGTAATGGGAACCAGCACCAGATCCACGTTCATGCGGATGAACGATCCCGGATGAATGCGGAGCGCGGCAGGCCCGGACTCGGGACCTGCTTCAGCGCCTTTGGGCTCGCCTGCAGGCGCGGAGGTGCTGGCCGGCGGCTCGACGTGAACTTTGCTGAGCGGATCTTCCTGCGCGTAGGCCCGGGCCAGGCACAAGACCGCGGCCAGCACACAGAAACCCAGGCGGCGGCAAACCAGGGAAAGGTTGCCGTCCCCGTTGTGGCGAGCACGCTCTTGGGGAGGCATCACCATACGGCACCCAGGGGGGTTGAACGCGATAGTACCACGCTTCATACATCTCCGGCGCGGGGATAGAATCCGCCCCGCACCCGCATGCCGATATCGGCACGATCCGACGATCCGGAGCGCATCGGGACTCTCAGGACGCTGGGATACAATCAAGCCTGAACGCCCCGCGCTCCCACTGCCGGGAACGGCTTGGCGGGGGACAACTTCCACCTTTTCAACGGCGGAGCTCGACCTTCCTCATGGCTCGCATCTATCCTTTTCGCGCCTGGCGCTACAATCCCTCCGCAGTCCGTTTGGCCGACGTGGTCACGCAACCCTACGACAAGATCTCGCCGGCCATGCAACAGGCCTATTACCAGCGCAGCCCCTATAACCTGGTCCGGATCATTCTGGGACTGCCTGAGCTATTTGACGCAGAGAAGGGTGAAAACGTCTATAGCCGCGCGGCGCGGGATTTTCGCTCCTGGCGGGAGCAGGGCGTGCTGGTCCAGGAACACGACCCTTGCGTGTTTGCCTACGCGCAACGTTTCCGGGTTCCCGGAACCGATATCGTGAAGGAACGGCGCGGGTTTATCGCGCTGGGCAAGCTGCACGATTACTCGGAAAAGGTGGTCTTCCGGCACGAGCAGACGCTTTCCAAGCCCAAGAGCGACCGGTTGAACCTGCTGAAGGCCACTCGGGCGCACTTCGGGCAGATTTTCATGCTCTATTCCGACCCCTCCGGCAGCGTGGAGAAGAATCTCTACGACGGCAATGGCGCGGCCGACGCCGAGGTGACCGATGAATACGGCGTGCTGCACCGGCTGTGGCGCGTGAACAACCCCTCCACCATCCGGCTGCTGACCGCCGCCATGGATGACAAGAAGCTGATCATCGCCGACGGCCACCATCGCTATGAAACCGCGCTCGGCTATGCAAAGGAGTATGGGGTGAAGGAGCACGGGCACCCGACTGCACAAGCTGAATTGACCGTCACCGGCTTGCCTCAGCCGCCGTATCCGGAAGCCGCCGTGATGATGACCTTCGTGAATATGGATTCGGATGGCCTGGTGATTCTGCCTACGCATCGCGTGGTGCACAGTCTTGAAGGCTTCGATCCCGCGGCATTTCGCGCCAAGGCCGAAGAGTTTTTTGCCGTGGAAACGCTGGCGCCGGGCGATGCGCAAAGCTATATCGGCACGCTGACCAGCCAAAGCGGCACGGCTCTTGTGGCCGTCACACGCGGCGGTGATTTTTTGCTGCGCGCCAGGCCGGAGGCAATGGCAAAAGCGCTCGCCGATGTGCCCGAACGGCAGCGGCAGCTCGACCTCACGCAGCTGCATTCCATCGTTCTCGACCGGCTGCTGGGACTGGATGCCGAAAAGGTGCGCGAGCAGACGAATCTGCGCTATCTGAGGGACGCGAGCGAAGCCGTGGAGCAGGTGCGCAAAGGCGAGGCGGACGTCGCGTTCCTGACCAACCCCGTGACCATGGAGCAACTGCGCGAAGTGGCCTTTGCGGGCGAGGTGATGCCGCAGAAATCCACCGACTTCTTCCCCAAGCTGCTGAGTGGCTTGACGATTTATGCACTGCAATGAGGTCCACGGCCGGGAGGTCCCGGAGCCCGGCGCAAGGTTCTGTGACCGGCCGGGCACGACAGGCGGAAACATGGCAGGAAAGCACCATCGCCGCAGTTTTCCCGGATCGCTTGCCGCCATCCTGACACTCTTTGCATTCCTCCCTGCCCCGGCGCAGTCTCCGCCCGCTCCGCGCTTCGTGGTGGTGCTCGACGCGGCCCACGGCGGCGACGACCTTGGCGCGTGGCTCGGCAACCAATCGGAGAAGGACTACACTCTGGCGCTCAGCGTGAAACTGCGCTCGCTGCTCATGGCGCGCGGCATTGCCGTGGTGACGACGCGCGAATCGGGCGCGGACGTGGATGCGGATCGTCGCGCCGAGATTGCCAACCGCGCCAATGCCGCGGCCTGCCTGAATCTGCACGCAGCGTTGGTCAGCTCGACGAGCGGACCCGCCGTGCACCTGTTCATTTCTTCCCTTCCCCCAGCGGCGGACGCGCGATTCCCACCCCTGCGACCCCGGCTCTTCGAGCCACCCGTCGCTGGGGACCCCGGATTTGTGCCGTGGAGGACGGCGCAGTCTGCATGGATACGGCGCAGCACCGAGTTGGCCGGGGTGTTGAATTCGGCGCTCACCCATGCCGGCATCACGGTGACTCTAGGCCAAACGGCGCTGCCTGCGATCGACAGCATGGCCTGCCCTGCGGTCGCGGTTGAAATTGCGCCGCAACGCCAAACCGACGCGACGAGCGCGGACGATGTAGGGTTCGAGGCAAAGGTAGCCGAAGCACTGGCGGCGGCATTGGTGGAGTGGCGCGCGGATGGCGGACAATTCGGAGAACGGCGGCCGTGATCCCTCGCCACCAAACCGTGCTGTTTGTGATCCTGCTGCTGGCCTCGGTCATCATGGGAGCGGTGCTGTGGAACCAGTTGCGGCGCGCGCACGAGCGCCTGCTGCGCGGCCAGGATTCAGCGCCTACGCAGGCGCCGCTGGTGGCTCCGGCGGAGCAAGCCACGCTGATGGTGGCCAACGATGCGGACAATTCCGTCGAGCCGCGGATTCTGACCTTGCCTCTGCCGCAGAATCCCGAGGCCCGCGCGCGGGCCGTGCTGGGCAAACTGCTCGACCTGTACGCTGCACCCGATGCCGCGCATCCGGTTCCCGGCGGCGCCAACTCCATCGCACAAGTGTTTCTTGTGCC
>JBEKAS010000269.1:0-5115 GCA_050015795.1 Occallatibacter sp. | reverse complement strand
AGGTGTGGGTAAGCCGCTACTACAACTGGAAACCGGGCGCAACAATGAAGGGCGGCTACACGCACGTTGCCGTGTACAAGTTGAAGGCCGACGCGCCCGACGATGCGATCAACATGCTGGCTCAGCATATGGTGACGCCGGTGCTGGAGAAGCTGCTGGCCGACGGCACGATTGTGGAGTACGAGATCGATACCATGGCGATTCACACGTCAGCGCCGGGAACGTTCATCATTGTGTACCTTACGCCGACGCCAGAGGGACTGGACTCGGTGCAGGGCGCGGTGCGCGACGCGATGAGGGCTTCGCCGCTTGTGGGCGACGCATTCGGATCATTTGTGGACGACAGCGGGCATCGCGACGGGCTGTACAAGACGGATTGCAACTATAAGTGAGAGTGTGAAGTGTGAGTGTGACGTGTGAGTGTAAAGCGCGGCCTTGGATGATTCGGCCGCGCTTTTCTATTGCCTGAACCGCATTTCTCGCGAATATGCGACCACCCAGAATTCAGGGCGTGGCGAAATCTCTGAGGGCCAGGAGGCCCTCAGTACAGCCGGTCTGGAGACCGGCGCTACACTTTGGGCCTGCGTTTATCTCTGGAGCCAGTCTTTGATCTTTTGCACGACGACGTCGCGGCCGACGTCGCTGATGGCGTTGGTGAGCGGGATTTGCTTGGGGCAGGCTTGGACGCAATTCTGCGCGTAGCCGCATTCCTGGATGCCGCCGTCGCCGGCGAGCGCACGGAGACGATCTTCCTTGAAAACCTTTCCGGTGGGATGGTTGTTGAAGAGCTTGACCTGGGCGATGGTGGCTGCGCCAACAAAACCAGTATCGACGTTGAACTGCGGGCAGACTTCCATGCAGCAGGTACAGGAGATGCAGTTCGAGAGCGGGTAATTGGCTTCCTGCTGCTGCGGGTAGACACGCGGGCCCGATCCCAGATCGTAAGTGCCGTCGACGGGAACCCAGGCCTTGACGCGCATGAGATTTTCAAACAGAACAGAACGGTCGACCTGGAGATCGCGGACCAGCGGGAACTTCGAGAGCGGCTCGATGCGGATGGGCTGTTCGAGATTATCTACCAACGCGGAGCAGGCCATGCGGGCCTTGCCGTTGATGAGCATTGCGCACGATCCGCAGATTTCCTCGAGACAATTGGAGTCGTAGGCGATGGGAGTGGTGGGCCGACCGTCGGCCGTGACGGGATTGGCGGCGATTTCCATCATGGAGGAGACGACGTTCATGCCGGGACGCCAAGGGAGTTCGAAGCGCTCCCATGTAGCGGGCGCGTCGGGGTTGGCCTGGCGGCGGATTTCGAAAGTGACGGTTTTGGTGGACATAGTGTTTTTCGTGGTTCGTGGTTAATGGATCGTGGATCGTGATTCGTGATTCGTGCCTTGAAGCTTCGTGCGTCTCCGAAATGTTGTTGCCTTGCCTGATTTCCCTAAAAGCAACCGCAGATCCTTCGGCTCGTCCTCGCCTTGCTCGTCCTCGCTCAGGATGACAGCCGATTTTTGATCGCTCAGGATCACACTTGAGTATTGTTTTCCCACCCTTTCCGCGATGAGACTGCGGAAAGGATGGGGCAACCTCGATCACTTGGCAACCTCGATTACTTGGCCGCGTCGTAACGGCGCGGGCGGGGCTTGATGTATTGCGTGTCGACTTGCTCGAACTCGAAGCGCGGGCCCTCGACGGAGCCGGTGAAGCTGGCCTTGGTGGTCTTGAGGAACTGCTCGTCGTTGCGATCGGGAAAGTCGGGTTTGTAGTGCGCGCCACGGGACTCGTCGCGAAGAATTGCGCCGAGCACGACGGTGCGCGAGAGTTGCAGCATGTTGTAAAGCTGGCGGGTGAAGGCGAAGCTGGTGTTGGCCCACTGGCTCTTGTCGCTGAGGTTGATGCGTTGGTAGCGCGAGAGCAGCTCGAGGATTTTTTCGTCGGTCCGCTTGAGAGCGTTGTTGTAGCGGATGACGGTGGCGTGCTCGGTCATGGCTTCGCCCAGCTCGCGCCACAGCTTGAAGGGATTTTCGCCGCCCTGGTTGTTGATGAGTTTCTTATTGGTTTCGGACTGACGGGCGAGCTCGGCAGCAGCGCCGCCGTCGCCTTCGGCCGCGGACACGTTCTTGGCGTACTCGATGGCGTTGGGGCCGGCCTGGAATCCGCCAAAGATGCAACTGACGAGTGAGTTTGCGCCGAGGCGGTTGGCGCCGTGGTATTGGTACTCACACTCGCCGGCGGCAAAGATGCCGGGGACGTTGGTCATCTGGTTGAAGTCGACCCAGAGGCCGCCCATGGTGTAGTGCATGCCGGGAAAGATTTTCATGGGCTCCAGGCAGGGATCGACGCCGACGAACTTTTCATAAATCTCAAGTATGCCGCCGAGCTTGTAGTGCAGGGTCTGGCGGTCGATGTGGGTGAGGTCGAGATAGACCATGGGCTGGCCGTCAATGCCGAGGCCAAGCTCGTAAACGACTTTGTGAATGGCGCGCGTGGCCACGTCGCGGGGCACGAGGTTGCCGTATTTGGGAAACCACTCCTCGAGGAAGTAGAAGCGCTCGGACTCGGGGATGGCCTTGATGGCGCGCTGGTCGCCGGGAGTGCGCGGGACCCAGACGCGGCCGCCCTCGCCGCGCGCCGACTCCGACATGAGGCGCAGCTTGTCCTCGCCGGGAATGCAGGTGGGATGCACCTGAATGAATTCGCCGTTGGCGTAGAAGGCGCCCTGCTGGAAGATGGCCGACTGCGCGGAGCCGGTGCAGACGACGGAGTTGGTGCTCTTGCCAAAGATGGCTCCGACGCCGCCGGTGGCGAGAATGATGGCGTCGGCCGGGAAGGCTTTGAGCTCCATGGAGCGGAGGTTCATGGCGACGATGCCGCGGGCTACGCCCTTGGAGTCGATGATGGCGGAGAGGAACTCCCAACCTTCGAATTTGTTGACCTTGCCTTCAGCTTCGAAGCGGCGGACTTGCTCGTCGAGCGCGTAGAGCAGTTGCTGGCCGGTGGTGGCGCCGGCAAAAGCGGTGCGGTGATAGAGCGTGCCGCCGAAGCGGCGGAAGTCGAGCAGGCCCTCGGGGGTGCGGTTGAAGGGCACACCCATGCGGTCGAGCAGATCGATGATGCCGGGTGCGGCTTCGCACATGGCTTTGACGGGAGTTTGGTTGGCGAGGAAGTCGCCGCCGTAGATGGTGTCGTCAAAGTGCTGCGCGGTGGTATCGCCCTCGCCCTTGAGATTTTTAGCGGCGTTGATGCCGCCCTGGGCGCACACCGAGTGCGAGCGCTTGACGGGGACGATGGAAAACAGATCGACCGTGCCGCCGGCTTCGGCGATCTTGATGACCGCCGCAAGTCCGGCGAGCCCTCCGCCCACCACGATGATTTTGGGTGCTGCCATGAAGTACCTTTCGGAAAAGCAGCTTCTAGCTACTAGCTTCTAGCCGCTAGCTAAAAGAACACAGCTAGAGGTTGGGGATGGGTGCGTTGGCGTACCAAGGCCCCACAAACGCCCAGATGCTGGCGATTCCCATGCCGGCGAGCAGGATCCCGAGCGCGAGGCAAATGTAGGCGAAGCGGCGGCGCGCGGTTACTCCCGAGGTGATGCCCCATTTGGCGCAGAAAAGCCAGACGCCGTAGGCAAAGTGCCAACAAACGGCGATCATGGCAATGACGTAGACGGCCAGCATCCAAGGATTCGAAAGCTCGACCTGCACCTTATGAAATGCGTAGTACGGATTCTCAGGAAGCATGACGCCGGAGAAGCGCTGGCGCCAGACGTGCTGGGCGATATAGGCGAAGGCGATAAGGCCGGTGTAGCGCTGGGCCAGGTACATCCAGTTTCCTGCCCACGGATAGTAGACGATGTTCGATTTGCCGCGCAGCCAAATCCAGACGCCGTAGAGGGCGTGATAGAGGATGGGCAGAAAGATGAAGACCCACTCCAGCACGCGAACCAACGGAAGGGTGTTGAGGAATTTGACCTGCTCGCCGTAGGCAAGTGGGCCGTGGAGGGCTTCGAAGTTGGAGAGCAGGTGTTCGAGCAGAAATGCCCCGATGGGGACGATGCCGAGCAGCGAGTGCAGCTTGCGCCAGATGAAACTGGTGCCCTCGCCTGCGCGTAGCGGCTGCACACCGCGGCTAAGCTGAGGCGCGGCAGAGGATTCGACGGTTGCCATGAAGAGTTTGGCTCCTAAAGGTGCGGGCCGAAGCAGTCTTAGATTGAGGGACTTTGAGCGGTGTTCTGTATCACATGCATTATTCGAGGCAAGAGCTTCACCCGTCAAGGCGCTCCGCGCTTTTGGGTTTTGGAGGAGTGCAGTGGAGGGTCAGGGCGCCAGCATGGACAGCAGCGCGGCAAGCGCGCGTCCGCGATGGCTGAGCGAGAGCTTGGTTTCGAGATCGATCTCGGCCATGGTTTTGCCGAGTTCGGGGAGATAAAACAAAGGATCGTAGCCGAAACCGCCGGTGCCGCGGGGGGCTTCGAGAATCACTCCTTCAACCGTGCCGTCGGCGATCTGCACCACCTCGCCATCGCGCGCGGCCACGAGGGTGCAATGATAGCGGGCGGTGCGCAGCTTGGCCGGAATCCCGTCGAGCTTTTGCAGCAGCAGCATGTTGTTCCACACGTCAGTGTTGTCGTTGGCGTCGGGCGAGTCGACCAGGCCTGCGTCGGCGGCATAACGCGCCGAGCGCACGCCGGGAGCTGCGCCGAGGGCATCGACTTCCAGGCCCGAGTCGTCGGCGACGACCAGCTCGCCTGGGGCAAAGCGCGAATAGTAAGCGGCCTTTGTCGCGGCATTGGCGAGGAAGGTGTCTCCGTCCTCCACTGGCGCGGGAATCTGCTCGATTCCGGGGAGCGGATCGATATTCAGGTCGAGGGCAATGGAAAATGCCTGTGCGGCGGTGCGGAAGTCGCGGAGTTTGCCTGCGCTGGTGGTGGCGGCGTAGAGGCGGAGGGGCATTCTCAGAGTGTAATAGTGCGGAGGGACTATGGGACTAAGGGACTTCGGGAGCGAGGGAACGAGTCGGCGAGCAATCGTTCGTGGTTCCCACCCTTTCCCCGCATTCGCTTGAGCGAATTCTGGAAAAGGATGGGGCAACCATGCTTGTGCGGGTCTGGAGACC
>JBEKAS010000268.1:0-6140 GCA_050015795.1 Occallatibacter sp. | reverse complement strand
TTGGCCAACCCACACCTCCGCACCGATGTCCCTAATGGAATTCAGGCTTCAAAACATCATAGAGCAACTTTGCGGGGAACAACTAAGGAACGGGTGACAGTTTGAGTGTGGAGTGTCAGTGTGAGCCACACTCACACTCCACACTCACACTGGTCTCTTTCTCACGCGTAGCTGCTCACCGCCGAACTGCGGCTTCCCCGCTCCTTCGCCGCGCGCTCCACGTAGCCGCTCGCGCGCAACTCCGCCAACGGGTCGGCAGCGAGTCCGCGCGCTTCGCGCCACGCCCGCGTCAGTGGACGCACATCGGTCCAGAACGTGCCGCGGTAGAGCTCTTCGGCAGCCACCAAATCGCAGCTTTGCTGCAGCCCGGCCAGCTGCTTGCGGTCCACCAGCGCGGCCTTCAAATACAGCTCCTGTGCCGTCACCACGGTTTGCACCATGGCTTCGATCTTGCCCTTCAGGTTGTGGCTCTGGTCGATCATGTAGGCGATGTCGATGCCCAGCCCATCCTCAGTCGCCGCGTGAATCTCGTGGAAAATGCGGAAAATCTGGTAGGGATCGATCGAGCCCAGCGTCAGATCGTCGTCGGCGTAGCGGCGGTCGTTGAAGTGGAACCCGCCCAGCATGTTGGTGTGCAGCAGCCACGCTACAATCTGCTCAATATTTTGCGCGTTGTAGTGATGGCCGGTATCCACCAGCACCCGCGCCTGTGTGCCGGCGAAGCGCGCCAGGTGGCTCGACATCCCCCAGTCGGCAATATCGGTGTGGTAGAACGCGGGCTCGAAGGGCTTGTACTCGACGAGCAGCCGTTGATAGTGCGCCATGTGGTCGTGCGAGACGCGCAATGCCTCCTCCAGCCAGCCGATGCGCTTGCGTATGCTCTGCGTGCCGGGATAATTCGAGCCGTCAGCCATCCACAGCGAGATGTCGCGCGAACCCAGGGCCTTCGCGATCTCAATCGAGTCCAGCATGTGCTCCAGGGCCTTCTGGCGGATCTCCGCTGAGGGGTTGCACAGCGAGCCGTACTTGTACTCCTGATCTTGAAACAGATTAGGGTTGATCGCTCCCGACTTCACGCCGAAGCGCTTCTCGAGCTCTTTTACTTCAGCTACGTCCTTCGCGCCGTTGGGCAGGTCCCACAGCACATGCAGAGCCACGGTAGGCGTTACGCCGGTCAGCCGGTTCACCTCGCCCGCGTCGGCAAACTTCTCTTCAATCGTGGTGGCGGCGGCAGCCTGCACAAACTTGCCGAAGCGCGTGCCGGTGTTGGCGAATCCCCACGAGGGAATCTCGATCCGGAAGGAATCAAGCGCCTTGAAGGCCAGATCCTGCATTGCCGATTCTGGAAGTTTCATGGTTTTCCCCATATCTCTAACTTGATCCCTGTCATTCTTCGTCCCGCAGTCCCGCAGTCCCTTAGTCCCCTAGTCCCTTAGTCCCGAGCTCCAGGTCCCTGTTCTTCTATTCCCTACTCCCTATTCTCTACTCCCTGTTTTAGTCAACCTTCCGTAAGCTCACCCGTCTAACTTTACGAGTCCGCCCGCCTTATCCACCAGAAAGCGGACCCACGTCCATTTTCGTCCGGCTTCACACGTTCGTATTCATCAGGGATGCATAGCATCGCGCGTAGCTTGCAGATCGTTTTTTTGAGATCGCCCGTCGCAATACGGGCCGTTTCTTCCCAACCTGGCATCGCTTGCCGGCGCGGCCCCTGCAACCTTCCCGTGCCCCATCCTTTCGCCCGTTTTGGGGGCGAAAGGGTGGGATAGCGCTCAAGCAGCCGTCTTATTATGGTCTTGTCTTCCAACTCGCACACTGAACGCAAACCGATCCGGCCCTGTGCCGGTTTTTCTCACACCAACGGCAACTCTTCCCGTATTCGAGGGTTTTTGTCAAGAAAGGGTCAAGACCAACCACTATGATCAAGCTGCGTTCCCTCCCCCTGCACGTCACGCTGTGCATCCACCTGTGCATCCCCATGTGCGTATTGCCCGGTGCCTTCCTCTTTCCCGCCCTCTCGCAGGGGCAGGGAGTCGCGCCCGCCGTCCGCATTGTCAGCCGCATCGATGAATCCCAGCTCGTCACGCTTCGCGGCAACACCCATCCCTTCGCCAATGCCAGGCACGACCAGGGAAAGGTCGCCGACAGCCTTCCCATGACGGACCTCATCCTGGTGCTCAGCCGCGATCCGGCGCAGCAGGCCGCCTTCGACGCTTACGTGGCCGGCGAATACGACCAGAACTCGCCCAACTACCACCAGTGGCTCACGCCCGATCAGATCGGCGAGCAATTCGGTCCTTCGCAGACCGATATCCTCACCATCACCAACTGGCTCACCGGCCACGGATTCACGGTCTCGCAGGTCACCCGCGACCGCATGTCCATCCGCTTTGGCGGCACGGCGGCCCAGGTCGAGAGCGCCTTCCATACCGAGATTCACAACCTCACGGTCAAGGGCGAAGCGCACATCGGCAACATGACCGACCCCGAAATCCCCGCCGCCCTTGCCACGGTCGTCATCGGCGTCAAGGCGCTGCACAACTTCTTCCCGCGGCCGATGCATCGCATGGGCCAAACAGTCCAACGCGACGCGTCGACCGGCAAGTGGGTGCGGCAGGCGCCGAGCGTCACGGCCAGCGCAGCGAAGGCCAGCGCAGGGCCGGACGCCTCCAGAATTTTGCTCAACCATCCCGCGAATTTGGCATCGCCACCGGCGAGCTCTGCAACGGTCAAGCCGCAATTCGGCATCAGCGTCGGCGGATCGAGTCCTTACGAGGTTGAGGACGTGGACCCCTGGGACTTCGCCACCATCTACAACATTCTTCCCCTCTGGAACAAGAGCGCGCCCATCGATGGCTCCGGACAGACCATTGCCATTGCCGGAACCAGCGACATCGATGTCGGGCAGGCTTCAGGCTCGGAATCCGCCAACGGACAATCCGGCGCCAACGGCAACAACGACGTCCTCACCTTCCGCACTTATTTCGGCCTGCCCATCGGCAACGCGGCCAACACGCCCAAGCGCATCCCCGGGAACACCGAACCCCTCACCGTTTGCACCGACACCACCGGCAACTTTCCCTATCCCTCGAATCCATGCGAGATCGACGATCTGACCGAAAACTCGCTCGACGTCGAGTGGTCGGGATCGATCGCCAAGAACGCGCAGATTATCCTCGTGGCCAGTTACCCGGCCTCGGCCACGGACGACAACCTCTACGATTCGGAAAGTTACATCGTCGACAACCTCACCGCGCGCATCATGAATGTCAGCTACGGCGAGTGCGAGCTGAGCAACGGCACCGCTGCCAACGTCCAGTACTACGACCTCTGGCAGACGGCCGCTGCTGAAGGAATCTCCGTATTTGTCGCCGCGGGCGACTCCGGCTCAGCCTCCTGCGATGACGGGTACTCCTGGGCCGCATCCGGACTCACCGTAAGCGGCCTTGCCTCCACTCCGTGGAACACAGCAGTCGGAGGGACGGACTTCAACTGGTGCAATCCCGACACTGCGAACGGCTCAGCAGAGACAGAATGCCCCGCCGCGCCGTACTGGAGCAGCACTCCAATCACCAGCCAGGGCTCAACCGCAGCGGTTACATCCGCATTGGGCTACGTGCCGGAGGTGCCATGGAACGAATCCTGCGCCAATCCCCTCACGCTGAAATGGGTGCAGGACGCGGCCCTCACTATCTACGGCCAATACGGCTATGTATCCTCTGATATCACGAGCACTGAACAGGCATGCAATTTCTTACTCGATGAAGACTACACGGGCTACTCCGGCGGGGTCCCCGGCCTCGGAACGGCGTACTCCTATATCCTTTATCTCTTGTCAACCACGGGCGGCAGCGGCGGAGCCAGCAACTGCGTCGTAGGTACCGCGGTTACCAACAACAACACGGGAGAAATAAGCGGCTGCTCAGCCGGGGCCACCACCACCGGCCCCACCATGAATCCCGATCCTCCGAACAACCCACAGGCATCCCTCACTCTCGTCAACAACGGCTGGCCCAAGCCAAGCTGGCAAACGGGCGTCTCCGGGATTCCATCCGACGGAGTGCGCGACATCCCGGACGTCAGCTTTTTCGCCTCCGACGGATACGTCTCCTCCAGCGCCTACCTCATCTGCGTCTCCCAGGCAAACAGCGGCAATGCCCCATGCTCCTACTCCACCTACACCGAGCCGTTCTACCAGGAAGTGGGCGGAACCTCGGTCGCAACCCCGGCAATGGCGGGCGTCATGGCGCTCATCAACCAGAAGACGGGTGCCACACAAGGCTTCGCGAACCCTGAGCTCTACAAACTGGCCGCGACGCAGAATTACTCATCTTGCAGCGCCGAGTCTGTCACCGCCGGCAGCGCGACATGCATGTTCAACGACATTGACCAAGAAACCAATGCCCTGCCCTGCGATGCCTACGACGCGACCCCGAACTGCACAGCATCGTCCAGCACCTTCGGGTATCCGGATTCAAGCGTAGAGAACGGGCTCGGCCTCCTCACCGGCTACAACGCCACCACCGGCTTTGATCTCGCCACCGGCCTCGGCTCGCTGAACGTGGCCAACGTCGTGAATGCCTGGGTCGCCGCCACGCCCGGCTCCGCGGCTCCCACGATCACCGTCACGCCGAATCCCACCAGCATCAACTCCAGCAACTCGCTCAGCGTAACCGTAACCGTAGCCGGCGCCACAGGCGCGCCGCAGGATCCGGATGGACAGACCATCCCGCCCACCGGATCTGTAACGCTGACGGCTTCCGGATCGACTTACACGGCAACCGGCACGCTGAACAGCAGCGGATCCTATACCTTTACCATCCCGGCCAATAATTTGCCGGGCACCAGTTCCGGGGAAGCCGACACGTTGACCGCGAGCTACACCGGCGATGTCAACTATGCGGCCAAGACTGGTACAGGCACAGTCACGGTGACCACGAGCTCAACGTCGCTGCTGACGCCTGTCATCTCGGTCACTCCCACCCCGTCAACAATCGACTCGAGCGCCAGCCTGACCACCAATTGCACGTTCACCATTCCGGCCAACTCTCTGGGCTCGGGGACCACCAATGATTGGACATCGGCTGTGACGCTGACCGCCAAATATAGCGGCGACAGCAACTACGCCGCTGGACAGAATACCGGCTCGGTCAATGTCACTGAGTCCTCCTTCACTCTCACGCCCGGTACGCCCAGCTCCACCAGCGTCACACCGGGTCAATCGGCAACCGTTACCGTGACGGCGGCGGCGACGGCCGGCTATACCGGAACTCTGACGCTGACCTGTGCGCAGACCGGCACCACGGCAAGCGGCGGCGACGGCACCACATGCACCGGCGGCGGGAACAGCCAGATCAATCTCGCCACCTGCGGCACCAGTTGCAGCGTGACATTCACCATCGGCACCTACGCCCCGGTGACCGCAGCGCTGGCGCGTCCAGAGTTGCCCGGCGGCGGCAATAAAGGCTGGCTGGGAGCAGGCTCCGGCGCGGTTCTGGCCCTGCTTGTGTTCTTCGGCATTCCGGCCCGTCGGCGTAGCTGGCGCTCCATGCTCTCCATCCTCGTCGCCCTGGTTGCAATCGGCACCCTGGCAAGCTGCAGCAGCGGCGGCGGCAGCGGCGGCGGTGGTGGAGGCGGAGGCCAGAGCGATCCCGGCACGTTGGCCGGCACCTACACCTACACCGTGACGGTTTCGGCGACCCCGTCCGTCACTCCTCCGGTCACCCAGACCTTCACAGTGACGGTGAACTAAAAACTTCGAACCAACGCAGCCATCGGGCCCTTCCTTCGCGAAGGGCCCGATTTTTTTGCGCAGTTTCGCGAACGATGGGCAACGAATGTAGCGCCGGCCTCCCGGCCGGCTGTCGTGCTGGTCTCCAGACCCGCACATGCCTTAAGACCAAGAGCCGCCCCAAGGTCAGAACACCAAGAGCTTCCGCCGAACCCCCATCGAGCCTCTCCTTCGCGAACGGCCCGATTTTTTTTGCGCAGCTTCGCGAACGATGGGCAGCGAATGTAGCGCCGGCCTCCCGGCCGGCTGTCGTGCGGGTCTCCAGACCCGCACATGCCTTAAGACCAAGAGCCGCCCCAAGGTCAGAACCCCAAGAGCTTCCGCCGAACCCCCATCGAGCCTCTCCTTC
>JBEKAS010000267.1:0-5172 GCA_050015795.1 Occallatibacter sp. | reverse complement strand
CAGAATCCCGAGGCCCGCGCGCGGGCCGTGCTGGGCAAACTGCTCGACCTGTACGCTGCACCCGATGCCGCGCATCCGGTTCCCGGCGGCGCCAACTCCATCGCACAAGTGTTTCTTGTGCCCATCGCGGAGGGCAGTGGAAAGGCCTCGCCCACGGCGCCGCAGCTTGCCGTGGTGAATCTGACCAGCGCGTTTGCGGCGGGACATCCTTCGGGACTCGAGATCGAAACGCTTACCATTCTCTCTATCTGTGCCACGCTCAAAGCCAACCTGCCGCGCGTGACCGAGGTACGATTTCTGGTGGAGGGCCAGACGCGCGCTACCCTGGCCGGCCACGCCGATCTGACACGCACCTATCTTGCCGCCGATACGGTTCCAACCGAGGGAGCTCACCCGTGACCACGATCCCAACCTCAGCCACAACTCCCACCATCGGCGTCTTCGATTCCGGCTTTGGCGGATTGACGGTGCTGCGCACGCTCATTGAGCAGCTGCCGCGCGCGCGCTTCGCGTTTCTCGGCGACACGGCGCGGCTGCCCTACGGCTCGAAATCTCGGCGCACGATTGCGCGTTACGCTGCCGAGAGCGCGCAATTCCTGGTGCGCGAACAGGGCGCGGAGTTCCTGGTAATCGCCTGCAACACGGCCAGCGCCCTGGCGCTCGACGCCATTCAGGATGCGGTGCCGGTTCCCGTGCTGGGCGTGATCGAGCCGGGCGCGATTGCCGCGCGACAGGCTTCCGCCACGGGTGACGTGCTGGTGATCGCCACGGAAGCCACGGTGCAAAGCCATGCCTACGCGGCGGCGTGCCGCGCACAGGGATTGCGTGCCATCGAGAAAGCCTGCCCGCTTCTGGTGCCGCTGGTCGAGGAGGGATGGACCGACCATCCCGTGACCGCACAGGTGATTGACATTTACTTGAACGAGTTGCGCGCCGAGGCCGCCGCACAGGGGCTCAAGCCCGACACGCTGGTGCTGGGCTGCACCCACTACCCGCTGCTGCGGCCGCTGATCGAGCACGCGGTGCGGCCGGGAGTAAAGGTGATCGATTCGGCCGAATCGGCGGCGCAGGCCGCGGTCGAGCTCTGCAATGGTCGCTTAGGGGGGCGCTTCGGGGGACGCGTTGCGCCGACGGCTGCGGGCGCAGCTCGAGAGACCGAGGTGCGTTGTTTCGCCACCGATTCCGTGGAAAAATTCGAGCGCCTCGGCTCGCGATTCCTGAAGCGGCCTGTGGGACATGTGGAATTGATCGATCTCGGCGGGTAACGGTTGCCCCATCTCTCGGGAGTCCGCGGCAGCGGACTTCATAAGGGTGGGGGAGACTGCCGCTCCATTACTGACCCACCGCGCGATTGCGACGAAAATCGCTCTGGTATTCTGAAAATTGGCGCGGCACCGCCGTATTCCCCTTTGGACCAGACTCTCGGAGGAACAACCCAAGCATGATTAACCTGGCGGGCAAGACGGCCGTGGTCTTTGGGCTGGCCAACAAGCGCTCGATCGCCTGGGGCATCGCCCAAAAACTCCACGAGGCCGGCGCCACCCTGGCCATCTGTTACCAGAACGAGCGCATGCGGGCCGAGGCCGAGGACCTGATCAACGAGCTCGGAGCGGCGAGCGGCTTCCAGTGCGACGTGTCGAACGACCAGGAGATCGCAACCCTGTTCGCAGCGCTCAAGGAAATGTACGCGAAGATCGACATCTTGGTGCACGCCATTGCCTACGCGCCCGCCGAGGACCTGAAGGGCGAATTCATCAACACCAGCCGCGATGGCTTCCGCATCGCGCATGACGTGAGCGTCTACTCGCTGATTGCCGTAAGCCGCGGCGTGTTGCCGTTGATGACGGAAGGCGGCAGCATTATCACGCTGACTTACTACGCCGCGGAAAAAGTGGTGCCGCATTACAACGTGATGGCGCTGGCCAAAGCCTCGCTGGAGTCTGCCGTGCGCTACCTGGCGTACGAGCTGGGCCCGAAGAACATCCGCGTCAACGCCATTTCGGCCGGGCCCATCAAGACGCTCGCCGCGCGCGGCGTGGGCGCACTGGGAGAGATGCTCAAGTCTCATGCCGAGCGAGCGCCGCTGCACCGCAACGTGGACCAGAGCGAAGTGGGCGGCACGGCGCTTTACCTGGCCAGCGGACTGGCCAGTGCCGTTACAGGCGAAATCATCTACGTCGATTGCGGCTACAACATCATGGGGTACTAAGAACCGCCCAAAGCGGCAGTGCCGGAGGCACGCAGCTGCGTCCGGCCTTTTTCACATCGCCAGAATCTCAGCCCATACGGCGGGCTCGACGGGCAGCCCAAGGCGCAGGTTTTCCTCGCGGATGCGCAGGGTCTGCTCGCCGGGATACCGGACTTTGCGATTTGGCGTGGCTGGCCGGGAGTTGTGCAGGGAGGCGACCACCGCGTCGGCGATTTCCTCAGCCTGCGACGCAGGGTCAAATGCGGCGGGGTTGAGAGCCAAAAACATCTGCGAGACGCCGACTTCGCGCTCGGCGTCGGGTGCGATCTCATGGGTGGCGCGGCCCAGCGCCATCATGGCGGCGACCAAGTCAAGCAGCACCGAGAGACCTGAGCCTTTCCAGTAGCCAATTGGCAGCGGCCGCCAGGACTTCTCGATTGCCGCCGGATCGCGGGTCAGATTGCCCTCGGTGTCGAAGCCTCCGTCCACTGGCAGCTGCTCGCCTCGCTTCCTGTAGTTTTCGAGGGTCCCGTAGGAAAACTGCGACATGGCCATGTCGAGCACCACCGGGCCGCCAGCGCGCGGCACGGCGATCACGAGGGGATTGTTGCCGATGGCGCGTTCCGCTCCGCCCCAGGGCGGCAGATTGGGCATGGTATTGGTCCAGCAGATGCCGATCATGCCTGCCTCAGCCGCCTGCCAACCGTAGGTACCGCCGCGCATCCAGTGATTGGTGTTGCCCATGGTCACGCATCCTACGCCGTGTTCGCGGCCGAGTGCGATGGCGCGCTCCATGGCGGCCAGCGCGTTCAAATTGCCAGGGCCTTTGTGCCCGTCCCAGCGCTCGAGCGCGCCCAGCCGCGCTGTGGCCGCGGCCTGGCCTGCAGGATCGACAGAGCCGTTGCCAATGGTGGCCACAAAACGCGGGAAGCGGTTGATGCCGTGCGTATACACCCCATCGCGCGTGGTTTCGGCAAAGAGGCGTGCGCAGGTCTGGGCGCGATCGGCGGTGAAGCCGAGCTTGCGCAGGACGACGGCAACGGTTGTCTGTACTTCGGCGAAGGGGATGCGGTTCATTCAGATCCGGTAGTCAGACTACCGCAACGGGCTGCTCATTTTGACGGTGCGAGTGCACCGTTCAGGGCCACGGCACCGCTCACTGTCTTTGGATCGACTGTCATCTCTTTGAGTTTTGCCTCTACGTCCGGCGGAGCGTCGGCCTGATAGCGCCCGTTGAGATATTTTGCGAAAAATGCCTCCATCTCGGTAACCATCGCCAAGTTGTTGATGGGCCGCGCAAAGCCGTGGCCCTCATCGGAAGCTACCAGGTATTCAACGGGCTTGCCGTTGTCGCGCACGGCAGCCACAATTTGATTGCTCTCACGGATATTCACGCGCGGATCGTTTTTCCCCTGCACCACCATCAGCGGCGTCACGATGGCTTTGGCCTGGGTCAGCGGAGACTCGGCAATCAGCAGCGCCTTGCCATCCGGCGTTGTCGGGTCCGCCATCCGTGTATACATAGTCTTGCGAAAAGACTCCCAGTACGGCGGGATGGCATCCAGCAAGGTGATCAGATTCGACGGCGCAACATAGGCCACTGCAGCCGAATAGACATCCGGCGTAAACGCAACTCCGGCCAGCGTTGCATATCCGCCGTAAGAACCTCCGAAGATGCCCACGCGCTTCGCATCCACGGTTCCATCAGCCACAACTGCCTTTACGCCCCAGGTCAAATCATCCTGCATTTTGCGGCCCCACTCGCCATTGCCGGCATTCAGGAACCTCTTGCCGTATCCTGTCGAGCCGCGGAAATTGGGCTGCAGTACAGCGTAGCCGCGGTTGGCGAAGAACTGCGCATAGGTATCGTAGCCAAAATCGTCGCGGGCCCAGGGTCCCCCGTGCGGCAAAACAATCAACGGCAGATTTCTCGGCGGCAATCCCTTCGGCAGCGTCAAATAAGCGGGAATCTCGAGACCGTCAGACGACTTGAAGCGGTACGGTTTTCGTTCGGAGAGTGAGGCGCGAGGCAATTCCTCGCGAATGTGGTATTGCAAAACGAGCGTCTTTGCTTTGCGGTCCCACAGATACGTTTCGCCCGGCTCGGTGTCGCTGTACGCCGTCACTATCCAGATATTCTCGTCCGCCGACCGCGAGCCGAACGTGATTTCCTTGCCCGGCAACTTTGAGTGGAGCCAACGGAATTCCTGTTCGAATTCTTTGTCCCGGAAGTAGCGGCGCGGGCGTTCGTCCTCGTAGCTGGTGAAATAGACGTGATAGTCCACGTCGGAAATCTGCAGGCCCCCAAAGTCCACACGATGTTCGGGGTCGCTCTCGTAGGTCGTGACTGCCCCGGTTGCGACATCAAGCAGCTCAACCTCGCTCAATTCCAGCTCGCCCTTATTCGTTTCCAGGTAAGCCCGCTTGTTGCCGGCAACAAAATCGTCAACTCCGCAGTTCTCCAGCACATTGCAGCTATAAATGACCTTGAACCCCTCCGGGTCTACTCGCAAGATCTCCGTGTCACCGGTCTGGGTAGTGCGTTCGGCAAGCCGCAAATTGCCGTCGTGGTCAAAGTCCCAACCTGCTACGCGCTCCGTATTCTTGCGCAACAGGGTCTTTTCGCCGGTTGAGATGTGCAGCTCGTATAGATCGTGCCACTGCGGATCACGGTCGTTCAGGCCGATATAGAGAATGTCAGGCTTTGCTCGCGGCACCGCGAAAATCTCAGTGCGCACGCCTTTCAGATTGGTCAACGCGCGCGTGGGCGGCACGCCTGTCGCCGGATCGGCCGGCCGTGACGGGTCAATGGCGTATACGTTGAAGTTCTCGTCGCCGCCTGCATCCTGCGAATACAGGATGTACTTCGAATCGCGGCTCCAAAAGTAGTATCGAATCGGTCTCGTGGCTTCAGAGCTCACTGGACGCGCCGCGACAAAAGGTTCGTTCGCTTTCTTCACCCAGATATTCCTCGTGCCTTTGTA
>JBEKAS010000266.1:0-5194 GCA_050015795.1 Occallatibacter sp. | reverse complement strand
ACGCGCACGAAAATCGCGTCCACATTGCCCAGTTGCCGCGTGTAGTCGAAGGTCTTTTCTAACTTTTCCGGCGAGAGCAGCTTTGTAATCGCCGGGTCGCGGGCTACTTCTTCGCGGAAGTTCAGGTCTTCCTTCCAGGCGCGCATGGCGTGCGACTGCACAAGGCGATACGCCTCTTCGCGCAACATGCCGGCCTCGGCTAGATCGAGCAGCAGTTGCCCGGAAAAAATCAGCCCGCCCGTCGATTCCAGATTCTTCTTCATCCGCTCCGGGTACACCAGCAGGCGATCGATGAGGTCTGTTGCCTTGGCGAGCAGGTAATCGGCCAAAATCGTCGAATCGGGGAAAATCACGCGCTCGACCGAGGAGTGCGAAATGTCGCGCTCGTGCCACAGCGGAATATCCTCGAGCGCCGCTTGCGCATTGCCGCGAAGGACGCGCGCCAGCCCGCTGATTTGCTCGCTCGTAATGGGATTCTTCTTGTGCGGCATGGCCGAGGAACCCTTTTGCTTCTCGCTGAAGTACTCCTGCGCCTCGCGCACCTCGGTGCGCTGCAAATGGCGCACTTCGACGGCAATCTTGTCGAGCGTGCTGCCCATAATTGCCAAAGTTGCGATGTAGGCGGCGTGGCGGTCCCTCTGGATGACCTGCGTGGCCACCGGCGCGGACTTGAGTCCCAGTCGCTCGCAGACTTTTTCTTCTTGTTCTGGATTGAGATGGCCGAAGGTTCCCACGGCTCCCGATAGCTTGCCCACGCGCATGTCCTCGGCCGCCGCATTGAAGCGAGTGGCATTGCGCCCCATCTCGGCATACCAATTGAGCAGCTTGAGGCCGAAGGTGGTCGGCTCCGCATGGATGCCGTGCGTGCGACCGATGATGGGCGTGTGCTTAAACTCAAGCGCGCGGCGCTTAAGCACCGCCAGCAACGCGGCAATTCCCTCCTTGATCAGCGCCGATGCTTCCTTCACTTGCAGCGCCTGCGCCGTATCCACTACATCATTCGAAGTGAGCCCGTAATGCAGCCACCGGGAGTGGCCGTCGAGGCCTTGGTCTTTGAGAGACTCCGCAACTGCAGTGGTGAAGGCGATGACGTCGTGCTTGACCTCCGCCTCGATTTCCGCAACGCGCGCGGCGGAGACGGTGGCTTTAGTGGCGATGGCCTCGGCAGCGGCGGCCGGAATTAATCCGTCTTCGGCCAGCACCGTGCTCGCCGCCGACTCCACCTGCAGCCAGCAGCGGTACTTGTTCTCTTCCGTCCAGATGCCACCCATCGCCGGGCGCGTATAGCGTTCAATCAAAATCAGCTCCTAGCTCTTAGCTTCTAGCTGTTAGCTCCATCATGCGGGCACTCGGCGACCACGCTTAACGCGAGCCGTTCCGCGTAGAGACAATTGCAAAAAACCGCGGCCAAAAGGACGCCTACTCCGAGCGTCCACCTTAAATTGTACGAGGGTAAGGCGTTGATCCGCGAGGAATTTGGGTGACCATCCCCGCAACGTTCTTGTTTCTTGCCGCAAAGGTGACAGGCTACAAGTCTCTGCTCACACCCGCGCAATGTGCAGGCGGCGCTCCAGTTCTTCCACCAGCAGTCCGCGGCCGGGAGTGTAGGGCTGGAACCACTCGCCGTCGATCACCAGTTGCGGCACCGCGCGCTTGCCCGCATGCTCAATCACCTCGGCCGAGGCGACGGGGTTCGCGTCCACGTCAATTTCGGTGTACGGTATGCCATGCGCATTCAGGAACTGCTTGGCCGCGCGGCAATCGCGGCAGCAGTTCGTGGCGTACAACTGCACTGTCATGGGCGCATTCTACGGCCGACTCGCTGCTATGCTCTGTGATGAAGACCACCAGGGAGAGCCCCATGACGGCAGAGGAGGGCGATGACCGCAGAAGAGATTAAGGCGCTGCTCAAGCTGGAGCCGCACCCGGTCGAGGGTGGGTGGTACCGCCGCACCTTCACCTCCGCGGGCACAGTCGAACTCGAGCGCGGCGTGCGCGCGCAGGGCACGGCGATTTATTACCTGCTCGAAGAGGCAACCTTCTCGGAGATGCACAGGGTCGCCTCCGATGAGATTTTCCACTTCTACCTCGGCGATCCGGTGGAGATGCTCCTCCTCTACCCCTCCGGCGGCTCCGCCGTTTTAACTTTTGGACCGGATTTAGCGGCTGGACAGGTGCCGCAAATCCTGGTTCCGGCGGGCGTGTGGCAAGGCGAGCGGCTCGTGGAAGGTGGAAAACTGGCTCTCTTCGGTTGCACCGTCACCCCGGGCTTCGACTTTGCGGATTACGAGAGCGGAAGTTACGCGGAATTGGCGGCAAAGTGGCCGGCGGAGGCGGAAAGGATTCGCAAACTGACGAGGAAATGATCAATAAAATATTTCACATGACCGGATGCCGGATGTATCGTATTTCTGCACGATGGTCCCCAATCAATTCCCCAAAATATTCCCCAAGGAGGTAAGCTATGCCAGCAACAGCGTCAAAAATGGAAAGAAAGAATTTCAGTGCGCCCGCCGAGGTCAGGCCGTTTGACAAAGGCAGGGTCGAGGTCCTGCAGGTGGGCGATCATACGGTTGCACGCGCCACCTTCGAGCCGGGATGGAAGTGGTCCGCCTGCATTGGGCCCCTAGCCAAGACGCGCAGCTGCGAGTGCGCTCACTTCGGCTACCAGCTTTCTGGAAAAATGCTCCTGCGCATGGACGACGGCGCCGAGATGACCACCGTAGCCGGCGATGTCGTCCTTATTCCACCAGGACACGACGGCTGGGTCATCGGCAATGAACCTGCGGTCTTCATCGACTTTCAGGGCATGGCCGAGTACGCCAAGAAACACTAGACCAGACAGAAAACCGTAAACCACCAACCCGGGACCCCACGGATAGGTCTTCGTCCGTGGGGTAGCTGGGCGCAAGCTGACGAGGAAGTAGTGGCGTTAGCGGAGTTAGCGGAGTTCGATTCGGTTCTACCGCCGCTCCCGAAAGAATCCCCGCAGCAATTCGGCGGATTCGTCGGCCCCAATTCCCTGCTCCACCTGCATCTGGTGGTTGAGTTGCGGATGATTCAACACTTCGAGAACAGTCCCGCACGCTCCGGCCTTGGGATCGGCGGCGGCAAAGACCAGGCGGTCAATGCGCGCGTGAATCATGGCTCCGGCGCACATGGCGCAGGGCTCGAGCGTCACGTAGAGCGTGCAAGCGGCGAGCCGATAGTTGCCTAGGGCCGCGGCGGCTGCGCGCAACGCAACGATTTCCGCGTGAGCCGTGGGATCGACGTCGCGCAGCACGCGATTCTGCCCGCGGGCAACGATCGCGCCCTCGCGAACTACTACCGCGCCGATTGGCACCTCGCCTGCCTCGGCGGCAAAACGCGCCTCGGCCAGCGCGGCTTGCATGGCTTCGCTGTCTATCATTCCAACCAAAGGCTCCGAAGGTGCGTGAAGTTAATCACGTTCAGCCCTCGCGACTCAAGTGAGTTACTCAACGGGAAGTCTAGAGTGAGGATCACATGCGTCTCCGCCAATGCCGCCAACGCCGCATCTGTCAGCCCGAGCCACATGAAGTCACCTGTGGCTACTGTTGCCGCCGGAGTCCATTCCTCCGGAATAACCTCTATCTGGTGTGAAAAATGCACAGACCAGTCTCGTTTACCCCAACCTGGAAGCTGATTTGTAAGGTTCGAGACCTCGGTCAGCACCTGTGGAGTTGTTCGAACTGCCGAGAATAACTTCAGGGTTTCAGAGAGCAGTACGACATCTTCAGCCTGAAAGCTATTCAGGCGCTTAAAGGTGGTTATCAGATTGGGATCGAAACCGACGCACCAGTGGAATAGCAGTAAATTCGAGTCAAGGATTACTCGCTTGCCCACATGCGGTTTGAGGAGAGGGTGATCCGCGAGATTCATGCCGCTCGCTGTTTCAGTGCGATGAATTTCCCGTTGGCCCCATCTACAACGACAGTTTTGGCGATTCGGTTATATCCAAAGGAAGAACCGCCGCCGAGATGCTTAATGTAGATATTTCCGGACGTTTCTTTGTAGGGAACGCTTAAGGTGACCGCCCAATTATTGCCTTCTTTCTCAATTTCTTCTAAACGAGCTTCACCCTCTCTGACCTCACCGGATTTCACAATCTCTGGGAGCAAGTGCAGGAAATGCTCGCGAGCGGCGACGATAGCTTCTTTGGCGTCCAGTCTCATGAGGAATCCCCTTACTTCAGCATTCTAACCTGAAATTTCATCATCCCGCACCTGCCGGCTGCTGCTGCGTCATGCAGTGCAACGCCCCGAGGCCCCAGATCAGGTCCATCGAGTGCACGCCGATCACCTCGCGGTCCGGGAAAACCTCGGCCAGCAGGTTCAGCGCCACGCGGTCGTTGGGATCGTGAAAGGTGGGCACGAGCACCAGGCCGTTAGCGATGTAGAAGTTGGCGTAGCTGGCCGGAAGGCGCTGCCCGCGAAAGACAATCGGGCGCGGCATGGGCAGTTCCACAATGGTGAACTGCTTTCCGCCGGGCGTGCGCGCCGCCTTCAACTGCGCGAGATTCTCTTTGAGCGGCGCGTGGTTGGGGTCGCTGGTGTCGGGCTCGACGGCGGCAACAATCGTCTCCGGCCCGGCGAAGCGCGCAATGTCGTCCACGTGGCCGTGGGTGTCGTCGCCGGCAATGCCGCGGGCCAGCCAGATCACCTGATCGATGCCGAGAAAGTCGTGGAACGCACGCTCCAACTGCACCCGGCTCAGGCCGGGATTGCGCTGCTGCACCTCGCTCAGCAGGCACTCTTCAGTGGTGAGCAGAACGCCTTGGCCGTTGACGTCAATCGACCCACCCTCAAGGACGATGTGCTTCGTACCGTCTTGGTTTTGGACAAGTGGTTTCCATTCCCGGCAGCCAAGTAGTTTCGTCACGCGGCCGGGCAGCTTGTCGTCGAGATGCCAGTCGTCGTATTTGGCCCAACCGTTGAAGCGCCAGTTCGTCAGGCCTACCCGGCCTTCCGGCTTTCGGACGAAGATCGGACCTGAATCCCGCGTCCAGCCGCGATCGGTGGGCCAGCGATGAAAGCTCACCTGATCGAGGTTCGCGCACGCACGCTTCAGCATGCTCACCACGCGCTTCTCGATTTTGGCGTCTTCGACGATCAGGTGCACGCGTTCGCGCGCGGCGAGAAGGCGCACGATTTCGGCGTAGAGCCAGGGGATGGAT
>JBEKAS010000265.1:0-5200 GCA_050015795.1 Occallatibacter sp. | reverse complement strand
GCAGCTTTCAAGTAATCGTCGTCGGACACTAAATGCGCCCAATCTGCGCTATGCTTCTTCTTTCCGAAGAATTCATCCGCGGAGGGCGCCATGTTACCCCGCAGCACGTCAACCAATCCTGTTGTCCTCTCGTATTACACGATGCGGCGGATGGTGGGTCTAATCGCGCTGGCGCTGCCTTTCGCTCTCGCCGCCGGTTCCATCCTAACCGCTCTTCTCGGATCCGGTCACCTGCCGCATCCACTCCTCGAACGCTCCATCAGCGACTACTACTACACGCCCATGCGCGACCTTTACGTCGGCAGCCTCTGCGCCATTGCGGCATTTCTCGCCGGCTCGCGCGGATACGATCTGCACGATGAGATCACCGGCTACCTGGCCGGAGCGGTCACTTTAGGCGTGGCGTGTTGCCCCTCGTTCAACCCACGCAGCAGCTATTACACGCAGATGGATTTTGTATTCGGCTTGATCCATACCGCATTCGCCGCGCTCATGTATCTCATGCTTGCCTACATCTGCATCTTTCTGTTTCGCAAGTCTTCTCCGGAAAAGCCCTTTACGCACCGCAAGCGGGACAGAAATCGAATTTACGCGACCAGTGGCCTCATCATGGTTGCCTGCATGATCGCAATGGTCAGTCTCACCATCTTGAAAGTCGTCGAACGGCGGCATCCGAGCCATTGGCTCTTCTGGTGCGAGTCGTTGGCGAACTGCGCATTCGGTATTGCCTGGCTTACCAAGGGCGAAGGCTTCATGCGCGACAGGCGGCACCAATCCGACCATGTCGCAGGACACCACCGGACAGTTCAATCGCCGTGAAGGGCGGCGGAGCGCGCCACGCGAAGTATCGCTACGTCAATCGCGCAAAGCGGCGTGAAACCTCAGGGAAGTCGACACCGCTTACGAACCAGCATGTGGCCGCGCAGACGATGGCGAGAATCACGGAACTTGTGTTGAGCGGAGTGAAGAAATTCATCGCCGGGCTTGGGATGGCAGTGAACACGGCTCCCAGCACAAATGTGAAAGCAGCGATCCACTGATAGAGGTGCAGCCCGCACCTCACCAGGGTCTGCGGTTCGCCGCGGTAGGCTTCTTCGGCAAAGCGGCCTGCGCCGGAGAGCAGAAAATAGATTCCGCAGATCATGGTGCCCGGCGCGTGCACCGCCAGCAGGCGCAGGAGCGCCGTGCCGACGACAAAGTTCCACAGAATCGAATACACCGGCGTGGCGTGAATCGGGACACCGGCGAGTTTCGCGAGACGGCAGACGCGCGTACGCGGCTGCGTGTAGCGGATTCCCGATGCGTTCACGGTGGCGCGGCCGTGGCAGCAACCCTGCACCAGGCAACGGAGTCTTCCGGCCGCCTGAATCCATGGCCCGGCCACAGCGAACGCGGCCAAGGCGGTCCAAAAGTTGATGCCGAGAAACACGGCGGGAACGGCGCCGATCATCGCGCCAATCACTCCTCCGTAGAACCCCATCGGCCGCAGCAGCGAAGGCGAGCCCTCCACCCATTGCGCCCAAAGCACCGCGCCAATGATGGCGCCGAAAAGATGCCGGCTGCCACGACGGCTCCGTCGCGTCCCACGAGGGACTCGATGATCAGCACGCCGATGAGCGCAGCTGAGCCTGCGTAAGCGCCATGAATGATGATGCGCACCGGGCCGATGCGCCACTCCTTCCACGAATTTGCCAATCGCTCCGCGCACTTGAGGATCGACGCCCAGATCCAGTCGATGCGCACAATCACGATGTAGGCAATCGCTCCGGCAATCACGTCGAGCACGGAGTGCATGCCGGTGGTGATGCAGCTCAAACTCACCAGCACCGCCCAGGTCCACCACAGGCGTTTCTTCCATTTGCTGCCTTCGCCGAGCGCCGACGCCGCAATGAGGGCCCACACCACATGAAATGAAGGAAACGCTGCGATTCCCGAGAACGGCGTTCTCTCCATTGCGAGCATCGTTCCCAACGGGCCGACGGGCTGAAACGGCCGAGGCGGCACAAAAACGGGAAGCAGCGGATACAACGGAAAGATGACTGCCATCGCCGTCAGTCCGCGCAGGGCGAACCGCCGTAGCGCAAGGCCCGACGATGCAAGCAGCGGGGTCAATAGCACGACAAGATAGGTGCTGGCATAGACAATCTCTGTCTGCTCAATCACCGGCAAGCGCATTTCGAAGGGCAGATACGTGCTCATTGCGCCCAGCGGCTTTCCCAACACGCCGAACAACTCGAAGATGGTGAGCCACGGCAGCAGAACCACGAGGTAGACGCGGATGCGTTCCAGGAACGATGGCTTGCCGGCCGCGCCTTGCGGCAGCCAGCATGAAACGGCAGGAGCGCCAAATCGTTTACGTAGGTCAGGCAGCTCGTAACCAAGCACCAATGCAGAGCAGCCCAGCGCCGCGGCGGGCGTCACCAGCCATAGCCCGCTCGGCGACCCCAAAAAGATGGCGACACCCGCACAAGCAATTACGAATCCCGCATAAATCGGATGTGGAACCACGCCATAAATGTTTCGGTCGACGAATCGCGGAGGCGGAAACGCGTTCATTGGCAATCCGCCTCCATCGCGCCAAAGCGACACCATCGCGGCGAGTATCATCGCAATGCCGCTTCCCGCGAGGCATGCGCCGAAGCCCGGGGAGTGCAATACGGCAAGATGAACCGCGTGGCGCGATGCATGCGCCCACGCCGCAAGAGCAGCAGGCACAGCAACCACAAACGCGAATCCATAAAGTGTTTTCGCCAGATGAGAGCGCGTCGAGTTTTTCAATCGGGGCTCCAATCGACCGTCTCGTGAATGACCCAACCGCGGCTTTGATGATCGGGAGTCTCCAGGATTCCCCGGCTCCTCCACTTCTTTTCTTCAATGTTGAAAAGGGAGTGGGGAAAGATTTTGCTCAATGCGGGTGCTGCCGGTAGCACCGTTGATCCCAGCCGCCCGGCGCGCAGCGCAAGAGGTTCTTCCATGTTCAGTTTTCCTCCGCCCCATACGACCTCGGTGGTTGAGATGGATGCGCCTTCGTGGCTTCGGCCGTTGTGGACGGCCAGGCTGAGCGCATAAGGGCCCTTCCAGTCGATCCAGGTTAGCGCATCGGGGGTGAGCGCATCGGGGTCTGACACAAAGCGGCCCCACTGCAAATGCCGCAAGGGCAGTTGCCAGGGAGGCAACGTCAGCGTGAGGCATTCGGCATATCCGGCGCCCGCCAGGTTTTTCTCGCCCGTGCTCAGGGAAACCGAGGCAGCCGGTTGCAGGCAGCTCCAAACCACCGAGCCGGATTCGCATGCATACACGATGCGCTCAACTGGCGCAGCGCGTGCCGTCCATTTTCCCTGAATGCCAAGTTGCGGCGACGCGACGAAGATCTGTTGCCCGTCACGACGAATCTTTGCACCGTGCATCGACGACGTAGACTTGCCCGTCGCGCCATCCGTCCAGATCAGGTTGCTGTACGCGAGGCGGATGCCTCGCCAGCGCGCGCGAGCGCTGTAAAGGATCGTCACCTCTCCTCGATCGCTTACGCAATCCATGTACCATTTGACGAGAGAGAAGTGTGACGAGGCAGCCATACTCAGCCTCCGTGCTTCGCGAGACGTTGAAAGTTGGAACGCCTGATTATATAGCCATGCTGACTCGCGAATACCTTCGCGGCAATTGCGTGCACAGCCCGATTTCGCGGATCGGTCACGAGGCGATGACCGGTAATGGATGACAATCGGGTCTCGGGGGCTATAGTACACTTCGGTGAGTAAACGCTTTCTCGTTCGCTGCCTACGGATTGGACCAAGTTTGCAGTGACGACGCGCCGGCCTTGGCGGAAGCAGGAATTCTGCTCCGCGCGGGCAGCGCTTTGCGCTTGACAAGTGCCCGAGTAAAGCAATTTACTTAATGCGAACGTCCGAGGCCTCCGCGGGCGCATTCTCGTCCTTTCAGGTGACGCTCATGTTCGGTTTGCTCACTGGTCCCATTGCCACCGGCTTCCCAAGCTCTTTGCCGGCCATGCTCTTGTTCAACACGGAGCCGCTGGCGCATCTGCGCTCGCTCGATGTGGTGGTGATCTGTCTCTACTTCGCCATGGTGCTTTGGATCGGCTTCTACCTGAAGGGCCGCACCAACACCAGCGAAGAGTTCTTCATGGCCGGCCGCGAGATGACCGCCTGGATCGCCGGACTGAGCTTTGTGAGCGCCAATCTGGGATCGCTCGAACTGATGGGCTGGGCCGGATCGGCCTACCAATACGGCATTCTGGCCACCCACTGGTATTGGATCGGCGCCATCCCCGCCATGCTCTTTCTGGGCCTGATGATGATGCCCTTCTACTACGTGTGTAAGACCCATTCGGTGCCCGGCTACCTGAACCTGCGTTACGGCGAACACGCGCGCAGCGTGGCCGCCTTCGCCTTCGCCGTGGAAATGATCCTGATGAGCGGCGTGAACATGTTTGCCATGGCCGTGGTGATGAAGGTTGTGCTGGGATGGGATCTGAACTTCTCCATCATCGTTTCGTCGCTGGCCGTGGCCGCGTATGTGGGACTGGGCGGTTTGCGCTCGGCCATCTTCAATGAGGTGCTGCAATTCGTACTCATCTGGGGCGGAGCGCTGCTGGTGCCCATCCTGGGGCTGATACAGTCGGGCGGGGTCGGCGGCTTGAAGACCAAGATCATGCAAAACCTGCAGACGATGAGTTCCACGGTGGCGCCCGACAGCTATTTCCATCTGTGGCGCGACACCGGCAGTTTTGCCGCCAACCCCATGGGCGTGCACTGGACGGGCATCGTCTTCGGCCTGGGCTTTGTGATCAGCTTCGGCTACTGGACCACGGACTTTCTCGTCGTGCAGCGCGTGCTGGCCGCGCACAATTTGCGCGCCGCGCGCATGGCGCCCATCATCGGCTCGTTCTTCAAGATGGCAGTTCCGTTCATCGTCATTCTGCCCGGACTGCTCGGCCTGGTGCTGTTGCAGAATCCCGATGGCAGCCATCGCCAGTTGGTGGGCGAAGACGTGGTGGCCGCGTGCGCGCGGGCAACCGCCGGCGAGCTCGAGAATTCCGGCGACTGTTCGGCCGCCATGGCCAAGACCAATCTCTCCGCCGATGTTCAGCGCAAGGTTTTGAGCGGCGCGCCCGATTCCGAGCTGCATACCTACAACCAGGCACTGCCGCTGATGATGGTGCGTTACATGGGGCCCGGCCTGC
>JBEKAS010000264.1:0-5200 GCA_050015795.1 Occallatibacter sp. | reverse complement strand
GGTGGCTCGGGAACGGTCGTGGGAAGCTACGGAACTCTAGGGGATTGGAACACGGCCAATATTCCCCCTGGCCGTTTGGGCGCCGCAGGTTGGACTGATCAAAACGGCAATTTCTGGCTATTCGGCGGCGGCACTCTTAACGCTTTATTCAGCGATCTTTGGGAGTTTAATCCTTCAATTGACGAGTGGGCATGGATCGGCGGTAGCACTAGCTATGGTCAACCAGGAGTCTATGGCTCCCTGGGTTCGTCTGCGGCCGGAAATGTCCCCGGAGCCCGGTTATTCGCGACAACTTGGTCGGACAGCAACGGCAATCTGTGGCTCTTCGGCGGTTTAGGATACGACGCACAAGGCACACACGGCTATCTCAACGATCTGTGGCAGTACAGCCTTAAAGGAACTCCAGCCGTTCTTCCCCCTTCGGCCGCGGCTATCCCATCCTTCAGTTTGGCTTCGGGAACCTATGCCTCGGCGCAGACGTTGACCATCTCTGATCAAACCCCAGGCGCTGTGATTTACTACACGACAAACGGAACGATGCCTAACGGCAGCTCGACTGTTTATAGCGGCCAGATCACTGTGTCTTCGTCGGAGACAGTCGCGGCGATCGCAGTAGCCAGCAGCTACTCTGTAAGCGCGGTAGCGACCGCGACCTACGCCCTCATCCTTCCTACGGCAGCCACTCCAACTTTCAGCGTGCCGGGTGGAACATACACGGCAACACAAACGCTGACGATCAGTGATGCGACGGCGGGGGCAGCGATTTATTACACGACCAACGGAACCACTCCGACGACCAGTTCGACAGTCTACGGCAGCGCGATCACGGTATCGGCTACGGAAACCATCGAGGCCATCGCCGTGGCCAGCGGATATACGAACAGCACTGTCGAGTCGTCTGTTTATACCATCAACCTGTCACCCACCTTCTCGCTCGCTGCCTCGCCGAGCTCGCTTACCGCGTACTCCGGCAATCAGGGGTTGACGACTTTGACGGTGACGCCTCAGTACGGGTTTAGCTCCACGGTCAGTTTTAGATGCTCGGGGCTGCCGGCGAATGCAAGCTGCACGTTTAGTCCCACGACGGTGACGCCTTCAGGCGCGGCCGCGACAACTCAACTCACGATTGCGGTCGGCGCACAAGCGATGACCGTCCGGCCCCGCCCGGGTCCACTTTCCCCTGCAACTGCACTTGCGGCAGTGGTTTGCATCTTCGCCTTCAGACGGCGGCGCGCAGTGCAATTTGGATTGGCGCTGGCTGTGGTCTTCGCCGGCCTGGCGTTGCTCTCGAGTTGTGGAGGTGGTGGAAGCGGCGGTGCCGGAGGAGGTGGCGGCGGAGGCGGCGGAACGACGCCAGTCACTTCGACTGTGACCGTCACCGCCACCTCAGGGTCAATCCAGCAGAATGCCACGGTGACTCTCACTGTAAATTGATGCGCACGCTGCCTGCTAGTTAGATCGTGCGACTCACCGCGCGGTGCTAACCGTGCGCGCCACCTGGTTGATGACGCGCTGGATGATGACCACCTGGATGTGGACGTGGCGGGCCACGTCGGGCAGGAACTCGGTGACGAAGTTGTCGATCGGCGCAGTAGCGGGGTCGATGGCGTAGCGCTCGGTGCTGGCGCTGAGCCGGGTTTGCTGACCGGGGACATAAAGATTGCCGATGGCGTCGTCGATGGCGAAGCCGCCCAGGTCGGTGTAGTTAACCGACTACTACAACCCCGACCTGAGCGCGGTACTCGCACCACAAAGTTTCGAGGTCAGTGCCGCGCCAGCCCCTTAGCTTTTGGGTTTTCCGTAACGGAATGAAAACAGGTAGGTTACTAACAATGAGTGCCGAAATGGGCGGTCCGGACCGATCCTGATACAACGGGGTTACCATTGGGGCGCAGTGCGATACGGCGACACGGAGAAGTGACTATAATCACATATTGGGGCGAGTTGGTCCGGCATCCTCAAGAGGGTGGTCCGGCGCGCTGCTGAGGCGCTGCAAATCGCTTAAGATTTTTCGGAAGGGAATCCCGCCACATGGCGACTGGAAACCTGGCCCTCGGTCAAGAGCAGGGCGAAAGCAGTGCGCGTCCGCGTATCGTCAACGACTTCAGCATCAATGTAGCCACGGTGAACGGATCGGGATCGCAGTCCGCCAACAGCGTGCTGCTGAAGAGCATCTTCGGGATGGGCGTTCCCGTGAGCGGGAAGAACCTGTTTCCATCGAACATTGCCGGGTTGCCCACGTGGTTCACCATCCGCGCCAGCAAAGACGGCTATGTGGCGCGCAAGCGCGAGTCCGAGGTGCTGGTGGCATTGAACCCCGGAACGGCGCGCGAGGACGTTCTGGCGCTGCCCGCCGGCGGCGTGGCCATCTACGAAGAGTATCTGGACCTCAAGCAATACCGCGACGACGTGGTCTTCTACCCGGTCCCGTTCGACAAGCTTACTGCGGCTCTGTGTCCCGAGGCCAAACTGCGCAAGCTGGTTAAGAACATGGTGTACGTGGGCGTCGTGGCGCAACTGCTGCGCATCGACCTGGGCGTGGTGGAAAAGTGCGTGCAAAAGCAGTTCGCCAAGAAGCAGAAGGTCTTCGAGCTGAACTTCGGCGCTGTTGAAACCGGTTTCGAGTATGCCCGCACCAACTTCACCAAGCAGGACCCCTACTGCATCGAGCCGATGAGCCAGACCCAGGGCAAGATCATCATCGACGGCAACGCGGCGTGCGGCATGGGCGCGGTGTTCGCGGGCGTGACGGTGGTCGCGTGGTACCCGATCACGCCGTCGACCTCGCTGATTGAAGCCACGACGGATCTGCTGAAGAAGTTCCGCGTGACGCCGGAGGGCAAGGCCACGTTCGCCGTAGTGCAGGCCGAGGACGAACTGGCGGCCATCGGCATGGTGCTGGGCGCGGGCTGGGCCGGCGCGCGGTCCATGACCTCGACCTCGGGCCCGGGCATCTCGCTGATGGCGGAGTTTTCCGGACTCGGTTACTACGCCGAGATTCCCGGCGTGATCTTTGATGTGCAGCGCACCGGGCCTTCCACGGGCATGCCCACGCGCACGCAACAGTCCGATCTGCTTTCGACGGCGTTTCTTTCGCACGGCGACACCAGGCATCCCGTTCTGCTGCCGGGCAGCGTCAAGGAGTGTTTCGAGTTTGGCTACGCGGCCTTCGACCTGGCAGAGCGGATGCAGACGCCGGTGTTCGTGCTCACCGATCTCGACCTGGGCATGAACAACTGGATGTCGGAGCAGTTTGCGTATCCTGAGAAGCCGCTCGATCGCGGCAAGATCCTGACTGCCGAAGAACTCGAAAAGCTGGGCAGCTTTGCGCGCTACCGCGACGTAGATGGCGATGCTATCGGCTGGCGCACGATTCCCGGCACCATGCATCCCAAGGCGGCATACTTTACACGCGGCTCGGGACACAATGACGGGGCGGCCTACACCGAGCGGCCCGAGGAATACCAGGCCGTGATGGAGCGGCTGGCGCGCAAGTTCGAGAATATGCGCACCATGGTTCCCGCGCCGGTCGCGTACCGCAACGGCAAGTCGAAGATTGGCTTCCTGGCCTTTGGTTCCACCGATTTCGCGCTGCGCGAGAGCCTCGATCAGATTGAAAAGGAGCACGGCCAGAGCGTGGACTACATGCGCATTCGCGCCTTTCCGTTCGCGCATGAAATTCACGACTTTGTGGCCAGCCATGAGCGCGTGTACGTGGTGGAACAGAACCGCGATGCGCAGATGGCGAGCCTGCTGAAGCTGGATCTTCCCGCCGAGCAGGTGGTGAAGCTGCGCAGCATTCTGCACTACAACGGGTTGCCTATCGACGCGCGCACCATCAGCGACGAGTTTGCGACCAAGGAGGGCTTGTAATGGCCACCGCAACCGCGAATGGGGCCACGGGCCCGAAGCTGAATCATATTGGGTTGCCAATCGTGGAGTATCGCGGCGGCAAGTCGACGCTGTGCGCCGGATGCGGGCACAACTCCATCTCGGAGCGCATCATCGACGCCATGTTCGAGATGGGCGTCGAGCCGGAGCGCGTGATGAAGATGAGCGGCATCGGCTGCTCGTCGAAGAGCCCCGCCTATTTCATGAATCGCTCGTTCAGCTTCAACAGCGTGCACGGGCGCATGCCCAGCGTCACCACCGGCGCCGTGCTGGCCAATCGCACCATGACGGCGCTGGGCGTCTCCGGTGACGGTGACTCGGCGTCGATCGGTATGGGTCAGTTTGTGCATCTGATGCGGCGCAACCTGCCGATGATCTACATCATCGAAGACAACGGTGTCTACGGATTGACCAAGGGCCAGTTCTCGGCCACGGCCGACATCGGATCCAGGCTCAAGACCGGTGTCATCAACGATCTTCAACCCATCGATACCTGCGCTCTCGCCATTCAACTGGGCGCGACCTTCGTGGGCCGCTCGTTCTCCGGCGACAAAAAGCAACTGCTTTCCATGCTCAAGGCGGCCATTGCGCACCAGGGAACTGTGATGCTCGATGTCATCAGCCCCTGTGTCACGTTTAACGATCACGAGGGCTCGACCAAAAGTTACAAGTTCCTGCAGGACCACGACGAACCTATCAACGAGGTCGGATTTGTGGCCAGCTTCGACGACATCGAGGTGGATTACGATTCCGGCGAGGTCTACGACGTGGAAATGCACGACGGCTCGCAGCTCCGCCTGCGCAAGCTGCTCGAAGACTACGACCCCACCGACAAAGCCAACGCGGTGCGTACGCTGATGGAGGCGCAGGAAAAGGACGAAGTCCTCACCGGCGTCTTCTATATCGATACCCAGAAGCCGACGTTCATCGATCAGTTGAATATGGTGGATGAGCCGCTGGCCACGCTTCCTGAGTCGTTGACGCGCCCGCCAAAGTCGGCGCTCGAAGCCCTGATGGCGAACTTGCAGTAGGGTAGCGATCCGGGAAAGGGCACGACTTCAGTCGTGCCGGAAACCCAATAAAGACGTGGGCTTTAGCCCCTGCGCGCGCCAGGAGTTTCTAGGACGCCTTTCCGCGCAGCTCCTGCTCGGCGCGGAACCAATCTTCTTCGTGGTGTCCGTCTATGCCGCCGCGCTCGGCCCAGAAGCGATGCGCGAGCTCTGCCACTTTCTCGTGCGAAATCGAATTCGACGTCACCTTTGCGGCAACGGCGGTCTTTTTCGCCGCGGGCTTGCGCGGTTTTTCGGCA
>JBEKAS010000263.1:0-5213 GCA_050015795.1 Occallatibacter sp. | reverse complement strand
CCAAGTGAAACCCGACATGCGAGTGAGGTTTGCCGGACTGGAGTTGGCGAATCCGGTGATCGCCGCCAGCGGAACCTTTGGTTACGGCATCGAATTCGAAGAGATTGTTTCGCTGGAGCGGCTGGGCGCGATTGTCACCAAGGGCATCTCGCTGGAGCCGATGGCGGGCCATCCGTCGCCGCGTCTTGTGCAGACGGCGGCAGGCATGCTGAATGCGGTGGGGCTGCAGAACGTGGGCGTCGAGGAGTTCATGGAGCGCAAACTGCCACCGATGAAGCGCTACCCCAGGTGCAAGGTCATCGTGAATGTCTTCGGGTTTACAGTGAGCGAGTATGTGGGAGTAATCGAGCGGCTGAACGACGCGGAGGGGATTGCGGCGTACGAGCTGAACGTGTCCTGCCCGAACGTGCACGCCGGCGGTATGGCGTTCGGGGCGGATGCGGGGTCGCTGGAGTACCTAGTGAGCCGCGCGAAGGCGGCAGCGCGGCGGCCGCTGATTGTCAAACTAACGCCGAATGTGACTTCGATTACGCACATGGCGCGCGTGGCCGCGGATACCGGAGCCGATGCAGTGAGCGTGGCGAACACGTTTTTGGCCATGTCGATCGATGCCGAGGAGCGCAAGCCGCGGCTGAGCAATGTGACCGGAGGGCTGTCTGGGCCGGCCATCAAACCCATTGCGCTGCGCCTGGTTTGGGAAGCGTCGCGGGCCGTGAAGATTCCCGTGCTGGGGATGGGCGGAATCGTGACGCCGGCGGATGCGGTTGAGTTTCTGTTGGCGGGCGCGACGGCCATTCAGGTGGGGACAGCGAGCTACGCCGATCCGCGCGCGACGGAGCGGCTGGCGAAGGGGCTCGAATCGTGGTGCAGGAGCCGCGACGTGGCGAAGGTGAGCAGCCTGACGGGAGCGTTGGAAGTGCCGGGACTGAGGGACTAGAAAGCCAACCCCCGGGGATTTACGCATTGTTTGACGTAGCTGCCTTCAGTTCCTGGACTACGCGCTCCAGATCGTTCACGATCCGATTCGGCGGATGCGCGCGAAAAACCTTGAGCAACTCGTCGAAATACCATAGCTGGTCGTCCCGGCCGCGCTTGAAGCGATCAAAGACCGCCGGGCCAATCTCCTTGAAGTCATCCAGAATTGCCTTCGCGTTGTAGAGCTTGTCGGCGGCGGAGATGAGCAGGACGTCGTCGGGTTCGTGGCGCAGCCGCTCGATGTAGGCGGACTTGCGTTCCTCGTAAGGTTCCTTTTTGTCGTGATCCTCAGCGAAGGTGTCGGACAGGGCTGCAACCATGCGGGAGACTTCCGGACCGAAACGTCCTTCGATTTCGCGTAGGCGCGGCGTGCCACCGTGGTCTTCAACGGCGTCGTGCAGCAGGGCTGCAATCACCATGTCTTCCGTCACCGGGACGCGCCCATCGGCCTCACCCATCACCAACGCGGCCACGCCGATCAAGTGCGCCATGTAGGGAATGCCGGTGCCTTTGCGGTACTCCGTGTGCAACTGCCGTGCGTATTCAACGGCCTCAGTAAAGCGTTCGGTCAGGACGAGGCGGGGATTCTGGCTCATTTGGGTGCACCTCGAGAGGGAAGTGACAAGAGGCTAGGATATCGCAGGCGAGCGCCGTAGAGTTTGGCTCACCGCGATCGAATTCGCAACGGGTCGAATCAAGAAAGCCGCTTGATGAAAGCGAGGGCTTCAGCGAGCTGGGGAAAGCGCGCTTCTTCAGCTTTGAACTCGAGGGAGTGGACGCAGCGGCGCAGGCCGCGCGTGCGGACAGGATGCTTCAGGTGCAGCATCTCGTGGTAGAGCAGGTATTCGATGGCGTAACGCGGGCTGGAGGGGCGGTCGAAGACGCGGCTGACGACGATGGTGTTGTGCGCGGCGTCGTAGTGGCCGAGCGAACGCCTGGCGTGGTGTTCGCTCCAGGTGAGGTCGGGGCGGCCGAGCAGGCCGCCGAAGAAGCGCGTGTTGAGCGCGTCGAAGACCTCTTCGAGATGAAAATAGCGGCCCTCTGGGCCAAAGTAGCGCTTGCTGCCGCGCGCGGTGCGGATGAGATCCGTTTGGCGCGTGACGGCGGCGCTGGTGGCAAAGCGCTTGTAGCGCAGATTGTGCGCCCGGTCGATAGGTTTGCGGTAGAGCTTGGCCAGAAGGATATGCGCGATGGCGCGGAGGACGGACTCCGGTGCGCCTTCGAGCAGATCGGAGAGGCTGACGAAGATTTTGCCCTCGCGGAGACGAATGGTGGTGTTGAGCGAGGTGAAGCGGCGAAAGCACACATGGATGGGCGGCATGGGCGCGCGCGGGCGGAGGGCGCGGTACTCTTCCTGAAAGATGGGAGCGACGTCGGGGGGCACGGAAGGCAGAATAACAGGTGCCAGGTTTCAGGTGTCAGGTGTCAGCAAAAGCCGTCGCAGCCCACGGCTTTTTGGCGATCAAGGGCGACGTTGCGCGTACAGCTTCCAGTGGTCGCCTCATCGGAGACGTGAACATCTCACGCCGGCTGCCAGCCACCGGAATCTGAAACCTGACACCTAAAACCTGACACCTGCTTTACTTCGGCTCGGCGCGATCCTGGCCCTTCTCGTCGGGATGGGCTTTGAAATAGGCTTCCTGGTCGGCGGTGATTTCCCTGGCCTGATCGGTAAGATCGTTGGTGCTATCGATCGCCTCCTTCAACGACAACTCAAAGCCGGGCTCGCTGGGCAGATCGCGCAGCACTGCCTGCCAGTGCTGAATGGACTCATTGAGACCCTTGAGCGACTTGCGGAGGTCCGCCTTGCGCTGGGAGAACACATCGAGGTTGTCGCCGAGCTCATCCATCAGGGCGGAAAAATCCTGCAGCTCGTCGTCGATGCGGCGGGCGCGGGCGGCGGATTTGGCGCGCGGGATCAGTCCTTTGATGGTGTCGCAGTAGTCATTGAGAAACTTGACGTACAAATCGACGCGAGCCACGGGGTCGATGCCAGCTTCCTCGATCTGGTCCTGTTGCTTTTCGGTGAGAGGCTCGCGCTTTTGCTGTTGCGCGGCGAGGGGCGCGCTCAAGAGCAGACAAAAGAGACTGACCAGGAATGGACGCATGGCGGCACGTCTCCAGCGCTTCTATTCAAGCGTAAAGGACAGGGAGCAAGGGAGCAAGGGAGCGAGGGTGCGAGAAAACCTGGACCAAGGGCACAGGGAACAGGGAGCTACTTCTGGAAGACTCGCATTAAGGTGGCGTTTTGCGCCTCGGTCACCTGCGACAGGGTTTGTTCCACCAGCGGGCGGTCTTCAATGCTGCTGGCGTGGAGCATCTCGTTGAGGCGGAAAGCCGTGTGGCTGAGCAGCATCTCGGCGCTCTTGAGGCGTTTGTCGTTGTCAGACAGGGAAAGATGGATCTTTTGCGCAATCTGCTGGATGCGTTTGAGCAAATTGGTGGCTTTTTCGGCGTCGCCTGCCGCATATTGCCGAATGCTGAGCTCCGTCATCTGCTGGACGAGCTCGGCATACAGGAAGGTCTGCTCGCGCGGCTGGGCCTGGTTGGCGCGCGCCTCGAGCGCGGCGATGGCATCCGGATCTGGTGGCTTGTTGTCGCCCGAGGAAGCGCAAACGGGGATAGCCGTGAGGCTGAGAGTGACGAGCGCGGCGAACGGAACTACGCTCCGCATGGGGACCTCCTCGTGCGCGGTGATGCCCCCCCAAATTGTCACAATAGTAGTCGCATATCCCGACGCCGCGCAAGACCTAAGATGCAGGATTTTGATTGGGTGGATAACAAAATAACCCCAAAGGGCGGTGCGTGGGCTGAAAGTGGAGCTGCGGAGTCCGATTTTGGGGCGGCTGAGCCCTATTTCTCGAGGATTTGGAGGCGCTGGCGGGCCTGCCACTCCTGATCGGGCATCTTGCCGGCGGCGGCTTCGAGAAAACGGCGATAGTAGGCGGCGGCCTGCTGCTTTTGATGCAGCGAATCGTAAGAGATGGCCCAAAGGAAGAGGGTAGAGGCATTTTCCGGCTGGTAGCGGGAACGCATGGTGAGCGCGTGCACGGCGAGGTCGGGATGCCCGGTGCGCGAGGCGGCAAAGGCCAAGCCGCTCCAGCCGTCGGCGTCGGAAGGGTCGATTTGCGTTGCCTTGTTAAAGACTTTGACTGCCTCTTCCAACTGGGCCTGGCGGACAAGATTCTGGCCGTGGGCGACGAGGAGGTTGGCGTCCTGGGGGTTCGCGGCGAGCAGATGGAGGTAAAGGTGATCGGAGCCGGCATAATCTCCGGCTACGGCCAGCACCTCGGCCAGCATGCGTGTGATGGCGGGGTCAGCCGGGTGGGCCTCGTAGAGTTTCTGGAGGAGCGGCAGGGCTTCGGCCTTGTCCTGTGCGGCGAGTACCGTGGCCAGTTGCGCGTTGAGCGTGGGATCGTCGGGGGCGCTCAAAAGCGCGGCACGGAGGAGGGTTTCGGCATCGGGATACTGCTTGCGCAGAATCAGGAGGTGCGCCAGGCCGGCGTTCGCGGGGACAGAGTGGGGATTTTTCTTGAGTACGCGGCGATAAGCGGTTTCGGCGGCGTCGTTCTGGCCGGCTTGTTCAGCCAACTCGGCGGCAAGGAGAGTGTCTTCGGGAGTTTCCTGCGAGAGCTTCAGGGCCTCAAGAAGATCATTTGATGCGGCAGCGGGGTCTCGAGCGCGATCGATGCGCGCCAAGGCACGCCAGGCGCGGGCCTTGAGTTCCGGACCGGCCTCGCCTGGATCGAGTGTTGTCGCGGCGGCAAGTTCGGGACGAGCTTCGTCGAGCTTGTTCTGGCGGGCGAGAAGCAGGCCCAGCGAAAGATGCGCTTCAAAGGATTTGGGATTGGCTGCGATGGCGCGGCGATAGAGGGCGGCCGCGTCGTCAAGGCGATTCTGAGCGTCGGCAACGTAACCGGCATCGAAGAGGGCCCGCCCATCAGTGGGATGGGCGGCTAAGTAGGAATCGAGCTTCGCCTCGGCGGTCTTCCAGTCGGAGCCGGCGATGGCCGATTCGGCGGCGATGACCTGGGACGGGATAAATGATGGAGCTGCCGAAGATGTGTTGGAGGTTGAAGCGGGTGAGTTGGGAGGGGATGGCGAGTCCTGGGCGGGTGCGGCTGACGCGGAAATCAGGGACAAAGACAGAACGAGAAGAGCGCAGCGAGCCACGAATAACCTCAATTAATAGTCTAATGTGGCGATTTCGGGAGCGCCGGCGGGCGTGAAACTGCTTG
>JBEKAS010000262.1:0-5232 GCA_050015795.1 Occallatibacter sp. | reverse complement strand
CGGTCAGCTCGGCTGCACCGGCATCGGGCGTGTTCGCCGCGGCACGCGAGGCGGCTTCTGCCAGCGCCTCATAGGAACGGAAGCCTTCGTCCGGCTCGGCCGTGCTCACCGTGAAGGAATGCTCGATCCAGGGGCACTTGGTTTGCACGGCGCGGCCCATCTCGCGGAAATCGATGGGGCCGTAAAGGCCGAGACAAACAAAGCCGCGCGGGTGCAGCATCTCAACCACGCGAATGACTTCGGCGGCGGGCAGGCGCAGGTCAAGCGGAACCACAATCACGCCGATCTTGAACAAACTGTATTCAAGCAGAACGTGATCCAACGACATAGGCAGCATCGTGACCACGTAGTCGCCTTTTTTGTATCCCAGGCGCAGCCATTCACAGGCCAGGGCCGTGGTGAAACGGTCAAACTCGCTCCAGGTGACCGTGCGGTCGCTCCCGGCGCTCACGAGGGCGATGGCCTCGGGACGTTCCCTGGCCCACTTGGCCACCACGCCATGCAGCAGGTGGCGATCGGCAAACTGTCGGTTGTAATCGTCCAGGGTAAGTTGGGCCAAGGTCATGCAATTCGGAGTCATGTGGTTCGTTGATTCCTCGATCAGTCGATCATGGGAGCCGGGGCGCGTCAAGCGCCGCGGAAAGGCCTGGAGCTGGGCGTGGCGGTTGGGAGCGTCAGTTTGCGGGCTGCACGGCCGTCACCATGGGATTGACCGGCGGAATCGCATCCAGCGGAAATCCGAGCCGCTTCCACTCGTCATAGCCGCCGCGCAGGGGCCGCACGCGCTCAATGCCGAGGCGGTGCAGCGTCATGGCCGTCTTGGCCGCGGTGGCCTCGCTGGGACATGTGCAATAGAGCACGATGTCGCGGTCGCGCGGAATCTCGTTGTGGCGCTCGGTGAGCGCATCGGGCGAGAAGTGCTGCGCGCCGGGCAGCGTAAAGGGCTCAGGCAAGAGTTCCAGCGGGTGGCGCAAATCGACAATGAACACCGCGTCTCCCGCGTCGAGCTGGCGCTTCAGGTCCTCCGGCTCAAGGCGCGCGGCGGCCAGTTGTTTCAGCACCGCCCGGCGGCGATAGAGACGGACCAGGAAGAACGCGACGATGCCAAGAAGCAGCAGTGCGCCCGAGAAGCGCCCCACCCAGCTCAGCAAGCCAGGATCGCGTTTGAGCAGGTCGCCAAAGAAGCGGCCCGCGGCCAGCAGCGTTCCCGCCCAAAGCGTTGCGCCGATGCCGTCAAAGAACAGAAAAACGCCAAGCCCCATGCCGTTCTGGCCGGCCACGGGCGGTGCCAGGATGCCCAGGCCAGGCACGAACTTGGCAAACATCAGCATGGTGCCACGGCGGCGCGCGAAGGAGTCCTGGGTGCGGCGAACGCAGGTGGTGGGCTCGAGCGAGAGCTTGCAAAGCAGGCGTAGTACGTGGTGCCCCTGGCGGCGGCCGATGAAGAACCACACGATATCCGCGATGAGCGCGGCTACTGTGCTGAGCGCAAGCGCCAGAAAAAAGCTGAAGGGGCCGTCAACCGAAAGCGCGCCGGCCGCCAGCAGCACTGGCGTGGCAGGCAACGGAATGCCCAGTTGCTCCACCAGTACCCAAACGAAGAGCAGCAAGTACCCGTACGTCAACAGAATGTCAGTCGGCAGCGCCATCAATAGATCCAAGGTGCGGCATGTGGGGAATCAGAACGCCCAACTCCGCGGGCTGGCGAACGGGGAAGAAGCGGCCACACCTCTCTATCGGATGTGGTTCATTCGAATTCGTTGCAAAAGCCGCGAGAAAAATCGCGCGGCGGCGGCTTCAGGAGGGCCTGCCCTGCGAACGGACCACCTGTTCGATGGTCCAGTCCACCCAGGCGCCCTGCTCGGCGGGGCAGGCCAGGCGGCCGGGGTCGTTGGCCAGCACGGCGTCCACGAAATTCTCGACCACCGGATAATGCAGGTTGGCGTGGGGCGGCAAATTCTCCACGCGGCTCTCTCCGCGAGTGGTCACGCGCAGTTCGGGGCCGTTGAGCGGGTCGAGATTGATCTCGCCGTCCTCGCCGATGATGCGGAACTGGTCGCGCGGCACGTGCGAGTTCCAGCGCACGTCGACGATTACGTGCACGCCGCCGGGGAGTTGCATCAGCACGGTCGCGGAATCTTCAACACCCATGCGATGCACGGCGTTCGACAGCAGGCCGCACGCGCGCTCCACTTTACCGAAGAGAAAGTTCATGGCGTCGATGCGATGCGAGGCGATGTCGTAGAGCGCGCCGCCGCCGGCCAGCGCCGGATCGCGCAGCCAATCGCGGCCCTCCGTGTCGAGCCAGCTGTGGCAGTTGGCATCGGCCAGCAACGGCCGGCCGATGGCGCCTTCGGCGATCAGCTGCTTCGCACGAATGAGCTTGGGATAGAGGCGGCGATAGTACGAAACGCCGAGGAAACGCCCCGATGCGCGCGCTTCGGCCACCATCTGCTGCGACTGCGCGAAATTGACGGCCATCGGCTTTTCGCAGAGCACATGTTTGCCCGCGCGCAGGGCAGTGATAGCTGCATGGGCATGAAGCGCCACGGGCAGCGCAATGTATACGGCGTCCACCGCGGGATCGGCGACGGCATCTTCCACCGTGGCCCACGACTTCGTGCCGGGGAACTCTTGCGCTTTGGCAGGGTCGCGCGTGATGAATCCGTAAAGTGTGCTGCGCGGCTCAGACTGAATGGCGGGAATGACCCTCTTGCGCGCAATGTCGCCGATGCCGGCTAAAGCCCAATGCAGTTTGTCGGTCACCAAGTCAGAATAACTTGCCGCAGAGAACCCGCCGCAGCAAAAAAGCCGCCCGCGGGCGGCTTCTTGTTTTCTTCAAAGTGGAAGATGCGGATCGAGGCTACTGCACAGCGGGCGTGGGCGCGGCGGGAGCTGGATAGGCCGGCGCGGGATTGTCGGCAGGTGCGGCTGCTGGAGCGTTCTGCGCATCCTGATTCTTCACGGCGAAGTAGTCGTGGTCCCAGAGATTCTTGTAGAACTCGCCGGTAAGCTCGGCGGCGCGCGGCCCAAAGGTGGGCCGGCCGCCTTCCAGGAAGAACACCGTTACCAGTGCGCCCTGCGGCGTCTCGGAGTACGAAGCAAACCAGCCGTATCGCGTGCCATCGTTTGAGCAGGTCCCGGTCTTGCCGAAGACCGGCAGCTGGTTGAAGCTAGTGCGCAGTCTGCGCGCGGTTCCATATTCCACCGCGCCCGCCATGCCGTCCTCCACGTCGGGAACGAAGCGCGCGATATCGAGCGTCCGCTTCACCTTGGGCTGGAGCGCGGCCACTTCCTCGGGCGTGGTGGGATGCTGCAGGTAATAAAGCGTTCCGCCATTGGCGATGGCGGCCACAAACGCGCCCAGCTGCAGCGGCGTGAGAGAAACGCCCTCGCCGAAGCTGCACATGCGGCCTACTCCGCCTTCGGACTCGGGAATCGGCTGATCGGGATACATGCCCAGCTGCTCGCCGGCAATGTTGTAGCCGGCCAGCTCGCCCAGCCCGAACTGCGTGGCGTAATGGCGAACGCGATCGAAGCCCAGTTCGCGGCCGATCTCTTCAAAGTAGAGGTTGTTGCTCTTGGCCAGCGCCTGGGTCATGTTCATGCGGAAGCCGGGCAACTGCACCGGCGTGTCGCGCGTGACCAGACCTTCAGAGAGCCCGGCCAGGGCCACGGTGAGCTTGATCGTCGAGCAGGGTTCCGCGCCCGGCGAGAGTGCCAGTTTCTGATTGACCATCGTCAGAATGCGGCCGTTGGAGGGATCGATGACCACGGCGGTGCCGTTCATGTCGCCCAGAGCGTCGATCGCGGCCCGGCGCACCACTGGATCTTCGCCGGCCGTCACATCGTCCGCGCCAATTGCACCCTGAACAAAGGAGCTGGCCGTGAAGCGCTCGTAATAACGATGGCGGCGCGTGACAGAAACCCGACGCACCTGCCCGCCAGCCGTCGTGGACTTTGCGGTTACGCGGGATGAAGTACTGTGCGTGGTCGCGGAGTATGTTGCTGAAGCATGCGCGGGGCTTGCGGAGGTATGGGCAGTTTTCGATTGCGTCGAATGCGCTGCTGCGTGATGCGCTGTCGCGTGGTGCGACTCCCTGAGCCGCGACTGCGGCTTGGCATGATGCACGGCGTTTTGCGGAGCATCGAACGCCGCTGCGTACGCGACGTTGAGACCGAAGACGGCAAAGATAGCTGCAACCAGGGCCGTCCCAAGTGACCTGACGCGAGACAACTTCATCCAGCCAACATCCTCTCAACCTTCGGATTTCGTGCCGCGCGTTCGCCCTTTGGACGACGCACTTCGTACTTTCAGCTCATGCTGCGACCGGATCCTCTCTTCCACCGCAGGCAGTGCCATCTTGCTAGCCGGCCTCGCCGCTATATGGCGCGGATGGTTGGGTTTGTTCCTTGACCACCCCATCCACCAGCTCATCCCATTCTTACAGTAACCCAAACTGCGGGAATTCCCCTCGCACTGTAGCATTGCCGGGTACAACTTTTGGGGGCATTTCCCTTAATATACCGTGTTTCCGCCCATTTTGATACCCGGCACCGGACGGGTGATGCGTACAGCCGGTCTCCTGACCGGCTGTAGTGCGGGCGTCCACGCCCGCACCTGCCCGAAAGTTCTTACGCATCCCCGAGTCCAAAACCCTAAAACTTCAGGCGGCGCAAAAACGTGGGAACATCCAGATCGCGTTCTTGCTCGCCGGCGGCCTCAGGAAACAACGAGGTCTCCGGTCCCTGCGCCTGCTCCGCTATCTCCTGCTCCCCCATTTCCTGCCCTATCGCTCGGCGCGGAGTCTCCTCGAAGTCCGCCGCATAATCCCGGGGCGGAGCCTTCAATTCGGCCCCGCTCTCCATAACACCGAACTGCGGCATCACCGGAGCCGATGCGCTCTCGCGTTGCATGGCGAAATCCATCGCGTCTTCGGCCTCCGCCATGGTCTGTTGCGTTGCCACCGTCACCGTGGTCGCCACGCCCGGCGCCGCGGCAGCAAAGTAGAACGCATCTTCGTTGTTCTCCGCGGTTGACTCCTCTTCCTCGCTCATAAAGCGGGTGCGCGTCGGCGCCGGCGCGGGATCCCTATCCGGCAGCCAGTTGCCCGGCGCCACCACCGGCACTGAAACCACTGGCGCTTCTTCCACGTTTAACATGCGCGCGCGGCGCTCCGGCATCTGGTCGCGGAAGCCGGTGGCGATGACGGTGATCTTCACTTCCTCGCC
>JBEKAS010000261.1:0-5255 GCA_050015795.1 Occallatibacter sp. | reverse complement strand
CCAGCTCCTTGTTAATGACTTTGAAGTCCTCGACGGGATCGGGGCGGCCGGAGGCGTCGGATACATCGACAAGGTGAACCAGCAGGCGGGTACGCTCGATGTGGCGGAGAAACTGGGTGCCGAGGCCGGAACCGAGGTGCGCGCCTTCGATCAGGCCGGGCATGTCGGCGACGACAAAGGACTCCTGATTCGGCTCCTCGCCCACTGTAACGACGCCCAAGTTGGGTTCGAGGGTGGTGAAGGGGTAGTCGGCGATCTTGGGCCGGGCGGCGGAGATGCGCGAGATGAGCGTGGACTTGCCGGCGTTGGGATAGCCGACCAGGCCCACGTCGGCCAGCAGCTTCAATTCCAGTCGGTAGGCGCGCTCTTCGCCGGCGCGGCCCAGCTCGTGCTCGCGCGGGGCCTGGTGGGTGCTGGTGGCGAAGTGCTGGTTGCCGCGGCCGCCGCGGCCGCCGCGCGCAATCGTGACGCGCTCGTCGGGCTCCTTGAAGTCGTGAACGAGCTCGCCGGTTTCGGCGTCGAAGAGCGAAGTGCCGACGGGCACTTGCAGCGTAATCGACCGGCCGTCCAGACCGGTGCAGTTGGAGCCCATGCCGTGCTCGCCGCGCTGCGCCTTGTGCTCGGGGTTGTAGCGAAAGTGAATGAGCGTGTTATGACGCTGGCTGGACTCCATCAAGACGTCGCCGCCGCGGCCGCCGTCGCCGCCCGAGGGTCCGCCGCGGGGCACGAACTTCTCGCGGCGGAAGGCCATGCAGCCGTTGCCGCCGTCGCCGGCCTTGACGCGAATTTTGGCTTCATCGATAAACACAGGGGTCAGGTTTCAGGGGTCAGGGCGCCGTGGGCCAGGGTTTAGCGTTCAGGGTTCAGGGGTCAGAGATCAGGGAGCCGAAGATCGGAGACCAGAGGCACAAATCCTTGAATGCCGGTCTTCAGTGTATCGGACGGAAGGGGTTAGGGGCCGGCGGGACCGAGAGGCGGGCTGGCGCGGATGGCGAAAAATATTTATTTGGTGGTTCATCAATGGCACAAGTTTTTACCCTGTTGTGCAAAATGCGGAAGAGGATGGGCCACGGATGCAGTTTTTTGTTGCCTGATCAGAAGAGTTGTGATGCAGGCTACTTTTCAACGGCGCGCGCGAGGCATAGAATCGCTGCCAACTTCTTTTGAGACCCACCGGGGGCGGCGAAAAGGTTTGAATTCGCGCGTCCTGTGCTCGACCCGCCGCAAGAGCGGGCCGGTGGAGCGGTTGCTGCTTTCTCCGCTGTTTTCTCTCTGCTTTCTCTCAAGATCTGCCGCGGCAGAGTGGTCAATGGCCGAGGCAATGCGGAACTGGAGTACGTGGTTCGCGGTTGGGGCGCTCACGCTTGGCGCCTGCGGGGGGGTGTGCGCGCAAACCATGCTGGCGGACCCCGCTCCATTGCAAGGCATTCAAATCGAGGCTCCGCCGTCGGGCTCGCTCGCCGGGCGGCTCACCGATCTGCAGTCGGCTCCGCTGGCAGGGGTTTGGGTGGTGTTGCACAACCAGGCCACGGGCGCCGAAGTGCGTGCGGTGACGGCGAAAAACGGCGGCTTCCGGTTTGCCGAGCTGGACGCGGGCGAGTACACGCTGGAAGCCGATGAGCCGCAGTTGGGCCATGGACGGCTGGAGGGAATTCTGGTGACCGGAGGCATGGAGGCGCGGGTGCAAGCCGCCATGCAATTCGAGCCTGCCGCGCTGGAATTGGTTGAAGCGGCAGCGCCGGGTGAGATTGCGACGCCTGCGCGTGCGGCCGCGACCATGCCGCTGGAGGCATACGCGGCGCCGGGGGCAGCTAGGCCGGCAGCAACGGCGTCGGCTGCGCCGAGTTCAGCAGCAATGGTGCCTGCTGCAGTGCGCTCAGAGGTCGCGGCGCCTGGGACGCCCCAAAGCGCGCCTGTTTCGCGCGTGCCTGAGCCGCAAGTGTTGGATTCGCGCGTGCCTGATTCGCGCGTGTCGGGGCCAGCTCCTGCCTTGCCTCCGGCCACGGTTTCGCGTGCGGCGCTCAACACGGAGAGCCCGCCAAGCACGGCGAGACTCAACGCATCGGCGCTTAGCACGGTGAGCCCGGAGATAGTTGCGTCGCTTGCTACCCAGTCAATGCGGACGATGAACCCCATTCCGCGTGATGCAGAGGCGGCTCGGCCGTCGGGCGAGCTTGCGGCACCGCAGCCTGTCGCACCGCAGCCGGCGGCGGCTCGTGCCGAGGTATTGACTGCGTCAGCCACTCTGCCTGCGCCGCAACTGCGGGCCGCGCTGGAAACGCAATCCATTCCTTTCGAACCTGCGCTGGCGGTTACGCTGCCGCGCACGCTCCCGCTCACGCACAGCATGGCGCCAGCCCTCCTGCCCTTGAACATGGCGGCTGCGAGCGGAATCGAGGCGGCTCTGCTGCTTGGGCAAGCGGCCCCGGTTGCAGCCGCCGCGCAAAGGGCCGATCCGGCCGCGGCGGTGGTGGCGACCACGGTGACCGCGACGCAACTCGAATCGCTGCCCGCGGGCGGACGTCGCTGGCAGGAGTTTCTGCTGGATACGCCGGCAGCGAGCACGAGCCCCGACGAGACTCAGGCGTCGTACCGCGGTTCGCAGGAATCGGCGGAGATCATGATCGACGGCGCGAGCACGACGCTCAAGTTTGGGGCGGGCTCCGGCTCGGGGTCGAGGGCCGAGGATTCGGCGGGCCAGGGCGCAGACCAGCAGAGTGCGATGCGCCAGGCTTGGACAGGTGGACGCGGATTCGGCGTGAGCGAGGCCGCGATCCATGAGGTGACGGCGGTCTCAGGAAACGTGGAGGCCGAGGGCATGCGTTCGGCCGGCGGGCGCACCAGCATCCAGACAGAACGCGGCGGCGATGCACTGCACGGCCAGGGATTTTTCTTCGACCGCCAAAATAACTGGGGCGCGCGGAACCCGTTCACGCAGTGGGTCACGGAGACCGCACCCGTCGGCGAGGCCGGCCTGCTGGCCACCGTCCCGGTCTTCGATAATGGCCCGACCGGAGCGCCGGAATCGTATACGCCGCCCGATCACGAGATCGTGTGGGGACTCGGCATGGGCAGACCTATCCGTCGCGACAAGCTGTTCTGGTTTGGCGCCCTCGACAGCTACCACCGTAACGATCCGGGACTGTCGATGGTGAAACATCCCTATCTCGAGCAGACTCCCAGCGGATGCGGAACCTCGACGGGATGTGCCCCCACGATAACCGGTCTTTTCGCCCAACCTTCCGACGCCCAGTTGCAGTTATTGAGCGCGCAGCTCGATCTCCCCAGCGCCAGTCCCGTGGACGAGGCGCTGACGGCTTATTCCTGCATGTTGGAAACGTTGGCCGGAATGTCGAGCGGGTCAAGCCCGAATTGCCCGTCGAGCTGGCCGCTGGCCGGCCTCCTCGGTCCCGCGCCGCGCACCGCCGCGCAATGGACCGGCTTTGCCCGCATCGACTGGCAAGCCGCCGAGCGCCATCGCTTCACGCTTGAAGGCATTGGCGCCGATTGGAACGCTCCCGGCGGCGGACTGACGCAGGTTTCAGAAAACTACGGGAACCACAGCTTTGGCTCCAGCCAGGCCAGCCAGGAGTGGCTGCTCGCTCGCTGGGAGGCCTACCTCACGCCGAACCTGCTGGCAGTGACGCAGGGTTCGGCGGGGCGCGCCATCCTGACCGCGCGCCCCGGCACACCCTCCGCCTTCGAGAATACATTTCTCACCGTCAATTCCTACGGCCAGTTGCCGCAGATCGTTGTCGATTCCCGTTACGGCTTCACCATTGGCAATCCATCGCGGTTTGGCCAGGGCAGCTACCCCGACGAAAAGCTCTACCACGCCCAGGAGATGCTGGACTGGGTGCACAACAAGGCGCTCATCAAGGCGGGATTCGAGCTGGACCACAACAACGACGCGACCAGCTTCCTGCGCAACGAGACGGGCACGTTTACCTATTCCAAGGTTCAAAATTTTATCTCCGATGCGCTGGTGTTTCAGAAGTTTGGTCAGATTCCATCCGGCTGGCAAAATACGCCGACCGGTTCGCAATTCAATGAGCACAACTGTGATCCGGCCAATGATGGAAAATTGACGGGCGCGCTGCCTTGCTACTCCTATTTTTCCCAAATGATGGGCCCCACCAACTGGCATCTGAGCACCAACGACTGGGCCGGCTATGCGACCGCGCAGTGGCAGCTCAGCAAGTTTGTGGTCTTCTCAGGCGGTTTGCGCTGGGAGCGCGAGCAACTGCCGCCTCCCATTGCCGCGCTGGCCAATCCCGAGTTGACCAGCGCGACGCAGACCAATCCTCAGCCTCCGTTCTCCGCGAATCTGCCTAGCCTCGGCAACAACTGGGGTCCGCGTGTGAGTGTTGCCGTGAGCGGCGGAAAACGTTGGCCAGTGCTGCGCCTGGGTTACGGCATGTACTACGGCCGCGTGGAGAACGCCACCATCGAGACCGCGCTCACGCAAACCGGCTCGTTCAATGGCGATTTGTACTTCTTCATCAAGCCTACCGATGGCTACACTTCGATTGACGGGACAAGCGGAGCTCCCTTTTTCCCTTATGTTTTTGCAGGCGAGCCTTCCAGCGTGGTCAAGCCGGGAGTGGTCGGCTTCGCGCCGAACTTCCGCAACCCCGAGGTGCACCAGGCCGTCGCCGCCATCGAGCAGCCGCTGCCGGGACATGTGGAGCTTACCGCAAGCGCCATGCTCAGCCTGGGCCGCCGGCTGCCCGTCTTCATCGACACCAATCTCGATCCGGCGGCCAAGGGGACCATCACCTACACCGTGTGTGACGAAGCTCCTTCGGGAGCTAACTATGGCGCGTGCGGCAACCTCGGCCTGGGTCCCATCAAGGCCTCGACAATCACGGTTCCCTTCTACGCTTCCTGGCCAACAAGCACAGGAGTGGTCAGTTGGCTCAACCCGGACTATCAAGAGATCGACCAGATAACGAGCAAAGCCAATTCGACCTACGAGGCGGCGATGGTGAGGCTCACGCGCTATGGCAGCCGCGGCCTCAGCCTCCATGCCCACTACACCTACGCGCACGCCACGGACTGGAACCCGAACGAGAGCCCGATGGATCCGACTGACTTCAGCCAGGAGTACGGAACCAGCAATCTGGATGTGCGCCACTCAGCTGCCGCAATGTTGATTTATGAAGCGCCCTGGAAGCTGCACAATTTCGCCGGCCGCGTTGCCAATGGCTGGATGCTTTCCAGCATCGGGCAATTCCACAGCGGCCTGCCCTATA
>JBEKAS010000260.1:0-5260 GCA_050015795.1 Occallatibacter sp. | reverse complement strand
GCCGCAAGCGCCTTCTCGCCGCCCGACAGCAGCAAAATATTCTGCAGCTTCTTGCCCGGCGGCGAAACCACAATATCCAGCCCGCTCTCGTCCTGGTTCTCTTCGTCGCTCACGCGCAGAAACGCCTGCCCGCCCTGGAACAGCCGCACGAAGACCTTGCCGAAATTCTCGTTGATGCGGGTCAGCGCCTCGTCGAACTTGGTGCGCGAGATGGCTTCGATCTCTTTGATCGTTTCCTGCGTGTTCTCGATGGACTCGATCAGATCCTGGCGCTGTACCACAAGGAATCCGTGCCGCTCCGCCGTTTCCTTGTATTCGTCGAGCGCCATCATGTTCACCGGCCCCATCTGGTCGAGCCGCTGGCGCAGCGCGCGGCAGGTCTCCTCCGCGGCGGCAAGCTCTTCGCCTGCCAACCGCCCGATCTCCGCATCGGCGCGCAGCACCTGCGCCTCCACGTTCACCTCGGCCAGGCAGCTTGCCTCCAGATATTCCAGATCGGAGTGCAGTTTGGCCAACTCGCTGGAAAGTCCGGCGCGATCCTCACGCAACTGGTCCAGCGCCATGCGCCCGGCCTTGAGTTGCGTTTCCATCTCGGCCAACTGCTGGCGCAGGGCCTGCGCCTGTTCGCTGAGGGATTGCGCCGCAGCCAGCGCTGCCGCGCGCGTCTCCGTCAATTGCTTCTGTTGCCCGGCCAGTTCAGTGTTTTCCTGAATGCGTTGCTCGCGCTCCGCCTCGGCTGCGGTGCGTTGCTGCTCGATCGCCTGCACGCGCCGATTCAGGTCGCCAAACAGCCGGTCGATGCGCTGGAAGGCCGCCTCTGCGCCGCGCCGCCGCTCTTCCAGGCCGGCCAGCTCCGCCGTCATCTGCGCCGCCTCCTGTTGCAGCGCCTCGCGCTTCTGCCTGAGGGTTTCGAGCTGCGCCTGCCGCGCGTTCAAGCCGCTGTCTGCCTGGCTGTGCTCCGTCTCAAGGCGTGCTGCCTCTTCGCGCTTCTCCGCAATCGCCTGGCGCTTGCTGTCTCTCGCGTCCTTGTTGCGCGCCGCCTGCGCCTGCCACTCCTGCAAGCGCCGCTCGATGCGCTGGGCCTCGGCTTCCATCTGCTTCAGCGCCGCGCCCAGTGTGGCCGCCTCGCTTTCGCCGAGCCTCCGCTCCTCGCCGCTCGTCTCCTGTTGCGCAGTCAGCTCCTCCATAGCGCGGCTGAGCGCCTCCGCATCCTTCTCGGCCTGCTCCAGATCCGCTTCCAGCTTCGCGAGCCGGCCCTCTGTCTCGCGCAACTCGCGCTTGAGCGCCAATGGGCCTTCGCTGGCCGGCTTGCCGCCCGTCACCGTGGAGCGATGGAAGCACTCGCCGTCCGGCGTGAGGAAATACGCATGCATATAGCGCAACGCCAGGCGTTGCGCGTCCACGGAATTCTCTGTCAGGTAGCCGTGCCGCAGCTTGGGCAACACCGCTTCCAGGGAGCGCCCAAAGCCGTTCAGCACTTTCACGGCGTCGCGCAGCGGCATTACGCCGGGCTCGCCTACCGGATCCTCGCCGGTCTCGAAGAGCACGCCCTGCGCGTCGGAGTGAATCAGAAAAGTCGCCCGGCCGTCGCTGGTCTTCAGCACCCGCACACCCTCTTCGGCCGCGCCCCAGCTTTCCACCACGACGTAATTCAATTCTTCGCGCAGAAACTCGTCCACGACGCCTTCGTGCTCACCGCTCACTTCGAGGAAGTCCGCCAGCGTACCCACCGGAGCGATCGAGGGCCCCAGCGCTCCCGGCTTCAGCAGCCGCCGCACCGAGTCGGTGGCGTAGCCGTGGTTGCGAATCAGCGCCTGAAGCGAGTCGCGCCGGCCCAGCACGGCCGCCTGCTCGCCGCGCAGTTGGTTGGCCTGTGCGCGGCGCGCGCTTTCGTCGCTGCGCTTGGCCTGCAGCGTCTCGCGCAGCGTGGCGATCTCCTGCTCCAGCCGCTTCACGGTCGCATCTGCCGATGCAAATCGCAGCCGCGACTCGCCAGTCTGCGCGCCCAGGTTTTCCTGCTCAATGCGCGCCTGGCCCATCTCCGCTTCCAGCCGCTCCGCTTCGCGTTCCAGCGCGGCCAGACTCTCTTCGCCCTGCGCAATGTAGTTGCGCGCGTTGCCTGAGAGCGTGAGCAGATGCATGGCGTGGCGGCGTTCCGCTTCGAGCTCCCGCTCGGCGGTAAAAACTTCTTCAGCCGCGCTGCGCGCCTCTTTCTGCCGCGCTTCAACCTTGATGCGGAATTCGTGCGCCTCGCCCGCCGCGGTTTCGAGAAAAGTTTTCTGCTGCGTGCGCTCCTCTTCCAGTCCGGCCAGTTGCGTTCGCGTCTGCTCCAGCTCCGCGCCCGACGCCGCAATGCGCTCCGCAAGTTCGCTTACGCGTTCCGTATTGCTGCGCTCGCGCGCCGCGGCCCGCTCCAACTCCACGGCCGCGTCGCTGGCGTGCGTCTGCGCCTCCAGGACCTCGCGGTCCAGCTCATAACCGCGCTCGGTCAGCGCGTGCTGGCTCGCTTCCTGTTGCGTAATCTCCTCGACCGAACGGTTCACCCGCTCCGTGAGCGCGGCAATCTCGTGCTCCAGACGCGCCTGGTCGGCGTCCATCGCCGCCATGCGGCTGGCCAGCACCACGCGCAGCCTTCCCCGCAACTCTTCGCGCACCGCGCCGTAGCGCTCGGCCTTGGCTGCCTGGCGCTTCAGGCTGTTCATCTGCCGCGTGACCTCTTCAAAGATGTCGTCCACTCGCGCCAGATTCTGTTTCGAGCTTTCCAGGCGCAGCTCTGCCAGCCGTTTCCTGGTTTTAAAGCGCGTTACACCGGCGGCCTCTTCAACAATCGCTCTGCGCTCATACGGCTTCGAGCTCAGCAGTTGTCCGATGCGTTCCTGCCCGATGATGGCGTAGCTCTCCGGTCCCAGGCCCGTGCCCATGAAGATGTCCTGAATGTCGCGCAGCCGGCAAAGCTTGCCGTTCAGCAGGTACTCGCTTTCGCCGGTGCGGAACAGCCGCCGCGTGATAACCACTTCGCCCTTTTGCGGCTTGCTCTGGAACTTGCGCCGCCGGATTTTGAGCACCACGCCTTGTGGCCCTTGACTTGCCGCGGCGCTTTCGCCGGGCACCTGCGGTGCGGCAGCCTTTTGGTCAGCGTCCGAATCCTCCCCAGCCTCTTCTTCGGTCATTTGTCCCGGCTGCTCGTTGGCAATGATCTCTTCGGCCTCGGCCGCGCGCTGGCGGCGTATCTTCTCTTCATCCCAATCCGCCGGCCCCTCTTGATCGACCACCACTTCCGGCTCAACCGGCACAGGCCCCTCGTAGGCCTCGGGATCGATCATGGTCAGTGTCACTTCCGCCATGCCCAGCGGCTTGCGGTCGCGCGTCCCGGCAAAGATCAGGTCCTGCATGTGCGAGCCGCGCAAGCTCTTCGCGCTCTGCTCGCCCAGCACCCAGCTCACGCCGTCCAGAATGTTCGATTTTCCGCAGCCATTCGGACCCACCACCACGGCAATCCCCGTGCCCGCAACGGTCACTTCCGTGCGATCACAAAAGCTTTTGAAGCCGAGGATGTGAATCTTCTTTAGTTTCAGCATGTTTACTCCGGATCGACGAGCCTGTTCTTGAAGGATTGTGAGCGTCCGACGGCGACCTCGCGAAAAGCCGCACGCACGCGCCAATACACCACTCCATTACAGACTTTACGGATGTGGAAAGGCAGGGTCAACGATCATCCGAGGTGCCAATGTGGATAAGGGGGGCGAAATTCTGCAATCCCCAGTTTACCTCAAGTTATATCTTGATATAATCAATGCGGCGGTGCATCGCGATGCTGAGAACCAACCTTCGCAAAGTCGGCGGATCGATCATGATGGTCATTCCGCCGGCGATTCTCGACACATTGAACCTTGAGGCCGGATCGGCGGTGACCCTCGCGGTCGATGACGAGCGCCTGATTGTCGAGCCTCCTCGCAAGCCTCGCTATACCCTCAAGGAATTGCTCGCACAGGGCAAACGAAAAGCGCCCACAACCAAAGAAGATCGCGAGTGGCTCAACTCTGCCCCCGTTGGACGTGAGTTGCTGTGAAACGCGGAGAGATTTGGCTGGTTGCGCTCGATCCCACGGCGGGGCATGAGCAGCGAGGGACGCGGCCAGTACTTATCGTATCGCCGGATGCCTTCAATGCGGCAACGCAAACGCCTGTTGTTGTCTCGATCACGACCGGCGGCGCATTCGCGCGCAACCGAGGTTTTACCGTTTCGTTAGCAGGAGCGGGCACGGGAACCGTCGGCGTCATTCGTTGCGATCAGTTGCGAAGCATTGACCTCACTGCACGCAAAGCGCGCCTTCTGGAACGCGTTCCGGACGCAATCGTGGACGAAGTTCTGGCCAGGCTGGCGACGATCTTTGCGTGAACATGAGACGATTCGTTTCCCCTCCCGAGTGATAAAATTGATCAGTGCCGGGTCCTACGCGACGTAATCCCGCCAACCCCGCCAGGTCCGGAAGGAAGCAACGGTAACGGGCTAGTACGGGCGCAGTAGGTCACCCGGTACTTTTTTTGACAGAGATCAGAGATCAGAATCCTGCTGACTGGACCCGCGCAAGGAGAAATGCATTGAGTTTGACCGTTCGCCCCGTGGTGGGCCGCCGTGCCAAGATTTCGGCGCTCGGAACCTACGTTCCCCCCGACGTGATCACCAATCAAGACCTGGAAAAGCTGGTGGAAACCAGCGACCAGTGGATCATGGAGCGCACCGGCATCAAGACGCGTCATAAGCTGGCCGCTGGCCTGGGTGTAAGCGACATCTGCGCAGAAGCCGCCAGGAAGTGTCTGGCTGCGCGCGGCATCGGGCCGGAGGAGCTCGAAGTCATCATCGTGGGCACGGTGACGCCGGACATGATGTATCCCAACACTGCCTCCCTGGTGCAGCACAAGATCGGCGCGCCCCACGTGTGGGGATTCGACGTCTCCGCTGGCTGCTCGGGATTCACCTATGCGCTGCAGGCCGCCGCGACGATGGTGGAGAGCGGCGCGTACAGCAAGGTTCTGGTGTGCGGCGCCGACGCCAACACGCGCATGACCGACTACACCGACCGCACCACCTGCGTGCTCTTCGGCGACGGCGGCGGCGCAGTGCTGCTGGAGCCGGCCGCAGAGGGTGAGATCGGCTTCATCGATTCCGTCAACGAGATCGACGGATCGGGCGGCGTGAGCCTGTACATGCCGGGCGGCGGCAGCCTGAACCCATCGACCCACGAGACGGTCGACAAGAA
>JBEKAS010000259.1:0-5299 GCA_050015795.1 Occallatibacter sp. | reverse complement strand
GCGCGCCTCAAGCAGGCCTTCGTCGCCTCAAAAGAGCTGGAGCCAATGGCCCAGCAATTGGCGACCATGCGCACGCCGGAAGCCTATGCGGCAGTGACCGCCTACGCGCACAGCCACACCGGCGAGGCTGCGACGGCGGCCTATCTGGCGCTGGGCCACGCATACCTGCTCGACAAGCGCTATGCCGAAGCGGAAACCGCTCTGGCGCAGGCGCGGCGCGCCGATGGGGAACTGGCCGATTACGCAGATTTTCTCGACGCCGAGGCGAGCCACGAGGCGGGTGACGATGCGGCCGCTGAGAACATCCTCCACGGCTTTACCGGCCGCTATCCCGACAGCATCTTCGACGCCCAAGAGCCCGAGCTTGAGGCCACGGTTCTGCTGGCCCTGGGAAATCACACCGCGGCGCGCCAGGTGCTGGCCGCAGCCGCAGGCACTGAGGCGGCGAGCCGCCCCGGTTTCCAGCTTGCCGAGGGCCAGGTGGAGCTGGCGCTGGACCAGCAACAGGCTGCGGAAACCACCTTCAAGCAGCTTCTGTTGGGCCATCCTTTGGGTGCTGAGGCGCAAATCGCACGCGCCAAGCTCACGGAGCTGGGGGCCGAGGCGTTGCTGACTACGGCGGACTTGCGCAGTCTTGCCGAAGCCTACTACAACGCAGGCCGTTACGCCGAGGCGGCAGAGCAGTTTCGCGTTCTGGAGCGTGCGCCGGGAATCGACGAGCAGACCCGCAACGGATTTGCCGTCTCCGAGGCGGCCTGCCAACTGAAGTTGAAACGGCTGACAGTGGCGGAAGCACGGGCACTACCCGACACGGCAGACGAAAACGGCGCGCGGCGTTTAGATCTCCTGTTAGAGTTGGCCCGCGATCGTGATGAGACCGCCGATCTGAAACAGATCACCGCCGAAATGGAGTCCCGGTTCCCGCAAAGCCCGTGGCTGGCCGACGCGCTTTTCTCGGCGGGCAACATGTACCTGCTCAAGCGCGATTATCCAACGGCAATCGAATACTACGGCGATCTGGCGGCGCGCTTTCCCAGCGACAAAAACGCTTCCGCTGCCCACTGGCGCTCCGGCTGGCTGAGCTACCGGCTGGGACTTTACCCCGTTGCAGAGCGCATCTTCGACGAGCAGATCCGCCTCTATCCAGGGGCTACGGAAACCGTCTCCGCCCTCTACTGGCGCGGGCGCTTGTATGAGACGCAGGACCACAATCCAGCGATGGCCGCGGCCAACTACCGCACCATCGTCCGCGCCTACCAGCACTTCTTCTATGCGCAGATGGCGCGGCAACGGCTGGCGGCGCTAGGCAACACGCAGGCCGCGACGGAGCCGCAACTGGATCGCATTCAGCCGGCGCCACTGCCGCACCTCGTCGATAGCTTTCCCGAGGACAGCCCCCATCTGGCCAAAGCGCGACTGCTGGCCAATGCCGGCCTGACGGAATACATTGCGCAAGAGATCAAGGCCGATCCCAACTCGTCGTCATGGAGCGCGCTGGCCGAGGGGCAGATCTACTCCTCTTATGGCCAGACCTTCCGCGCGGTGCGCGCTCTCAAGCGGGCCATCCCGAATGCGGCTTCACTCTCCATCCAATCCGTTCCATTGGTGTACTGGAGAATTCTCTTTCCGGAGCCGTGGTGGAATACCATCCAGACCGAGTCCGCCAAGAACAATCTCGATCCCTACCTGGTGGCTTCGCTCATCCGGCAGGAGTCGGAGTTCGATGCTACAGCCATCTCCTATGCCAACGCCTACGGCCTGATGCAACTCCTGCCGTCGGTGGGCCGCACGATGGCGCGGGAGGAGGGAATCGCCCACTTCCAGACCTTCCAGTTGCTCGATCCTAACATGAACATCCGGCTGGGAACGCGTTATTTGCGGCAGATGCTCGACAAATTCGGCGGCGTCGAGGAGTACGCGCTGGCCGCCTACAACGCGGGCGACAATCGGGTTACGGAATGGCAGGCGGCAGGCCCGTATTCGGGCATCGACGAGTTCGTAGAGTCCATCCCCTTTACGCAGACCCGCGAATACGTTGAGGCCATCCTGCGCAATGGGGAGACCTACAGGGCGATCGACGATTTTGCCCGCACCCACGATTCGGCCGCGGCGTCAGCGTCCCATTAGCGCCTGACTCTCCCATTGAAACTCAGGGAATCCCACTTGCCACTCCCCCGTGCCGATTCGCATTGACATCTTCCCGCGCCCGTGGTGACACTGAGTTGACCAGATGCATTTTTTGATCCGGTATGTGTTTCGCAGCCTGCTTTTCTGTAGAATGCAGAGCCGGGCGGAAACAGACGCGCGGCTCGGAACCATCAACCCTGGGAGAGCCTGGAGGGAACGATGGCAGCCGACTTGCAGTTTTTGGAAGAGTGGATCCCGGAGAGAATGGACCCCGGAACGGTTTTTGTGCTGGAGAACCAGGCCAAGCTGGGCCAGGCACAAAATCCCTACGTAGCCGTGATGTCGTGCCCGCGCTGCGGGACGTTGGGGCTCATCACCCGCCAGCAACTTTACAGTGGCGAGACCATGATCTGCGGAGGCGACTCCTGCTCGGCAGAGTACCGGCTTGATGGCGATGCCATCTGTTACCGGGCGGCGCAATAAGCCTTACTGTTGCAACGTGTAATCCGCGCCGGTAGTTTTGGCGCCGGCCTGCTGCGGTGTGGCAAGCTGTGTGCGGTCCCATCCTCCGCCCAGCGCCTGCACCAACTGGACCGTCGAGGTCATTTCCTCCACCTGAAGTGCGTTCAGCGTCTCCAGACTGCTCAGCAGCGTATTCTGCGCGATCACGACATCGACATACGGATCCACTCCGGTGTTGTAGCGCACCTGTTCCAGGCTCAGATAATCCTGTGCGTCCTTCACCGCCAGCTGCTGGCGCAGGATCTGCTGCGAATAAATGCGCGCGGCAGCCAAGTAGTCTTCAACCTGCTGGAAGGCGGTAAGCGTGACCTGCCGGTAGTTGGCCAGGTCCGCGTTGTATTCAGCAACGTACTGGTGCAGCTCGGCGCGATAGAGGAAGCCGTTGAAGATGGTCTGGGCAACCGACGGTCCGATGGACCAGGTGCGGCTGGGGCCGCTGAACAGGCTGGTCAGCGCAGAGCTCTGGAATCCACCACTGGCGCTGATCGTCACCTGCGGGAAGAACGCGCCGTAGCCGATGCCGATGACCGCATTGGCCTCGGCGAGCGTACGTTCCGCGGCGGCAATGTCAGGACGCCGTTCGACAAGCTGCGAGGGAACGCCGGTGGGAATCGGGGGCGCCACGTAGACCATCGGCTTTACCGGGATGGAAAAATCGGTGGGTATTTTGCCCAGGAGCATCGCGATGGCGTGCTCATACTGAGCGCGCAACAGTCCCACGTTGATGGCCGCCGATTGCGCCGCCTCCAGCGTGGTCTTGGCCTCGGCCACGGAAATGTAATCGCCCACGCCCGTGTCGTACTGGGCTTGGTTGTAGTCGAGCGATTTCTGATCGGCAGTCACGGTCTCATCAAGGATCTGCTGCAGCATGTCCTGGCCGCGAATCTCGAAAAAGTATTCAGCCAAGCTGGCCTGCTCGGTCAGCTTTTCCAGCTGTAGGTCGGCGGCGCTCACCTGTGCAGCGTACTGCGCCTCATGGACTTCGTTGCGGATCTTGCCCCAGAAATCCGGCGTCCAGGAAACGTCAATCGGAGTATTCCAAAGTGTCGAGGTCTTGCCCCCGTTCGCCTGCGTGGAATTACTCAGCGTACCGGAACTTTTTGACCGGTTCCAGGACGGAGCCGCGGTAACCGTGGGCCAGTATTGCGCGCGCGCTTCGGCGATCTGGGCGCGAGCCGCCATGTAATTCTGGAAATACACCTTCAGGTTCTCGTTATTGATATTGAGCTGTTCTTCGAGAGCATTGAGCTCGGGATCGTTGAAGACCTCCCACCAGTTGCCGCGCAGCATGGCGTCCTGCGGGCTGGCCACCTTCCAGCCGTCGGCATCGTGGAAGTTGACGGTCGATTCCTTGTAGTTGGGGGCCGTCACTGCCGTTGGCGTAGGCGCCTTGTAATACGGGCCCACGTGGCAGCCGGAGAGAAGCGCGAGCAAGCTCAGTAGGCCGGCGGCGGATGAAAGCGTGATGCGATTCTTCAGCTCAAACATGGTCAACGTCCTTCGCGTGTTACGACACTGCTTCTTCCGCGGTTGGCGGCAATGTGTCGTGCGTCCGGCCCAGCGCGCGCAGGCGGAGCCGGTCCATATACAGATAAACCACAGGAGTGGTGTAAAGCGTGAGCAGCTGGCTTAAGACAAGGCCGCCCACAATGGTGATTCCCAAAGGCTTGCGCAGCTCCGAGCCGGTTCCGGTCCCGAAGGCCAGCGGCAAAGCCCCGCAAATGGCGCACATGGTGGTCATCATGATCGGCCGGAAGCGCAACATGCAGGCGCTGAAAATCGCGTCGCGCGACGTCTTGCCTTCCGAGCGCTCCGCCTGCAGCGCGAAATCGATCATCATGATGGCGTTCTTCTTCACGATGCCGATGAGCAGTATGATGCCGATGATCGAAATAACGTTGAGATCGATGTGAAAGATCATCAGCGCCAGCATGGCGCCGACGCTCGCCGAGGGCAGCGTGGAAATGATGGTCAGCGGGTGAACCAGGCTCTCATAGAGAATGCCCAGCACGATGAAGACGGAAAGCAACGCGGTGACTACCAGGATCGGCAGCGTCGACAGCGATTGCTGATAAGCCTGGGCAGTTCCGGCAAAGAATCCGCGCACCGTTCCGGGCATTCCCAACTGTTGTTCCATCTCCGTTACTTCTCGGGTAGCGTCGCTGAGGGAGGCGCCGCTGCGCATGTTGAAGGAGACAGTAGCCGACGGGAAAAGGCCGGTATGGGGCACCTGCAGCGGCGTGGTATTGGTGTGCGCCTTGACGACGGAAAACAGTGGTGACACCGCATTGAGCCCCGCGGCGGATGAAGACTTGCTCGGAGTGAAATAGATGTTGTTCAATCCCGACGGATCTTGCCAGTACTGTGGGGCCACTTCCATCACCACGTAATATTGGTTGAGCTGGGTGTAGATGACGGAGACCTCGGATTGGCAAAAAGCGCTGCAGAGCGAACTGTCGAGCGATTGCGGGGTCTGTCCCAGCCGCGCCGCGGTCACACGGTCGTAGTTGAGCATTTCTTGCAAGCCCCCGTTTTGCTGATCGGTGTTCACGTCCGTTAGGTCAGGCAGCTTCGTCATATTCGCGAGCAGGATGGGGCCCCATTGAGCCAGGTCGGCAGTGTTGTCAGCCTGGATCGTGTATTGATATTG
>JBEKAS010000258.1:0-5971 GCA_050015795.1 Occallatibacter sp. | reverse complement strand
TTGGGCGGGAAGCCGACTACTGGTCCAGTGCGGACCTTCGGCCGGAGGCCCATCTGTTCTCGTTTCCGCGCCGTCCAATCCGACTCGATCTCAACCGTTCCCTCCACTCCTGTCGCATAGTGGCGGGTGGCCCGCCCTAACCAAATTGGGGTGTCCCGTCCAAGGCGGGTGGCCCACCCTAACCAAATTGGGGTGCCCCGTCCAAGCTTGCTTGGGCGGGAGAGCGCTTTCGACATCCCTCCGTCTCAACTTGTACACTCGCTACCATGCCATCTGGACTGCGGCGTTTCCAGCAAGCAGGCGACCTGCACTTTGTGACTTTCAGTTGCTATCGCCGGCAGCCGAAACTGGGTACGGCCCTGGCGCGGCAGACCTTTGAGCAGTCGCTGGAACAAACGCGGCGCCAGTATTTGCTCTACGTTTTGGGATACGTCGCGATGCCCGAGCACGTCCACTTACTTGTCAGCGAACCTGAAAGCGCTCTGCTGGCGACGGCTTTGCAGGCGCTCAAGCAGTCAGTGGCCCGCAGACTTGCGCTGCGTGCCGCTGAGCCCTTCTGGCAAGCGCGTTACTATGACTTCAACGTCTGGACTGCCGAAAAGCGCGTCGAGAAGCTGAGATACATGCATCGGAATCCTGTCAAGCGCGGCCTAGTCGCTAAGCCAGAGGAACGGCGCGGAAACGAGAACAGATGGGCCTCCGGCCGAAGGTCCGCACTGGACCAGTAGTCGGCTTCCCGCCCAAGCAAGCTTGAACGGGGCACCCCTACTCTCTAGCGAGGCAGGGTTAGGGCGGGCCACCCGCCCGGTGAAACGCTCAAAAGGCAAAGTCTGGGGGCGCAACGATCAATCGCGGATTCGTTACATCCAGAGAAGAACCATCTTTGGTGAAAGTGACCTTCACAACATACTTGTGTTTCGATTCCCCATCAAATCGGCCAATGTACCTGCGGAGGTAGTCCTTACCAGCCTCAAAGTCAGGGCTCATCCCTTTAGCCGAGCCTTGTGCGACAACTCGATCTCCATCGAAAACTTTCCAATCGGCTTCAAGCACGGCTTCGGACCGGCAATGATCGCTTGGTGGGACGACTCCAAATCCCATTTTGCATCTCAACACTACGGTGGGAAGTAGCCATTGTGACTGAATAGCGATCCAGTATATCTTGTGCTTTGCGGTAAACTCGGGTGTCTGCACCGTACCTGCGGCAAGCGATATTGGCATGTCCACACCTCCCTTCGTGCAGGAGGGACAGCCTTGAGCGCGAGCAACTGAGGTGAATGCTAGGATGCACAACGTCCAGCAAAGTGCGCGAAGATTCGCAGGTCGACAATTCCCCAGCATGTACCATCTCCTCGAATTTGAGCCAACTCGACTCAGTGCGTTTGTGCGCGCAGCCATAGGTAGTCGAGCCACGGGCTAAACAGCCACCTCGGCGGCGCGCCTGGGATATGCGCTGCCCGGATATCGTCGCCAACTTCTTGACCGCAACTGTTCAAATACAGCCAGTATTTGTGCTGCTGTCCGTAATGTGGGTCATACCGCATTTGGATGCGATCATTGATGGACTGGTAAGTAGCTTCGTCAATCGGATAGTAAAGGTGGAGAGGATGACCTATACCGCTCGTCTTGCTCGCGTACTTTGAATACGTTATGCTGTCGGGTCGCTCCAAGCCGGCAAATGGAATTCCCACCAACACTCCAACTCTGTCCAGGGGTGTGAAATTCGCCGCTGTCGCCCACCCATTCGAATCCTGTGAATCTACCGCATCGCCCATGTGGCCATTCCAGAGTGCCCCGGAAGGATGGAGAACAACGTCAAAGTAATGCCCACTTGTTGGTGTGCGTGTACTCCATCCCACACCGCCACCGCCTGATGAACACACCTCTCCCGGAGGACATCCGCCACCGCCGCCTCCGCTTCCTCCGGAGAAGAGCCCTTTCAAGCTGTCCCAGAAATCGTGTAACAAGCACCCCAAATCCGCGCACTTACGAGGTGGCACCACCCCGTCCAACCCGTCTGGGTCAACAAAAGATAGCGGCCTGTTTTGAACGTAGGAATACAGGTTGAGCCCCTGTGGGTTCCCCGGATCGGCGAAAAACAATCCTGAAGGGTCGGGACTCATCCAGCGCCCCATCGACGACGCATAATAGCGTGCTGGGAAGTAGTCATTACCGGATTCGGAATCCCGTTCTTTGCCGGTAAAGAGTGATGCGGCGCGCCATACGATGGCGTTGTCCATACGGAGGCCGCCTCCGTTTCTGAACGAAGGCAGGTCTGGCCAAGAAAATTGCTTCCCGCCATTTTAGCTGGTTTTCAGGGTGTCTGGAGGCGGAAATGGGAGCAAATCTGGTTCAAACAGGGGTGGGATCCGGGAAGGCGCTGCCCTCACGCCGCCGCAGGTCCGCGACGCGGGCTATGGGCTATCTAGTCCCTGTTTCCACGCGTTTGACCCCGCCGGTGCGTCTAACTAGACTTGCAGGCAGGGCAACTCAATGACGTTTCGTTTCGCGCACTCCTTTGTTTTTCATTCCGCCGCAATTCTGGGCGCAATTCTGGGTTCGTTGGCCGGGCTGGCCACGATCTCGGCTGCGCAGTCCTCCTCAAGCTCACAACGCGGCCAAAATTCATCGTCAGGTCAAAGTTCGTCGAGTCAGGGTTCTTCGGGTCAAAGTTCGTCGAGTCAAGGTTCGTCGAGTCAGGGTTCTCAGGGGGGGCAGGTGTATGCGCAGGAAAAGGCGCCATCGCTGATCGATCCCGCGGGGCCGACGGTGTCGCTGATCAGCTCGGAGCCGGTGTTTGTGATGGCGGCCGCGCTGAACACCTGCGGCTACGACGAGGGGCGGGAAGACAGCGCGCCGGTGCGCCAGCACGTGCGCGACGAGATGAACCAGGCCTTTGCGAAGAGCGAGGAGGCTCGCCAAAAGCGCGACGCCCTGTGCCTTTACATCGCGCAGCACCGCGTGACCGGGACGGAGCAGGACATTGCGCAGTACATCTCCCTGTCGCTCTACCTGACGCCGCCGCCCGAGCTTGAAATCACCGCCGATTTGACCGAGATGCCGCCCGACTCCACGCAGGTGGCGGAGATCGTGCCCATTCTGCGTGAATTCGCGGCCGCGGTGGACCTGCACGGCATCTGGCTGACCTCGCGCCATGCCTACGACGAAGAGGCGGCCAAGGTGCACGATCCGCTCTCGCAGATGATCGTGGACACCAATCTCTACCTGAAGATGCCGGCGGCCACCTACGACGGCCGCAGGTTCATCGTGGTGATTGAGCCGCAGCTCTCGCCCGGCACCGTGAATGCCCGCATCTATGGGACCGATTACATCGTGGTGGTTTCTCCGGTCAACGGAAAAATTCCCATGACGTCGGTGCGCCACACCTATCTGCACTACATGATCGATCCGCTGCTCTACGCGAGGACCAATGCCCTGGGGCGCGAGCAGCCGATTCTGAAGGAGATTCGCGACGCGCCGCTCGATTTCCGCTTTCGCTCCGATACCACGGCCCTGACCGTGGAGTGCCTGATCAAGGCCGTGGAAGCGCGCACCATGGATACGGGCGTTCCCGAGTACAAGATTCCCGCCGGCATCGACCGCTCGCAACTGCCGCGCTACGAGCATGAGCGCGAGCTTTATCAACAAAGAGTCGACGCGGTGAAGTGGGCCACGGTGCAGCACGACATGCGCCAGGGATTTGTGCTCACGCAATACTTCTACGAGCAGATGATCCTGTTTGAGAAGAACAATGTCGACCTGAAAGAAATCATGGGCGAAATGGTGTACGGCATGGACATCGACCAGCAAGTGCACCGCGCGCGCCAAATCGAGTTCGACAAGGAGGCCGACGAGGACGTGTTGCAGCGCAGCCGGCCGCGCCAGCTCACGGGGCTCGACCTGGCGGAGGCGCGGCTGTCGACAGGCGATATAGGCGCGGCCAGCACCATTGCGCAAAAGGTGCTGGCATCGGAGACGGACACGGTTTCCTCTGTGGCCGATGCGGCACGCGCCCACTTCATCCTGGCCCGCGCCGATCTTCTGAGCGTGCATCCCGGCGAATCGGAAGACGATGCGGAGAGAACCATCGATGCAGCGGTGGCGCAATTTCAAAAGACGCTTGAAACCAGCAAGGACCAGCGCCTGCTGGCGTGGTCGCACATCTACCTGGGCCGCGTGCTCGATCTGGAATGCAAGCGCGACCAGGCCGTGGCCGAGTACAAAACGGCCCTGGAGGTGCGCGACGGCCGGCTGGATACGCGTCTTGCCGCCGACCGCGGCCTGAAGACGGCGTACGCTGTAAAAGGCCACAGCTGCGACGAGGACGCGGATGGCGAAGCTCCGGACAACGGAGCCCCGAAGCCCGCCCAGCAAACGCAGCAGGGAGCGCCGAAACCGCAATAGTTCCCCCAAAAGTCTGCTGCACCGCGGGGCACGCATGTGTCGCATCCCGGCAAGTTTCGGGCTTCCCATGGGACACAGTGGGTCCGCCATACGTCAAAATGCGTAAGGAAGGATGGAACGTGAGCGAAGGGCGCATGGAATCCGTTCTGCATGAGCTTGAATCGGCGCTCGGACACGCGTTCTCGCGTCCTGAGCTGCTGGTGTGCGCGCTCACGCATCGATCTCTGGCGCACGAGCTCGCGCAGGCCGATGGCGGCATTCAGGCTGCGGGCGACATACAGACCGGCAGCATCCGGGCTGGCAGCAGGGAAGACAACGAGCGGCTGGAATATCTTGGCGACGCGGTGTTGGGCCTGGTGGTGGCCGAGGCGCTCTATGCCGAGCATCCGGAATGGCGCGAGGGCGAGCTCACCCGCATTCGTTCCGGGCTGGTAAGCCGCCAGAGGATGGCGCAGGTGGCGGAGACCATCGGGTTAGGAAAACATTTGCGCCTGAGTCGTGGCGAAGAGCGCAGCGGCCTGAGGCTCAAGAGCACGGTGCTCTCCAATACCATGGAAGCAGTGATGGGCGCGCTCTATCTCGATGGCGGTCTTGAGCCGGTGCGGGCCTTTGTGCACAGCCAGGTAATGGGCGAAGCTGCGGAGCGTCTGGCCGTCGAGCTGCGCTCCGGAGCGGCACTGGGCAACTACAAATCGGCCTTGCAGGAGCGGCTGCAGGCGGCGCACGCCGGCGCTCCCTATTACCGCGTCAAGAACGAGAGCGGCCCCGACCACCGCAAGGTGTTTCTCGTGGAGGTGCGCGTGAAAGGCTCGGCCGGAGAGCGAGGAAAACCCCTGGCCCGCGGCGTGGGGAGCACCATGAAGTTCGCCGAACAGGATGCCGCCCGCCGCGCACTGGAGCAGCTGGAATCGGCAGGCGCCCATGCCGGCGGCGCACTTCCGCCCGATGCTGAGCCCGATGCTGAAATCGATACGGGTGACGAGGAGACCTCGGCGTCATGAGCGCTCCTTCCCCAGCGCCCCACGCGGGGCCCACGCCAGCGCCGAATCTGGCGCCTATTGCAGCGACCGAAACGCGGCCCAAGCCGGCGCCCAGCCACTTCGCGCAGTTCCGCGCGCATTTGCCCACCTTGCCGCAGACCCTGGCTTCGCTCATGCAGACTGTGGTGGTGGCGTTGTTTGTTCTCACCTTTATCGTGCAGCCTCTGCTCATTCCCTCTGAAAGCATGGAGCGCACCCTGCTGGTGGGCGATTTTCTGCTCTTCAACAAGCAGACCTACGCGCCTGCCGGCCGCCTCAGCCGTTGGCTTCTGCCCTATCGCAGTCCGGCTCGCGGCGACATCATTGTCTTCCACCATCCCTATCCGCCCATGCTCATCAAGCGCGTGGTCGGCCTTCCCGGCGACCGGCTGCGCATCGCTGGCGGCCAGGTGTTCATCAACGGCACCGCTCTCCGCGAGCCCTACGTGGCTTTCGAGCCGGCGCCGCACAATCCCGCGCGCGACAACTTTCCCGGTGAAATCTATGCCGGCCCCCAGGTCGATCCCGAGTGGTGGCGCCAGATGCAG
>JBEKAS010000257.1:0-5328 GCA_050015795.1 Occallatibacter sp. | reverse complement strand
ATGCCAACTCGATACCTTCCGGGTCGAATGTCATCAGTTATACGTATACCGCGGTCGACGGCACCTTTACCCTGCAGAACATCCCGCAAAACGCGAGCTACACCATCGTGATCGAGGCGGGCAAATGGCAGCGTCAGTTCAGCGAGGCGGTGGGAACCAGCCCGCTTACCGGACTTCAGTTGAGCATGCCGGCCAACCATACCCAGGGCAACATGCCATATATCGCTATCGCTACGGGCGGAGTTGATGGCGCCGAATGCGTGCTGCGCGACATGGGAATTTCGGATTCGGAGTTCACGGACGATAACCAGACAGTGAATGCGGGCGGTTACGTGCATCTCTATCGGGGCAGTGGCCCCGGCCCTGCGCCACAGGGACCTGGCGCGGAGATCAATGCATCTACCCCCTCGCAAACCACGTTGATGACGACGAACCAGAGCGGTACGACGCCGCCGCTGTTGAACCAATACGACATGGTAATGTTCCCGTGCCAAGGAGAGAACAACGGTCAGGCCACCACAACGGGCGCAAACAATCTGTTGAACTTTGCGGAAGCGGGTGGCCGCATCTTCGCAACTCATTACAGCTATGCGTGGCTCGATCCGGCGTACGGCGCGCAGTTCGGGAATGTGGCCAACTGGACAATAGTCGGTGATTCGCCCTCGACCATCTCCACCCAAAGCACGGTGCAGGAGAATTTCAGTGACGGGATTTTCCTGGCGGAATGGCTGTATAACGCGAAGTCAACCGTTCCGGGCACAACAAACCAGGTCGATATCACAACCGTGCGAACCGACGTGGGAAGCGTGATTGCGCCAGCACAATCTTGGGTCACGCTGAACAGCGGCTCCTATAGCGGGCAGAGCGGCAACCCGGTGATGCAGATGACGTTTAATGTGCCGTTTGGCGCGCCTGCAGCGAGCCAATGCGGACGGGTAATGTTCAATGATTACCACGTGATCTCCGCTACGAACAATAGCGGTATCGTCTACCCCAAGGAGTGCCCCAGCTACAGCGCCACGGCGACGAACAATTTCAACACTTCTTACGTGATGAGCGCACAGGAGCAGATGCTAGAGTACGCGCTCTTCGATCTTTCGGGATTTGTGCAACCGACCGTGGTGCCCACGGTCACTGTCACGTTCGCTCCCAGCCCGCTGACGGTGAAATCGGGCGATACTGCCGATCAGTTGACGGTGAATGTGAACAGCGGGACGACGCAGACCGACAGCTCCGCAGTTCTGAGCTTCACGCTGCCCACGGGACTGACCATCACCGGCATGAGCGACCCGACCGGCGGATGGGTCTGCACGGTGAGCACGTTGTCGTGCGCGCGCACTACCGCGCTGGCGGCAAGCACCACCGATTCCGTGGTGCTGACCATCAGCGTGGCCACGTACACTACGCTCTCGAGTTATTCCGGGACGATCACCGCGACGGTTTCGAGCGCGATTTTTTCCACCAACCCGTCGTTCAACGAGAACGTGATCTTCCAGCAGGCGCCTGTCATAACATGGGCCACGCCCGCGAACCTCGTTTATGGCACGCCATTGAGTGGAGCGCAGCTCGATGCCAGTTCCACCTTGGCCGGAACGTTCACTTATAGCCCTGCGGCAGGTACGATCCTGGGCACCGGGAAACAGACCCTGAACACGACCTTCACGCCCACAGATATGATCGATTACACCACTGCGACCGCGTCTGTGACGCTGACCGTAGTTCCGGGCACGCCGACGATCACGATCACTTCCTCGGCCAATCCGATCTTCATGACCTCCGCGGTCTCATTCACCGCCAGCCTTCCCTCCTACGCGTCTTCGGAAACCGGCACCATGACGTTTTACTCCGGATCGACTGCGATTGGGACGGCTACAGTGTCGGGCGGCTCGGCCACGCTCACCACCACTTCGCTTGCGGCCGGGAGCCAATCGATCACCGCGGTCTACTCCGGCGACGCCGACTACGGACCGGCCACCAGCAGTGCGATCACCGAGACCGTGCAGGACTTTACGCTGGCCTTTGCCGGCGGCAACGGCACGGTGACCGCGCAGCCGGGAGGACAGGCAACCTATTCTCTCGTTGTCACTCCGGTGAATGGAGTACTGCTGCCGGCCGCAGTGACCTTGAGCGCGAGCAATCTTCCGCTGGGCATGACGGCCAGCTTCTCTCCGGCCACGATTACCGCGGGCTCCGCGGCTACGACTGTCACCATGACCATCACGCTGCCGGGCAAATCGGCCAACGAACGGCCGCGCAGCCCGTTTGGCGGCGGGGCCTTGCCGGTGGCACTCGGTCTGATCCTGCTGCCGTTTGTGCGCAGGATGCGCAAAGCACGCGCGCGCCTGGCCCGGCTGATGGTTCTGCTGGCGATCGGCGCGGCTCTGGCCGTGGGATTCACGAGCTGCGGCGCCAAAACCTCTCCGCAGAACTTCTCGTTCTCGGTGACGGCGGCCTCAGGAACGCTTTCGCACTCGCTGACGCCGGGACTCACCGTGGAATAAGGATGGCTGCGAAGCGCGGCGTTTGATCCCAGCTTACGGATCGAGACGATTGCGCCACTTGGCCGCTAATGCGCGATCGGCAAGCGCCTTGATGTAGACCCCGCCGACCACGGAGCGGGCCTGAAAGCCCATCTGTTTTCCGGTCTTGGTGTCGTACCAGTCGGTGAGTGGAACGCGCGTGGGGCCTTCATTGATCCAGCGGCCGATGGGAGCGATCATCGCAGCAAACGCATCGACACCGGGTTGGGGGCTGCCGGGCTGCGGTGCATCGGCCAGCGTCGCCGTCCAGATTTCCCAATCCAGCTTCGTGTAATCGCGGCGATTGTCGAGCGGCAGACCGTAGGCATTCAGGTGCTGGAGATAGAAAGCGACCTCGGTCTGGCGAACCTGCGCAGGAAAGAGGTGCAAGCCGAGGATCTGGTCCCACACGAGGTTGTATTTCTGGCTCCATGTGCCGGGCTTGTCGAAGGCAAGTTTGTAATGGTCGCCGTCGATCGCCATCGACTGCCACTTGGCCGCCATTTCCGCGGCAAGACGCGAGTACTTCTCGGCGACATCCGATTTTCCGAGAGCCTGTGCCATTTGCGCATAGGCGGCAAGCGCCTCAATCGCCTTGATGGAAAGATTCGAGTTGTGCGCGAGATGTCCTGCAAAATCGTCCGTTGACAGCTGATTCGCGGGATCCAGGCCCTTGTCGCGCAGATACTCGGCCCACTGGGTGAACTGCGGCCAGTAGGCGCGCACAAATTCCCAGTTGCCCTGCTCCTGGCTCATGGCGTCGGCAAGGACGAGGAGATTTCCGCTCTCCTCCACGGGCATTTGGTCCTCCTCTGTAGTTTCTCCTCCGCCATACACCTGTCCATTGGCGAGCGGATAGGTGCCGAGGTCGTGCGGCGCAAACGGCCACTTCCACCGCGGCAGTGCGGCGTACTCCAGCACGGGCTTGAGCATCGCCTGAACCAGTGCGGGATTGAAGAAGAGGAAAAACGGCGCGGAAGGATAAATCACGTCGACGGTGGAGATGCAACCGTTGGAGAAATTTTCCTTCGGGAAAAGCATGGGCGTGCCGTCCACGTCGGCCGCGAAGCCGTGCGCTGCGAGCGTCTGGCGATACGCGAGGATGGCAAGCTGTGCGTACGCCGGGCCGCCGGCCTTCGTCAGATCGGCAGTGAGCTCGCGATCCAGAGTTTCCCCGCGCACCACGAGAGCCGCGTATTGCGATTCCGCGTCGGCCAGCATCTGCTGCACGGTGGTGTTGTTGCGTTGCCAATAGGGGCGCAGTTTGCGGCCCAGATACTCAATCGCGTACCCCTCGGTGTAAGCGAGCAGCACGTGCCGCACGACAGGAGTTGCGGAAACCTTGCCCAGGGGGAATGCGGCGGCGAGATGCGCGGCGTGATCGCGCGGCATCCGAGGCATGTCGAGGTCGTCGCTCGCCGGCAGCGTTCCGGTGGCGGCAAAACTGCGCGTTGCATCGGAGGACACGGCAACTTGCGCGTCTGCCGAATCCGGCACGGCGAGATGGAAATAACCCCAGTCGATGCGCATATCGTCGCCCGGGCGGTTCAGAACGCGTTGCTCGCGTGAGCCCGCGTTGAGCACGGTGAGCCCGGGAATGCGGCTCCGCCCCCACGTCACTTCTTCGTCGCGCGTGTTCACGGCGATCAGCGGATCTGCGTCGACCAGGAGCGTAACATCATGAGCGCCCTCGCCCGTCACCGTTAACGTGAGGTACGTGACCGGCCGCGAGAGCAGGTCGAGATCTTTGGGAAAGGCCGGCGTGAAGAACGTGACCGTCAAGGTCACCCGCGCGGCCTGAAAAGTGTAGATGGTGCGCGTCGGCGTGACTTCAAGCGCAGTCTGCTGCATTACCGGCGCGGAGCGCGGCATTGCACCCATGAATCGGTACGTCTGCCCGTCAATACGCGCCAGGCCCGTGATCGGCTGCGCTGCGCCCGTCCAGTGTTTTGTGTCTTCGTCGGTGAGATGATCGGCCATCGACCATACGCTGAAATAAGGATTGTGCGCGATGAGCGGAGCCGCGGGAGGCCGCTGCTGCGCGAGAGCGAAAACAGAAGCAAAGACGGCTGCGACGGCCAGCAGGCGTAAGCTGCGGCCGGAAGTTGCGTTCGTCAATATTCTTTTCATGTTTTTTCTATCCACGTTCGAAAATTGCCATCGGAATCCGCGCCGGCTTTGGCTTTGCCGCGAAGCATCAACCGCGCGAGTCTGCGGCTCGCATGATCCAATGTATAGGCAGAACTTGCTCGCCGCCAACGGTCAATGACGCACTGCGGATGCATTGCGCAGTCGCGGATGCGAAAGGCTGGGTTGGTCAATTAAGTGCCGCAATCTGCTTGAAATCGATCTTATCCGCGAAAGCAAGAGCTATCGCCTTCCCCTTTTCGAGTCCGTCGCTGTCCGAACCGGGATTGCTATAGTAGACAACAATCTCAACAAAGGTCCCGCTCCTGGGATAAACGACAAGTGCTTCGCTTTCCCCCGGAATGACAAATGTTTCCAGAGCGTCGAAGCCGTTCACCTTCGTTTGTTCCCAGAAAGCAGGCCCCCCAACCAGATGCATTTTTTTAAGATCCGCGTCTTTTGCGCCATTTGCTGGAACCAGAATCTGCACCTTCACCCGTTGTATGCTCGACCCGGTGATGCTCGCAGCAGGAATATAGGACCTCATCGAGCTATAACCTACGCCTGAGACGTCCTGATTTGTAACCTGGCCCTCCACATTCCATCCTGCGGGAGCGTCCGGCAACAGCGGAACGAGCTTCCTCGACTTTTCGCACGCAGTCAGCATCAACAAAATGCCTAT
>JBEKAS010000256.1:0-5353 GCA_050015795.1 Occallatibacter sp. | reverse complement strand
GCTCCAGGCAACTCATTGCACAGGAAGGATTTATCACGACCGACGGAACCATCGCCGTGGCCGGAACGGGCACACTCGATGTAGCGACCCTGCGTTCCCTGCTCGAGAAGCTTCCTGCCGGCACTTGGGAACTGGTGACGCATCCCGGCTACAACGACGCGGATCTCGCGCATGTGCGCACGCGCCTGCGGGCTTCGCGCGACGTCGAGCGCCTGGCACTGGCCGCAATCCCGGAGGTCCCCGGCATCGAGCTTATTTCCTTTGCCGCTCTTGGACTCACGGCGCGGCAGGCGGCTGATGATTAACCGCATCCTTGCATCTTGCGCTAACCCGCGCTCGTCCATAACCTAACAGAAGATCGATTCTCAAGAAGGCACCATGCGCATCGGGATTACGTGTTATCCCACTTACGGAGGCTCCGGCGTTGTCGCGACGGAGCTGGGCATTGAGCTGGCCGCCCTCGGCCACGAGATCCACTTCATCTCCTACTCGCAGCCTTTCCGCCTGAGCGGGCGCGACGACGGCATCTACTATCACGAGGTTCCCGTCTCCAGTTACCCGCTCTTCGAGTTTCCGCCGTACGATCTGGCGCTGGCCTCGCGCATGTCCGAAGTGGCCGAGTATTACGCACTCGATCTGCTGCACGTGCACTACGCGATTCCGCACTCGGTTTCGGCACTGCTGGCGCGCCAGATGCTCGCCGCGCGCGGCCGCCATCTACCGTTCGTCACCACCCTGCACGGAACCGACATCACGCTCGTGGGACTTGACCGCAGCTATCTGCCGATCACGCGCTACGCCATCCAGGAGAGCGACGGTGTGACCGCCATCTCCAATTACCTGCGCGAAAAAACTCTCGCCGACTTCAACGTGACGCGGCCCATTGAAACCATCACGAATTTCGTGAATTGCGACGTGTATACGCCGATCAAGGACGAAGCGCAGAAGGAAAAAGAGTGCGCGCGCCATCACTTCGCGGCGCCCGACGAGCCGATCCTGATGCATCTTTCGAATTTCCGCCCCGTGAAGCGCGTGGCCGACGTGGTGAAGGTGTTTGCGCGCGTGGCGCAGCAGCGCCCGGCGCAGCTGGTGCTGGTGGGCGATGGGCCAGACCGCTCTTCCGCGGAATGGCTCGCGCACGACCTCGGCATTCAGAGCCGCGTGCATTTCCTGGGCAAGCAGGAGCGCGTGAGCGAACTGCTGGCTCTGGCCGACCTGTTTCTGATGCCGAGCGAGATGGAATCCTTCGGCCTGGCCGCGCTCGAAGCCATGGCCTGCAAAGTTCCCACCATCGGTACACGCGTCGGCGGCGTCCCGGAACTCATCGACGACGGCGTGACCGGCCTGCTATACCCCGTCGGCGACGTGGAGGCCATGGCTGCCGGCGTCCTGAGCTTGCTGAATGATCCACCGCGGCTGAATGCCATGCGCGAAGCCGCCCGCCAAACCGCGCAAAAGCGCTTCTGCGCGAATCTTGTGGTTCCGCGTTACGTGCGCTTCTACGAGCAGGTGCTCGCAGGGCAAGGCAGAGGAAAAACCGCATAGGCCCGACCGGTCCGGAAATTTCACAAAAAAACTTCTTGTCAACCCCGGTGCGGCTCGTCATATCCTGCTTGCATTGGAGGTCAACCATGAGAACAAAGAGATTTGTGTGTCTTGCAATGGCCTGCGTCCCCGCGCTGCTTTGGGCACAGTCGGCGGGCGGCCGCTTCGACGGTACCTGGACCACGAACATGTCCTGTGACGCGAGCACCCACATGCCTGCCTACACGTGGACATTCGTTAGCACGATTACCAACGGCATCCTTCACGGCCAGCATGGCGAAGAGGGAGGGCCGGGCTACCTTGTGGTCGACGGGCCGATCGGAACCGACGGCTCTGCGAAGCTCCATGCCAAGGGCACGGTGCAGTCAGGGAAAGCGGGCATCGTAACCCAACTCAAAGGCAACAAATACGACTACAACATCGAAGCGAAATTCACTGATACGTCGGGCACAGGTAAGCGCGACGAAGGCGCGGGCATCCTCGGCCGCCCCTGTACCTTCCAGTTCACCAAGCAGACGGGCACCGATACCGCTCCGCCCGCTAGCACAACCCCGCCGGCGCAATAGTCAGACGTCCCCTCGTTGATGCACCACTCGGCCGCATCGCCAGAGCCGATTGCCCGAGCGGTCCGGAACGTCGATAGGTCGAGGAGCACGAAGCTGTGGCCAAGTGTCAACAGAACGCCGACACGCAATTCGGCCGAGCCGCAGTGCAGATCTTTGCTGTAAACGAACGTTTGAACCAGATCCTCATCGAGCATCTTGACCCTTCCGCCTGGAAAGCGAAACCGCCCGGCAAGGTCCGCACTGTTGCTGCCATCTTCGTGCACGTGCACAATGTCCGCTGTAAGTGGATCAGGCTCACTGCTCCGCACCTGAAAGTTCCGCTGCAACTCAACCGCGCGCACTGCACGCCGAGCCAGGCAAGTAAGGCCTTGGCGCAGAGTGCTGCACGTTGCGAAGAGATGCTTGCCGAAGCGCTCGGCGGGGGCGAAGGGCGCGTCCAGAAGTTCCTGCGAGACGGCTGGGCTCGGCCCCGGCCGGTTGGCCCGGAAATGTTGTGCTACATGATTTCTCACGAAGCTCACCACCGCGGCCAGGTGTGCATGCTCGCGCATCAGCTCGGCTTTCCGCTGCCAAACAAGGTGACCTCCGAAATGTGGAATTGGGAAAAGCTGTGGAAGGAGCGCGGGGCGCGTCCCGGCCCCGGCAACGATTCTTAGGGCATCACTACAAAGTCCGCTTGAACAACGGCGTGGCCACCAGCAGTGTGGTGATTCCGAAGATCACCAGAAACAGAAGGTCGCCTTTGATAGCGACCCACCCGCCGTCTTTGAGCAGTACCGACTTGAAGCCGTGGATCACGTACGTGAATGGATCGATCACGGTCAAGACCTGCATCCACTTAGGAAATGAAACCGTGGGATACATGGCGCCCGAGGGATATAACAGAAGGACATTGAGCACGCCGAACATGGCGCGGGGGACAAGCGGATCGTCGACCCGCACCATGAGCAGAAACATCATGCCATTGAAGGCAATGGAGCCGGCGACGATGAGGCTCAACGTCTGCATCATGATCATGGGATGAAAAACAATGCCCAGCCCGGCGATGAGCGACCCGATGACAACTATAGATATCCCGCTGAGCGTCGCTTTAATGGCGCCGGCGATATTCAGCCCGAAGACCAGCTCCAGCTTCGTAATCGGAGTCACCAGGTAGCCTTCGTGCACGCCGCGCGCCTTGTCGTCGATGTAGAGCATGCCGCCGCCGATCATCACCGAGATATACATCGCCAGCGCCACCGTCATCGGCAGAAGATACTTCAGATAATTCACGTACGGGTAAAGCTCGACGACTTCGAGCGCGATGGATCTCGACAGCCGGTTCTGAATCTGCGGCGCGTTCATGGCGTCGACCAGCGACTGCATCTCGGCTTCGAGCGACGATGAAGTGAACAGATCGGAATTGTCGACAACAAAGCCCAGCCTGGGCGCGTCCTGCGCGTAAACGCGCCGGGAGTATTGCGCTGGGATGATGACCGCCGCGTCGATTTTACCGGTGCGCACATCCTCGCGCGCCTGCACTTCGCTGGTGTACTCGATCGTGGAGAAGGTTTTGATGTTGACGGCGACGGCGTCGAAGGCCTCGCGCACCTTCACGGCCTGCGGCCCGTGGTCGTAATCCACCACGGCCACGTGGGTGCCCACGATCTTGCCCCCGAACGCGTTCCCGATGATGACCAATTGCAGAATCGGCATCATGAGCGACATGATCATGAGCGTGGGCGAGCGGAAGAACTTGCGCATTTCGCGCTCGATGATGGCGAACATCCGGTTCATGGGCGCGCTCCCGGCCGCGGCGGCATCGTAAAGACCGGCTTCACCTGCTCGTCGCGCAGTTGCCGCCCGGTGTAGTGAATGAATACGTCGTCGAGGGTCGTGTTTTGCACGCTCAGCGAGGTGAGTGTCTCACCCAGGCTCGCCGCCAGCTCCACAATCTGCATGGTGGTCTTCGATCCCGACTTGGTAATAACACGGTAGAATCCGGAGCCCTCGGGTTGCACGCTGGTCACGCCCTCCATCGCCTCCAAGCGCCCCGGCCACGCATCGTCGTCGCGGTCGAAATGCACTTCCACCACATTTGCGCCGGCCACGCTGTTCTTCAGCTCCACGGGAGTGCCCAGCGCCACCAGCTTGCCATGATCCACAATGGCGATGCGGTCGCACAGTTTGTCGGCCTCATCCATATAGTGCGTGGTGATGAGCATGGTGAGGTTGCGCGTGCTCTTGAGCTTGTTGAGCATCTCCCACACCGCAAGGCGCGAGACGGGGTCGAGGCCGGTGGTGGGCTCGTCGAGAAAAAAGATGCGCGGATTGTGCACCAGGCCGCGCGCGATCTCAAGCCGGCGCCGCATGCCGCCGGAAAGCGTTTTGGTCTGCGCATCGCGCCATTCGGTCAGGTCGACGGCTTCTAGCACCGCCTCGATGTTCTTCTTGCGCTGGTCGCGCGGCACGCCGTAAAGTTTGGCGTAGATCGACAGGTTCTCTTCGACCGTCAGGTCCTGGTCGCTGGTGAGCGCCTGGGGAATCACCCCGATGACGCGCCGCACGTCGTCCGGATCCTTGCTCACGTCGTGCCCGGCCACGATGGCTTTGCCGGAGGTGACGGGGATGAGCGTGGTCATCATGCGGATGAGCGTGCTCTTGCCTGCGCCGTTCGGCCCCAGCAATCCGAAGATCTCGCCCTCGGTAACGCTGAAGTTCACGTCCTTCACGGCTTCAAAGTCTCCGTAGCGTTTCCAGATGTGCTCCACCGCAATGGCCACGGGATGCGGCGCGCCGTTGCCGTTTGCGGGCAAGCCGTTGTCGGGCGCGCTCACTGCTTCACCAACTTTGCCTTCGGAATGTAGACCTCGGCCGTCATGCCGGGCACAAACTTCTCGCCGGGGTTGGGGATGAGCAGCTTCAACTGAATCGTCTTGATGTCGCGCTTCATGCTGTTCACGTCGCGCTGCGTGGCAAAATCAGCCTCGGCCGACTTGGCAATCACGTAGCCCCAAATGGTGGCGCCGCTGGGCATCACCACGCGCAAACTGTCGTGCAGTTGCACGGCGTCGGCCTGCGTCTCGGGCAGCGGCGCGTAGACCCAGGTCTGCGTCAGGTCCATGATGGTCACAATGGCTTCGCCCTCGGTCACCACTTCGCCCTGCCGCGCGGCCCACACGTCCACTTTCCCGTTGATGGGCGAGACGATCTGTGAATATCCTTGTTCCACTTGCGCCTGTTCCGCCAGAGCGCGAGCATTG
>JBEKAS010000255.1:0-5438 GCA_050015795.1 Occallatibacter sp. | reverse complement strand
ACACCACAAGCACGCGCGCGGACTGCAACGTGTGCTGTGCGGCGAGCAACCGATGAATGCCGGCCACGCCCACGTCGGCCACCAGCTCCACGGTGTTGCCCATCAGCCGCGCCGTCACTGCGGCCTCCTCGGCCACGGGCAGGTCGCTGGTCCCGGCACAAACCACGCCCACGGTTCCCTTGCCTGAAGGCGCCTCGGTCTGCTTCAGCGTGATGGCGCGCGCCGCTTCGTGGTACTCCGCGCGCGGCCCCTCATCGCGCGCTTCGGCGGCACGCACCGCCGCATACACCTCGCGCGACGCCCGCGTGGCCAGCACGTTGCCGCCAGCCCTTGCCATGCGCGCAAAAATCGCCGCCACCTGCGCCGGCGTCTTGCTCTCGGCAAAAATCACCTCCGGCATGCCGGTGCGCAGCGCGCGGTGGTGATCGACCTTGGCGAATCCCAAATCCTCAAAAGGTAAATTGCGCAGCCGTTCCAGCGCATCCGTCACACTGGTCGATCCCGCATGCACTTCGTTCAACAACGCTTCAATTTGCGAGCGATCCATCAGCAGCCTTTCTTCCTCGCAACCAATCCCGACTCGGCCCAGGCCCGCATCGCCTCCTGCATCACCTGTTTCAGCGGAACCTGGTGCGTGCGCGCCAGATTGCGGCAAACCTCGTACTCCGGCGATGCATTGGCCACTTCACCCGATGGCCAGCGCGCCACCTTGATCCGCACCCTGCCCCACGCAGTTTCCACTTCGGCGAACTCGCGCTCGAGCGCCATCTTGTTTTCCAGCCGCCAGCGCAAGCCGATCGTCGTGGTCTCGCGCAGCAGCAGATCGCGCAGCGCCGGCAGTTTTTCCTCGCTCGACAGCACGGTCATCTGCACGCCCGTGCGGCCCTTCTTCATCTGCACTGCCGCGCGGTACACGTCCCATGCGCCCGCCTCCAGCAGTAGCTCGCTCACGTAGGCCAGCAACTGCGGCGTGGAGTCGTCAATCACCGCCTCGATGACCGCGATTGCCTCCGTGCCCGTTGCCGCATCCTCCGCTTCGCCTACCAGCAGCCGCAGCAGGTTCGGTTCGCCCGGTGTGTCGCGCCCTCCGGCTCCGTAGCCGCGCGCCGCTATGCGCATCGCAGGCAGCGGCCCATACGTCACATCCAACATGCGCAGCAGCGCTGCGCCCGTCGGCGTCACCCGCTCCATCGGCGGCCCGGCCGCGTACACCTGCGCATCGCCCAGCAGCGACAAGGTGGCCGGCGCCGGCACCGGCAATGTGCCATGCTGGCATTTCACGGTCCCGCTGCCCACGTTCAAGGGCGACGCCATCCAGCGGTCCACACCCAGCGCCTCGCATCCCGCCGCCGCGCACACGATATCGACAATCGTGTCCACCGCGCCCACTTCGTGAAAATGCACCATCTCGATGGGAATGGAGTGAATCGCCGCCTCCGCCTCGCCCAGCAACTGGAACGCCCGCGACGCGCGCTGCTTCACCGTGTCCTTCAGCGGCGCGGCCTGAATGATCGCGAGAATCGCCGACAACGATCGGTGCTCGTGGACGGAATGCGCCGGCTCCGCCTTATGCAAGTGGTGCTCGTGATCGTGATGCTCGTGGTCGTGAGGCTCGTGTGAGTGCAAATCTGAGTGTGAGTGCGAGTGTGCGTGTGCGTCTTCTGTTCCCTGTTCCCTGTTCCCTGTTCCCTCGTCAGCGACCACATCGATCTTGATCCCCGCCAGCCCGCCGCGGTCCACCTTGCGCATCTCCAGCCGCGCGCCTACGCCGAGCGCCGCCGCCGTGCCCGCAAGCACGTCGAAGGGCACGCCCGCGTCCACCAGCGCGCCCAGCAGCATGTCGCCGCTGATCCCGGAAAAGCACTCCAGATAGCCGATTCGCATCGCTTTGTGATTCTAAACTGCCGGGGGATGGGCGGCGAAATGAAGATGTTCTACGCGCCCTTGCGCGCCAGCACCTCAACCGGCAGCACCGCGTTCATTGAGCCCGATCGAAAACCCGTGCAATCCAGCGTCACGTACTTAAATCCCGCCTGCTTCAACGCCGCATTGATCGCGTCCATCATCTCCATGGTCAGCGCACGCGGCAGTTCCTCGCGCGCAATCTCCACGCGCGCCAGCTCGCCATGGTGGCGCACGCGCAACTCGCGAAACCCCAGCACGCGCAGGCTCTCTTCGCCACGCTCCACTTGTTCAAGTACCTCGCGCGTCACCGTGCGCCCGTATTCCACGCGCGACGAAAGGCAAGGCGCAGCCGGACGATCCCACACCGGGTAGCCGGCCACCTTTGCCAGGGCGCGCACCTCCAGCTTGGTCAATCCCGCGTCGGCCAGCGGCGCCAGCACCGCGTGCTCCTCCGCCGCGCGCTGCCCGGGCCGGAAATCCCGCGTATCGTCGGCATTCATTCCGTAGGCGATGTGCTTGAAACCCAGCTTCGCGCCCAGCTTCTCCATCACCGCAAAAAGCTCGTCCTTGCAATGGAAGCAGCGGTTGGCGTCGTTGCGCGCGTACTCCGGCCGGTCAAGTTCTTCGGTCGCAATCACTTCGAGCGGCATCGTCAGCGATTGCGCAAAAGCGCACGCCTGCTCCATGTCGCGCCGCGCCAGCGACGGCGAATCGGCCAGCACCGCCAGCATGCGGTCGCCCAGCACACGATGCGCCGCAGCCGCAAGAAATGCCGAGTCCACACCGCCCGAGTAGGCCACCATCACGCTTCCCAGCTCCCCGAGCCGCGCTTCAAGCGCGCGCAGCTTGGCCGCCGCGTCCGCTGCTCCGGCATCCACGTTGGGCAGTTCTGCTATTTCCGGAATCCCTGTCTTTGGGCTCGCCGCCATGCCTCCGATTATACCGTCGGATGATTCTGCCGCCCTCTCTGGCCGCTTTTCGTCCGGCCGGCCCACCCGCTTTCCGTTTGACGGCCCCGCCCGCGGGCAATAGCTTGGAAGAGAGCGATTGCACGTAAATCGCTGTCGTTCGTTCGAGGAGGTTGGATGCAGTCGAAGTTTTTTCCCCGGTTTTTGGCCGGCTTTCTGGGTGCGGCGTTCGTCATTGCCGCATGGAGCAGCGCCCATGCCCAGGATCTGAAGAGTTTTGAGCAGCGCACCACCGTCAAGGTGCTTCCCAACGGGCTCACCCTCATCATTTGCGAGCGGCACGAGGCGCCGGTCTTCAGTTACACCACCTTTATCGATGCCGGCGACGTCAACGATCCCTCCGGCGAGAGCGGCCTCGCGCACATGTTCGAGCATCTGGCCTTCAAGGGAACCACGCAGATCGGAACCACCGATTACGCCGCTGAAAAAGTCGCTCTCGAAAAAGTGGAAGCCGCCAACGACGCCTGGGAGGCCGAGAATCTGAAGCCCATCGGCCGCAGCGAAGAAAAGCTAAAAGCTCTGAAGCAGGCTTTCCTCGACGCGCAAGCCGCGGCCGAGAAATACGTCATCCCCAACCAGTTCACTGAGGTTGCCGAAACGAACGGCGCGGACGGCCTGAACGCCGAAACCGGCCTCGACGACACACAGTACTTCTGGTCGATGCCGGAAAACCGCCTGGAGTTGTGGGCGTGGATGGAGTCGAGCCGCCTGGCCGATGCCGTGCCCCGCGAGTTCTACAAGGAGCGCGATGTGGTGATGGAAGAGCGCCGCATGCGCACCGACTCCGACCCCATCGGGCGGCTGGTCGAACAGTTTCTGGCCACGGCCTACGTGGCGCACAACTACGGGCGCAGCTCCATCGGCTGGCCCAGCGAGGTCAGCCAGATCACCGCCACTGAGGCCATGGCCTTCCACAAAAAGTATTACGTCGGCGGCGACATCGTCGTCGCCATCGTGGGCGATGTGGATGCCAAAACCGCGATGCCACTGCTGGAAAAATATTTCAGCCGCGTTCCCGGCGGGCCCAAGCCGGATGAGATGACCACCGTCGAGCCGCGGCAGTTTGCTGAGAAGTCCGTCATCATCCGCGAGCAGACTCAGCCTTTCTATCTCGAGGGCTATCACCGGCCCAGCTATCGCGATCCTGACGACGCGGTCTACGACGCCATCAGCGACATCATGTCCAACGGCCGCGTCTCGCGCCTCTATCGCAGCCTGGTCGAGCAGCAGCAGATCGCCGCCGAGGCCGAGGGCTTCAGTCCCTTCCCCGACGAAAAATACCCGAACCTCTTCGCGTTTTATGCCATCCCGCTCCCCGGCCACACCACGGCCGAGATGCGCGACGCCATCCACAAGGAAATCGAGAAGCTCAAAACCGCCGACGTCACCGATGCGGAGCTTCAGATGTACAAGACCCGCACTCGCGCCGATCTGCTGCGCGGCCTGGCCGACAACCAGGGACTCGCCAGCTCGCTGGCCGAGTACCAGACCCGCTACGGCGATTGGCGCCAGCTCTTCCTCGAGCTCGACGAGGTCGACAAGGTCACCAAGGCCGACATCCGCCGCGTGGCCAATAAAGTGTTTGTAGATTCCAACCGGACCAGCGCCGAAATCGACACCGAGCCACCGGCCGCGGACGCAAAGAAGGATGGAGGCGCGCAATGACAAAAAACAGTGGTCAGTGGTCAGTGGTCAGTGGTCAGTTGGGAGCCTGTGGTGAAACTTGCACCGCGAAAGGGCACGACTTTAGTCGTGCCGATAGCGCAGCAAAATCGAAGCGGGCTTTAGCCCCTGCGCGATTCCTCTCTCGCGGAGACGTCTTTTTCGCCGGCCTCTTCACGCCCGCACACGCACTCTTCGCCCTCGCAATCCTTGCGGTCATCGCGTTGCCCTCTCAGCTCTCCGCCCAACAATCCAAGCCCTGGGAGCAAATCCCCATCCCCACGCTGCACGAATTTCATCCCCAGCAGCCCAAACGCATCGAGCTCAAGAATGGCATCGTGATCTTCCTTGAGGAAGACCACGAGCTGCCGTTCATCTCCGGCAGTGTGCTCATTCCCGGCGGCGCGCGCGACATCGATCCCTCCAAGGCCGGCCTCATGGGCCTTTACCGCCTGGCGTGGCGCACCAGCGGAACCGCGAACATGAACGGCGACGCCATGGACGACCTGCTCGAAGCCAAGGCCGCGCACATTGAAACCGAAGGCGACGAGGACTCGACCGCTCTCTCCTGGGATTCGCTCAAGGGCGATGCCGATCAGGTGTTTTCGCTGGCCATGGACCTCTTGCTCCATCCCAATTTCAGTGCGGAGAAACTGCAGTTGGCGCAGCAGCAGGAGGCCACGGGCATCGTGCGCCGCAACGACGGAGAGGACGAAATTGCCGAGCGCGAAGCGGCCAAACTGGTCTACGGCGTCAACAGCCCCTACACGCACCAGCCCGAACTTGCCACCATCGCCAAAATCACTCTTGCCGATCTTCAGGCCTGGCACGATCGCACTCTCAAGGGCAAGCTGATCGTCGGCATCAGCGGCGACTTCGATGCCGCCGCCATGGAAGCCAAAG
>JBEKAS010000254.1:0-5627 GCA_050015795.1 Occallatibacter sp. | reverse complement strand
GGCGTGGGGCAGTCGGAGACTGCGGTGCATGAGATGGTGGACTTCTTTCTGCTGATCACGCTGGCCGGGGCGGGCGATGAGTTGCAGGGAATCAAGCGCGGCGTGATGGAGCTGGCGGACCTGGTGGCCGTGAACAAAGCCGATGGCGCGAATGGGTCCGCGGCAGAGCGGGCGCGGGCGGAGGCGCAAAACGCGTTGCACTTCTTTCCGGCGGCAGGATCAGGTTGGACGCCGCGCGCTGTCACCTGCTCGGCACGGACGGGCGCGGGGATTCGCGCACTGTGGGAGTGCGTGCTGGAGTACACAGCGTTGACGCGGGCGAATGGGTGGTTCGGCAGTGCGCGGCGCGAGCAGCAGCGGCGATGGATGCACGAGATGATCGATCAGTCGCTGCGGCAGCGGTTCGACGCGCATCCTGCGGTTCGCAGCCGCGTGGCAGCGCTGGAGCGGGACGTGGCGGAGGGCCGCACCACGTCGTTTCGCGCAGCGCGCCTGCTGCTGGATGGGTATACGCGGAGCTCGTGAAACTGGAATCGAAAGAGTTGAGTTGAGGTTCGTGCTTTCCCACATCTCAAAATCGAGATGTGGGGCACCCGTCGCTTGTACTGTCTGATTGAATCCAAAACACGATTTATGGGATGCGGCCGGCTAGCATTGCGGCCAGCGTTGCGGCCTGCTGCGGCGTAGGCAGATTGACATAGCCGGCCAGGATGCGGCCCTTGCGGAAGATACAGATGCCGCCCAGGTATTGCGCGTTGGACATCCATGCCTCGTCGCCCACCAGCGCCGGGACCGCGCCGGGAAAGTGTTCGTGAAGGGCCTTGAGTACGAGGGATGCCGATTCGGGCGTGGACTCGAGAACGATGAAGGCCTGACCGGCCTGAAACTTGGCCACGTAGCCGCGCTTGAGTTCGTGTAAGCCCAACACGCTTTCCGGGACCATGCGGATCGGCGCAACATTGTCCGGAGGAAACCAGCGGAGCTGCGCGGGCGGCGTCACGCGGCCGGGAAGTCGCACTTCGAGCGTGGAGGCCATGCTGCGCAGCGTGGAGGAGTCGTCGGCGTTCGCATCGGCGGCAACTTCGACGATCTCAATATAGAAGTTGCCCTTGGCGAAGGTTGCGCTTTGCGGCTGCACCTGGCCGCCCATGCCGATCTGCGAGATGGGCGAACTGGGATCGAGGTTGGCGGCGAAGAGTCCATAGGCTGCGTCGGCATCGGTCATTTCCGAGAGATCGATGGTGAGAGTGTTGGCGCCGGATTTGCAGTCGACGGTGCTCATGCGCACGAAGCCGAAGATGAGGTAGCCCTCCGCGCCGCCATCCTTGTATTCGAAGAGATTGCCAGAGTCGTAATGGCGGATGGCGCCGGACTGCTCCCAGCCGGGGGCGATGTGGCAGTCGAGAACGCTTTGCGCGACAGCGGAGCCGGAGGCAAGCAGCGCCGAGAGCAGCAATGCGGGAACCCTCATGCGAAAAGCTCCTGTGCGCGACGCATGCGACTGGCGACGTGCACGCCGTGCGGGCAATCGACCGTACAGCCGGCGCAATCGACGCAGCGGATTGTGGTCGCCTGGTCGAGCTCGAGATAACGTTCGCGTCCCAGCGCAAACTGGCCGTAGCCCTCGGCATAGGTGAGGCAGCGCAGCACGTCGGCAACCGGCAGCCCTTCGCGGCAGGCACCCTGGCACGCGCCGCACATGCGGCAATAGAGCGGGCGAATCCGCTCCAGGTGCGCGGTAAGAATCACGGCGTCGGCGGATGAGTAGGCGTGCTCCATGGCCTTGAGGTTTTCGTCGAGCTGGTCCATGTCGGTAATGCTGGGAATGGTGGTGGCGACGTTGGGATTTTTGACCACCCATTTGAGCGCGGAGAGCATCGCGCCGGGTTGCGCAAGCTTACCGGCAATGGGATCGCCGGGCCGATGGCTGCGCGATCCGCCGGCCATGACCTTCATAGCGACGACGCCAAGACCGGCCCTGGCTGCAGTTTCCACGGTCTGGTCCATGGCGGGATCCATGGTGAAGTTGTAGGCCGCAAGAACCACGTCGAAGACTCTTTTCTGGATCATCCAGGGAATGAGCTGCGGCTGGCCGCTGTGGGTGCTGACGCCGATGAAGCGGACCTTGCCCTGTTGTTTGGCGAGTTGCTGGGCCTCGATGTGATCGTCGGGAATATCGGCTGGATCGCTGCGGCCGTGCAAATACCAGATGTCGATGTAATCCGTGTTGAGCTCGCGCAGGCTCTGATCGAGATGCTGCATCATGCCGGCTTTGTCGGGCGCGTGGGTTTTGGTGGAAAGAACAATCTGCTTGCGCTTGACGCCAAGCGCCGCGCCGACCATGCGCTCGTTGTTGCCGTGCTGATAGCCGCGCGCCGTGTCGAAGTAATTGATGCCGAGGTCGGCGGCGCGCTCAATCACGCTGGGGTCGGAGGTGATCATGCAACCAAAGCCGACTGAAGTGACGCGGAGGCCGGTGCGGCCGAGCGTCTTGTAGCTGAGCTTGACGGCGGCTCCTGGGGGCGCATCGCCGGATTGCGGCTTGAGGATGCCGATGGCGGGGGTTGCCCCGGCCAGCGGAGCGAGCAACCCGGCGGAAACACCGGCGGCGAGGAAATCGCGGCGGGAGGTCTTGGAGGGCATGAAGACACCTCGACTTTCATGAGCGCAGATAGTGTACGAGCGCTCCATTGGCATGCATAGGACGGGCGTCACAAAGCAGGGGTCAAGTTTCAGGTGTCAGGTTTCATTCCGAGGGGCGCCTCGACACCGTCATCCGGCGTTGCGAAGGGCCTGGAGGGTCTCTTCGAGGGCCGATTCCCACGGCAAAAGCTCGACGCCGAAGCGGGCCTGCAATCTTGCGTTCGAGAGCACGGAGTAGCGGGGCCGTGCGGCAGGGGTGGGATAGTCCCTGGTGGCGATGGGGGTGAGTGCTGGCGGTTTGAGGTCGAGAAGCTCGGCGGCGCGGGCAAAGATGGCCTGGGCAAAACCGAACCAGGAGACGGAACCGCCGCAGGTCATGTGGTAGAGGCCGGTCCAGTCCTCGGGGGCGCCGAAACCGCCGGCGAGGATACCGGTGACGATCGAGTGCGTGGCACGGGCGAGTTCAATGGACGTCGTGGGCCCGCCGATCTGGTCGTCGACGATGGAGAGGCGGTCGCGCTCGCGTGCAAGGCGAAGCATTGTGAGCAAAAAGTTTTGGCCGTGGGGGCCGTAGACCCAGCTGGTGCGGAAGATGAGGAAATTGCCGCCGGTGTTCTCGACGGCTTGTTCGCCCGCGAGCTTGCTGGCGCCGTAGACATTGAGCGGATTCGGCGTGTCCGATTCGACCCACGGCGAGGATTTGCCGCCGTCGAAAATGTAGTCGGTGGAGTAGTGGACAAAAAGTGCATTGCGTTGGAGGGCTTCTTCGGCGAGGACGCGCGGCGCCTGTTCATTGATGGCGTAGGCGAGGTCGCGCTCGCTCTCGGCGCGGTCGACGGCGGTGTAGGCGGCGGCGTTGAGAATGATATCGGGCGCGGCGCAGCCAACCAACTCACGGGTTTGTTCGGCATCGGCAAGATCGACAGATTCGCGATCGACGCCCACGATGGGACCGAAGCCGGTAAAGATTCTTTCGAGCTCGCGGCCGAGCTGTCCGGCGTTGCCCACGATGAGGATGCGGGGATTCATAGCCGTGGTTGGCAATTCGCTCATGCGGGCGAGCTCCAGAGATCGTAGAAGTGTGCTGCTGGCATTCTAAATGGCTGCAGCGAAGAAGCAGGTTCGCTTGGAATCGCGATTCACCGTACAATTTAAAGGTGGAGTCTTCCCCGATGCGCCGTGTTTATTGCGATGCCAATGCCACCACGCCTCTGCTGCCAGAGGTGATGGAGGCGATGCGCCCGTATTTGATGGAGGATTTTGGGAATGCTTCGTCGATCCATCTGCAGGGGCAGCGGGCGCGGAAGGCGGTGGACGGGGCGCGCGAGACGCTGGCCGCGTTTTTCCATTGCCGCGAGGCGGAAGTGGTGTTCAACTCCGGCGGGACGGAGGGGGACAACACGGCGATCTTCGGGCTGGTGCGCGCAGGCGACCACCTGATTACGACGGCGATCGAGCACTCGGCGGTGCTGCGCGCGGCAGAGCGCGCGGCGGAGCGCGGCGCGGAGGTGACGTTTGTTGCGCCTCGTGCGAATGGATTGATCGATCCTGAAGAGATTCGCCGGGCATTGCGGCCACAGACGCGGCTCATCAGCGTAATGCTGGCGAACAACGAGACGGGCGTGCTCGAGCCGGTGGAAGAAATCGGCAAGGTTGCCGCGGAGGCAGGCGCGTATTTCCACATCGATGCCGTGCAGGGCGCGGGGAAGGTCGAGTTCGACGTGCGGCGGTTCGGTTGCCACTTGTGCTCGATCAGCGCACACAAGATGCACGGGCCGAAGGGCGTGGGCGCGATGTATGTGCGGCGCGGAACGCCGCTGGAGCCGCTGATTGTGGGCGGAAGCCACGAGCGCCGGCAACGCGCGGGTACGGAGAATGTGCCCGGCATCGTGGGACTGGGCAAGGCCGCGGAACTGGCCATGGAAAGCGTGGCGGATGGAACCGTGGAGCGCATTGCCGGATTGCGCGACCGCCTCGAAGAAGGCGTTTTGCGAATTGCGGGCACGGGTGTGAACGGCGACGGCGCACCGCGCGCGGCCAATACCACGAACATTCGCTTTGAGCAGGTGGAGGGCGAGGCGCTGGTGATCGCGCTCGATCTGAAGGGCGTGGCAGTGAGCGGAGGATCGGCGTGCCACTCGGGTTCGACCGAACCCAGCCACGTGCTGATGGCGATGGGGCTGGACAAGAATGCGGCACGGGCAAGTTTGCGGTTCAGTTTGTTGAGAACGGCGACGGAAGAGGACGTGGATCAGGTGTTGCGCGTGGTTCCGCTGGCCGTGGAACATTTGCGGGCGCTGGCGCCGGTGGAAACAGCTACTAGCTTCTAGCTCCTAGCTTCTAGCTGGTTCGTCGTCGACGAACTTTGCGGTTTGCAAGGATCAGCAAGTGCGGTGATTCCGAAATTCGTTGAAAAGCAACCGCAGGTCCTTCGACTTCGTTTGCCGCGAAAAGCGCGGCAAACTCCGCTCAGGATGACAAAGTATTTTTGATGCGAGCATTGGCTGCGAAACAAGAACAACGAGGACCGAATCTATTTCCCAATCAGGCTGCGCGCGATCGAGTCCAGCACGCCGTTGAGGAAATTGCTTGACTCGGGCGCGCAATAGCGGCGGCCGATCTCGAGCGCCTCGTTGATCACTACCGGGAACGGCGTGGACTTGAAGCCGACCAGTTCCGCGACGGCCATGCGCAGCAGATTGCGGTCGACGGCGGGCATGCGATCCACACGCCAGTGCGTGGAGTGGCTGGCAATGAGCGCGTCAATCTCCTCCTGGCGCTCCTGGGCAACGCGGAACAGGTCCTCGGCGAATCCCTGGACTTCGGGCTCGACGGGATCGCCGGCCATCCAGAACGTGGCGCGCACCTGGTCGCCGGTCTGGTGGCCCACGTCGGCCTGAAAAAGCATTTGCATGGCAAGTTCGCGGGACTTGCGGCGATGGCGGCTGGTCAAGCGGGACCGCCTTGCTGCACCTTGCGGCGCA
>JBEKAS010000253.1:0-5638 GCA_050015795.1 Occallatibacter sp. | reverse complement strand
AGGGTCCGCCTCCGCTAAAGCTACGGCGCGACAGCCTTCGCCGGTTGAATGGCATGCCGAGCCGAAGCCTCACAAAGAGGGTCCGCCTCCGCTAAAGCTACGGCGCGACAGCCTTCGCCGTTTGAATGGCATGCCGAGCCGAAGCCTGCGCAGCAGGCGAAGGCTGGTGGGCGCTGCAGGATTCGAACCTGCGACTTCCACCGTGTGAAGATGGCACTCTACCGCTGAGTTAAGCGCCCGGAATGGGCTTTTGGAGGGGTTGCGATCACCGTCCCGAACCGGGAAAACTCCCCGTCCCCGAGAGGCGTGGCCCACCGCCGTTTCCTTCCCGGAAAACCGGCCCAAAAACCAGTTTGGAACCGCAGCACGGGAAGGTCGCCGCAGCAGGCGTCCCGTAGGGTAGAGTAACACCAGCAGGGCTTTACGTCCAAGTTCGGCGGCTCTTTCGGGCGCGGTTTGCCCTTGGCGCAACGAGGCTGGGTTCGAGGGATTGGACGGGAAACCGGGTATGTTCAGGAGAGCGCGTTCAATCCGCCAGGATGGTCAGCTCCCCATGGATGGGGAGGCCGCGCTCGGCCCTGTTCCCGGCCTGGCAGGCTCCCGATTGCCCCCCTCGGTTTCGAGCCGTAAAAGCCACATTGCTGCATTCTCCCGGAGTGGGGGTCCAGGCCCCGGCGCGGAGGACCAGGATAAGGGAAATTCCGGCGAAGAAACCGGTTACGGGGCGCAACCTTCTGGCGAAGATGGGGTTCCAGAAGATATGGCAACCATGGTCCTTAACGGTCCTGCCTTGGATGCCGGTTCGGCCCTTCGGCCGGGCACGGCGCCTCACCCGAACATGGGCGTTCGGGAGGGACTGGACCCCGCCAGCGACGCGGCCATTATGCTCCGCGTGGCCGAGGGGGACGAGACCAGCTTTACGTACCTGGCGCAAAAATACCACCGGCCGATGATTCATTTCCTCTTCCGGATGGTAGGCAACCAGGCCATTGCCGAGGAGTTGGCCCAGGAAGTGTTTTTGCGCGTCTATCGTGCCAGGGGCAGTTACCGGGCCGAGGCCAGGTTTACCACCTGGCTCTATCGGATCGCGACCAACCTGGCGGTGAACTACGCGCGCGACACCAAGAACGAGCGGACGGCGCAAACGGTGTACCTGGACCAACCTGACGAGGAGACCGGTATGTCTCCGGATCTGGCCGATGATGAGCCTTCGGCGGAAGCGCGGCTGCTCCGCGATGAGCGCATGGCTGCGATTCGCCTTCATGTGATGGCGCTGCCTGAGCGGCAGCGGATGGCAGTGCTGATGCACAAGTACCAGGGAATGGATTACCGCCAGATCGGCGAGGTGCTCAAGCTGAGCGAGTCGGCGACCAAGTCGCTCCTCTTCCGCGCCTACCAGACGCTGCGGGAAAAGTTGAAGGAATTTGTTTGATGGGAAGGCGGAAAGAAGCCGGAACCAACCGGCAGAGAGTGGGGTGGCAAGCTATGAAACAGACAAAGACGAATTGCAAGATGGTGGACGAGAAGCTGGCTGATCTGCTGCTCGATCCACGTGCTGTGCCTGCCAAGGTTCAAGCGCATGTTGCCGAGTGCGGCGACTGCCAGGGTGAGCTTCGGAAACTCCAGGCCGCCATGCAGTTGCTGGATACCTGGGAAGCTCCCGAACCGAGCCCTTACTTTCTCACGCGGCTTGGCGCCAGGATGCGGGAAGAGCGCCAAGCTGCGCCGGCCGGTTGGCTGGCCCGCAGAATCGCGCGCATCCGCGCCAGCATCGCCTATGGTCCAGGCTTGCACGTGCGTCCTCTGGCCGCGATGGCGTTGACCGTCGTGCTGCTGCTGGGCGGCGGTACTTATCTTGGCGTTACCGACTGGATGCAGCCCGTGCAGCCCACCCCGCTCGCCGCCACTGTGAACGATCTGCAAATTCTCGATAGCAATGCTCAAGTGCTGGACCAGATGGAATCTCTCTCCAGCAACGAGAGCGGAGACTGATTTTTTTGAGGTTTTGGCTTACTGCCGGGAGAAAAACTTGTGAACTGGACCGGGAATGCGGAAAGAATGCGTCCGGCGGCCCCGACCGCCGCCGCGGTTCTGCGTTTCTGCCTGCCCGCCGCTGCCATCCTGCTTCTCTGTCTGCCGGCGGCTAGCCTGCACGGTCAGCGTCGAGGTGAATTCCGCCCCGGTCCTGCCATGCGGGCGGGGTTCGGTCAGAATCGTCCGCGCGCGGGCAAGCAGCAGAGCCCCCCCCGCCAGGTCCAGAATCCGCCGCGCGCCAACCCCAACCAGCAACGCCAGTACCAGAATCAACAGCGGCAGTATCAGAACCAAAACCAACAGCGGCAGTACCAAAATCAACAGCGACAGATTCAGAACCAGCAGAGACCGTACCAGAACCAGCAGCGGCCCTATCAGCAGAATCCGCAATATAACGGCGGCCAGCGCCCTGCGCCCGCATACGGGCAAAATGGCGGCGCGTACGGCGTGCAGCCTCCGGCCACGCGTCAAGGAAACGCTTATCAAAATGCGTATCCTGGCGCAGCTCCTCCGGGACATCTTGGCGACTGGCTGAACCAGCACCGGGGACTTGCTGCCGACCAACAGGAGCGGCTGCTGCGCAACGATCCCAGCTTCAATCGGTTGGCTCCGGCTACCCAGCAGCGGCTCGTCCAGCAGTTGCACCAGTTGAACCAGATGCCGGAGGCGCAGCGCGATCGCCGCTTGGCTCGCAGCGAGATGTTGGAACGCATGTCGCCGCAGGAGCAGATGCAGGTGCGCCAGGCCGGCCGCCGCCTGATGGCGCTCCCGCCCGACCGCCAGACACTCGTCAAGCATGCATTTCAGGATCTGAGTTCCGTGCCGCTTGATCAGCGCGACACCGTGCTCAACTCCGCGCGTTACCAGAACTCCTTCACGCCGGATGAGCGCAATATCCTGTCAAATCTGTTGCGCGCCGAGCCCTACGAACCGCCGCGGTAAGGTCTGTTCACACTACCGGGACGGCGGCGCCATGTTCGCGCCGTGCCTAACCTTGCTTTTGAAGTAATCCAGCGATTTTCTCAGCCCTTCTTCGAGCTCGACCCGCGGCTCCCATCCCAGCAGTGTCCGCGCCCTGGTGATATCGGGGCGGCGGCGCGCCGGATCGTCCACCGGCAGATCGACAAAGCACAGTTTGCTCTTCGATCCTGTGACCTCCAAAACGGTTTGCGCGCACTCCAGAATCGTGAACTCCACAGGATTGCCGATGTTGACCGGGAAGTGCTCCTCGCTCTGCGCCAGGCGCATGATGCCCTCGATCAGATCGTCAACGTAGCAGAAGCTGCGCGTCTGCTGGCCGTCGCCGTAGATGGTCAGCGGCTCGCCGCGCAGCGCCTGCATCATGAAGTTCGAAATCACCCGGCCGTCGCCGGGATGCAAACGAGGGCCGTAGGTGTTGAAGATGCGCACCAGGTGCGTATTCACTCCGCGGGAACGGTGGTAGGCCATCACCATCGCTTCGGCAAATCGCTTGGCTTCATCGTAGACCGAACGCGGACCCACCGGGTTCACATTGCCCCAATAGCTTTCGCTTTGCGGATGTTCGAGCGGATCGCCGTAGCACTCTGAAGTCGAGGCGTGAAGGTAGGCCGCGTTGTGACGCGCGGCGATTTCCAGCGTATGCTCCACGCCGACGGAACCAGCGCGCAGCGTCTCGATGCCCAGGCGCAGATACTCCGGCGGGCTGGCCGGCGAAGCCAGATTGAAAACGGAATCCACCGGGCCCGGATCGAAACTTGTGCAGATGTCCCGCTCCTCAAACCGGAAGCGTGGATGACCGGCGAGATGGGCAAGGTTCTGCAGATCTCCCGTCGACAGATTGTCCACGCCAAGAACGGTGTGGCCGTCGCTCAACAGGCGGTCGCTAAGGTGGGAACCAAGAAACCCGGCAGCGCCGGTAACGAGAACATGCATGGTCAAGACTCAGTGCTCCAAAAACAGTGGCGAGTGCGAGTGTGAGTGGTCAGTGATAAGCGCGCACTCACACTCACACTGCATTTACGCCTTGCGCGGTTTGCCTTCCTGCGCATGGTACGCGGTCGGTCTGCCCACGCTCACGTAGGTGAATCCCTGGCTCTGCATCTCCAGCGGCTTGTACAGATTTCTACCGTCGATCACGATCGGGAAGCGCATGGCCCGGTTCAGCCGCGGCAGGTCCACGGTAGCAAACTCTTTCCAGTCGGTCAGAATCAGCACCGCGTCGGCATCCTTCGCCGCGCTGTATAGATCGTCTGCGTAATGCATATTCTTCGCGGGAGGCAACAATTCCTTGGCGCGTTCCATTGCCGCGGGATCGAATGCAGTCACAATCGCGCCCGCTTGCAGCAGCGTTTGAATCATGCTGATGGCCGGCGACTCCCGGATGTCGTCGGTCTCGCCCTTGAAGGCCAGGCCCAATGCCGCTAGCCGCTTGCCGCGCAATGTCCACAATGCGGAGCGCACCTTGTTGAAGAAAACTTCCTTCTGCGTCTCGTTGATCCTGCGCACTTCTTCAAGCAGTTGAAAATCCACGCCCCGTTCCTGCGCCACCCAGTGGAACGCAGCCACGTCCTTCGGGAAACAGGAGCCCCCATACCCCAGTCCTGCGCGCAGAAACCTGGGACCGATCCGGCTGTCAAGACCGATGCCCACGGAGATATCTTCAATGTCCGCATCCACCGCTTCGGCCAGGTTCGCCACCGCGTTGATGAACGATATCTTCATCGCCAGGAATGCATTCGATGCGTGCTTGATGATCTCCGCGCTTTGCGTCGAGGTCACAACCAGCCGCGCAGGATGCGTGGCGCTGCACATTCCGGGAAGCGCGCCCGGCTGGGAGTAATAACTGCCGTCAGTCAGCGGCTCGTAGATGCGCTTGAGCACCTCCGCGGACCGTTCATTGTTGGCGCCCACCACAATGCGGTCGGGATGCAGAAAATCCTTGACCGCCGTGCCTTCGCGCAGAAACTCGGGGTTCGAAACCACATCGAAGTTTTCCAATGCGATGCCATGGCGGTGCAGCACGCGCCGGATCCAGTCGTTGGTGTACACCGGAACCGTGCTCTTCTCCACAATCACCTTGTAGCTGGTAATGCTGCGCGCAATCTCCGTCACCACAGCCTCAACGTACGACAAATCCGCGGCGCCGCTGTCGCCTTGCGGCGTGCCCACGGCGATAAACACCACCTCGCTCTTCCCCACAGCTTCGCCCAGATCCGAGGTGAACAGAACCGAGGGGCCGTGGTGCTTGGCCAGCAACTCCGGCAGGTGCTCCTCAAAGATGGGCACGCCGCCGTCGCGCAGCTGTTTCACCTTGGCTTCATCGTTGTCCACGCAGACCACGCGGTGGCCAATCTCGGCAAAACACGCAGCCGCCACAAGTCCCACGTAACCCGACCCGATCACACAGATAGAAACTGGCTTGTTCATGCGTTGATGTTTTCTCCCTTGCGGCCTTTCCCAGGTTCATCGCTATTCTATATCGCGCCTGCCAGTGTTCCGTTTCCAAAGTTCCTAATGCAAATACTGTTGTCTTCCTCGGCGATAAAACTCGGGTGTCATCCCGAGCGAGTCCCGGCGCGCCGGGACGAGTCGAAGGATCTGCAGTTGCTTCTTTTCCGTTTAT
>JBEKAS010000252.1:0-5652 GCA_050015795.1 Occallatibacter sp. | reverse complement strand
CGAGGTCCTGCAGCAGTCGGTGCTGGACGCAGTGAGTGCCTTTTCGCGCGGCGCCAGCCAGTCTGACGACATCACGCTGCTCGTGGTGCGTTACCGCTCCGCGGCCTGGGCTCCGGTCTATGTGATCTGATTCCTCAGTGCCTCAGTACCCCTGTCCCTCAGTCCCTCAGTCCCTTAGTCCCTTAGTCCCTGTCGTATTGATACAATCCTCTCCATGGCCGTCCAGACCTTCATAGGACGTTACGAAATCATCGCCGAACTGGGGCGCGGCGCGATGGGCAGCGTCTTCAAAGCCAATGACCCCGCGGTCGGCCGCATCGTGGCACTCAAAACCATCCATTCCGTCGCCCTCAGTGGGGCGCAGGCCGCGGAATACCGTGCGCGTTTTTATCGTGAGGCCCGCGCCTCCGGCGTCCTGGCTCATCCCGCCATCGTACCCGTCTTCGACGTAGGCGAGCACGAAGGCGCGCCCTTTCTCGTCATGGAGTTTGTTGACGGTCGCACCCTCGACAGTGCCATGAAAAAGGGTGAGCGCTTCACCCTCGATCGCGTCTGCGATATCGGCCAGCAACTCGCCGACGCCCTCGGCTACGCGCACCGCCAGGGAGTCATCCATCGCGACATCAAGCCCGCCAATATCCTGATGACCTCGCGGGAGGTCTACGGCAGCGAGCGGCCCCGCATCACCGATTTCGGGATCGCCAAGCTCGCGGCCAGTGAGATCACCACTACCGGCCAGATGCTCGGCACCCCCGCCTACATGCCCCCCGAGCAATTCACCGGCGCTCCCATCGACGGCCGTGCCGACCTCTTTTCGCTGGGCGTAATCCTCTATTCGCTGGCCGCAGGCGAGCAGCCCTTCCTCGGCGAAACCATGACGGCCGTCTCTTACAAAGTCGTCCACGTCGATCCCATCCCGCCCTCCAAGCTCAACCCTGCCATCCCTCCGGCCCTGGAGGGCGTGATTCTCAAGTGTCTCGCCAAAAATCCCGCTGCTCGTTATCAGACAGGCGAAGAACTCGCAGATGATCTTGCCACCTTGCGCGTCAATCCCAACGCCACCCTCGCCACGTTGGCTCCGGCAACCCTCGATCCCAACGCCACGCTCGCCGCCGCGCCCAGCAGCATCTCGCATCCACCGGCCCATACGTACGCAACCACGCAAGAACCAGGCGCCGCCCCTGCTAAAAAGCCTTCCAAACCGATAAAAATGGAGACCATGGTTGCCGTGGCTCTGCTTGCTGTTGTGGCAGCCGGTGCGGGCGGCTGGTTTCTGCACCGCCTCTATCATCTAGGCCACGTTCCGGCGCAGCGGCAGACCGTCACCCCTCCTGCCCCGCCACCGGCCGCGCCGTTCGGTACCCCCGATCTGCCTCCCGCTCCCGCTGTGCCGGTAGCCAAAACTCCGGTTTCAGCTCCGGCCGCCCCAGCCAAGCCGACGCCCTCCAAGCCCGCGCCCGCAACCGCCAAGCCCCAGATAGCAACTCAACAAACCACTCCGCCGCCCGCAACCAATCCCGCTCCAGCCTCAACCCCGGTCGCTAATACCGCTCCGCCGCCCGCGGCCAAGCCCGCCAAAACCACCACGCCGCCTGCCACCACCCCGGCTACTGCGGCCTCCGACCCCCACAAACTCGATCCCAACGCCAACAGCAAATTCAAGATCGAGTTGAGCAAATTCCCCAACGGCGTCCCCCTCACGGTGGAGATGAATAAAGCGGTCTATCTGCGCTTTATCAGCGGCGACAAAACCGATCTCAACAACCTCTTCGTCCCGCCCGGCACTCAGACATTCCGCGTCACCGCTCAGAACGGAGGCAAGCAGGTCGACTCGAACATCGTCAGCAGCGAATTCAAGGCCAAGAAGAAAAAGAACTTCAAAATCGAGCTGCAAAACCAGGGAAGCGTGCCCGCCGGCGCCGCGGCTCCGCTCAGTCCCGACGCAAAGATCTTCGTCTCGCTCTCCACCCCGCTCTTTTAACCGGGCATTCACAATCGTCCAATACCATCGCTCTATCCCGCGCCGGACGTGGAACCTGGACATGGAACCTGGGCGCGCCCGGTCGCGGAGTTGAAAACACCCCACGTCGAAGGAAGAGCGCAATGCAAATCTCCACGGAAGAAATGCCGGGCGGCATCACGCGCGTCGCCCTCGATGGCCGCATGGACATCGCCGGCGCCGCGGCGGTGGACCTCAAAATGAACCTGATCGCAGGCAGCGCCAAGAAACTCCTCGTCGACCTCGAGAAGGTCGCCTTCCTTGGTTCCATGGGTCTGCGCTCCATCGTCGCTCCCGCGCGCGCCGTCAAGAGCCGCGGCGGGAAGGTCGTGCTGTTTGCGCCCAATGAGATGGTGGAATCGGTTCTCAAGACCAGCGGCATCGATACTCTGCTCCCGGTTTGCCACGATCTGGAGGCCGCCATTGCCGTGCTCGGGTAAGCTGGCAGCAGCACCGGCGGCGACTATGCCCGCAACGCCAATGCCTGAGAATTGGATGACAGGCCCTAGCCTATCCTCGCTCCCATCCTGGCCCGAGCCGCGGCTGACCCTCAAAAGTCAGCTCGGGGACCTCACCTTGGTCCGGCCCTGGGTAGAGGCGCTGGCCGCCCGCTACTCCATTCCCGCTGATACCCAGTTCGCCATCCAGCTCTGCCTTGAAGAAGCGCTCTCCAACATCATCCGCCACGGCTACCAGGGTCAGCCGAATCAGTCAATCACCATAGCTTGCACCGTCGAGTGCGCACCCGCCGGCGTCGGAAATGAGGACACCGGGGAGCTCGTCTTCACCGTTGAAGATCACGCCCCGCCCTTCGATCCCCTCGCGCCCTCCGCCGCTGCCCCGGCTCCCGCTACAGCCTCCATTCAGGAACTCCCGTCCGGGGGCCAGGGAATCCGTCTCATGCGCAAGTTCGCCAACCGCCTCGCCTGGCAGCAACTCGCCAACGGCAATCGCCTTACTCTCGCCTTCGCCATCCCGCTCCCCGCCAACCCATAGTCCCTAAGTCCCCTGGGTCCATAGTCTTTTAGTCCCTCAGTCCCTCAGTCCCTTAGTCCCTAGTCCCTAAGTCCCTGTTTTCTGAAACCTGACACCTGACCCCTGACACCTGCGTTATCATTGCGTCTATAAGGTATGCGCGGCTGGCTTCCCCTTTGCGGCCGTCTGGGTGGTGTGTGTGTCCCGACTCTTTCAACGTCTTGTCTTTGCAACTTCCGTGGTGATCTTCGCCGCTCTTGGCTTGGGCTACATCCTCGGTGAATTCGGTTGGTTCGGCGTGCGCGCCGGCGACGAGCAGAGCGCCGCATACAGCCAGATGCGCGTCTACGCCGAGGTCCTGCGCAAGATTCAGAACTATTACGTCACCGCGCCCAACATCCCCGAGGTCACCAACGGCGCACTGCACGGCCTGCTCGACTCGCTCGATCCCGACTCCAGCTATCTCACCGCCGCCGAGTACAAGATCTACAAGGACCGTCCCGCCACCGACAACGCGCAGGTGGGCCTCACCGTCTCCAAGCGCTTCGGTTACGCCACCATCGTCAACGTGCTGCCCGGCTCGCCCGCCGATCAGGACCACCTCCGCGACGGCGATGTGATCGATCTCATCGAAGGCCAGTCCACGCACGATATTCCGCTGGCTCTAGTGCGCTTCATGCTCGAGGGCAAGCCCGGAACCACGGTTTCCATCACCGTGGTGCGTCCCTTCAAGCCCGATCCGGACAAGATCACGCTCACCCGCACCGTCCTGGCAACGCCCGCGCTAGGCGAGCAGTTCTACGAGAACGCGACCATCCTCTACCTCAAGCCCGGCGTGCTCACCGCCGCGCGCGTCGACGATCTCGCCGCCCGCATTAAAGGCGCCGGCAAAGGCCGCAAGATTCTCCTCGACCTCCGCGACACCGCCGGCAGCGACCCCAAGCAGGGACTGCGCCTGGCCAACTTCTTCCTCAAGCAGGGCAACCTCGCCTCTCTCGAGGGCCAGAAGTTCCCCGTGCAGACCTTCACCGCCGACCCGTCGCAATGGCTCACCGACGCCCCTGTAGCCGTCCTGGTCAACCGCGGCACCTACGGCGCGCCCGAGCTCACTGCCGCCGCCATCGAAGGCCTCAAGCGCGGCGATGTCGTGGGCGAGCGCACCTTTGGCGAGGGTTCGCTGCAAAAAACCATCGACCTGCCCGACGGTGGCGCGCTCATGCTCACCATTGCCAAGTATGAGGACCCCGGCGGCAAGAAGATCGAGGACGAAGCCGTTACACCCACGCTGGTCGTCTCCAGTCCTGAGGACAACGAAGAGCCCATGCCTCCCTCCAACGGCGACGAGCAGTTGAATCAGGCGCTTTCGCTCTTGAAGGCCAAGACCAGCTAATGCAGCGGGGTTAGCGGACCTAAGGGAGTTAGGGCGCAGCGCAAATCTCAACCCCCACCGTTCAACTCACCACAAACCTCCCGTGCCCCATCCTTTCGCGCCTTTTGCGAAAGGGTGGGATAGCACAAACCTCAAGTCCGCTCCCTCAATCCAGCAGAAAAATCGAAGAACGCACCATTTCAGCGCCGCATTCCCGCTCTTGCACCCCATGGTACTCTCGTCATTCCACCGCGTCTTTCTACTCTGATCCAGTGTTAGCCTTATTGGTAAGCGGCTGCTCCGGGGACCTAGGGAGCAGCGCCCTTTGAGAGGCCTGACCTGCCTTGGCTGTTACCCCCCAACAGCCGCCAGCAAAGCTGCGGCCCGCATCACGCACCCCCGAATCACGCACAGTCGATTCGCGCGTCGCCGCTTCGCGCCCTGCAGCCCGCGCCGTCGAGCCCCCGCGCCGCGCGCTCGGCCCGCCGCTCCCCGAACATCGCCGCCGCAAGCTGGCCGGCCGCTCGGCGCTGGCCGCATTGCTCATTCTCGCGGCCGCAACGGGCTCGCTCGCCGGCCTCACCCTCGTTTACTCCGTCGATCTCCCGCAAATCCAGGAGCTCGAGCAGTACCGCCCCTCCACCACCACCGATCTCTACGACCGCAAAGGCCGCATCATCGGCTCCTTCGCGCTGGAGCGCCGTGAGGTCGTCGGCTTCGACGGCTTCGCGCCCGTTCTGCGCCAGGCCGTCATCTCCATCGAAGACAAAAACTTCGAGTCCCACTGGGGCATCAATGTCTTTCGCGTGGCCGGCGCCGCCTGGCACGACATCCGCTCGCATGGGCGCGCCCAGGGCGCGTCGACACTCACCATGCAGTTGGCGCGCAATCTCTTTCTCTCCTCCGATCGCACCGCCATGCGCAAGATTCAGGAGGCCTATCTCGCCATCCAGATCGAGCGCGCCTTTACCAAGCAGCAGATCTTCACCCTCTATGCCAATCAGATCTACCTCGGCAGCGGCATGTACGGCTTCGAGGCCGCATCCGAATACTTCTTCTCCAAGCACGCCAAAGATCTGAACCTCACCGAGGCCGCGCTTCTGGCCGGTTTGCCCAAGGGCCCCGTTGCCTTTTCGCCCGTTCTGAATCCCGAACGCGCTCTGCACCGCCGCAACCTGGTGCTCAGTGAAATGGAGTCCGACGGCGTCATCACCCACGCGCAAGCCGAACAGGCCCGCGCGGCTCCGCTCGGTCTGCACATCGTACAGCCCGTGGGCGCGGTGGCCCCGTGGTTCCAGGAAGAAGTGCG
>JBEKAS010000251.1:0-5700 GCA_050015795.1 Occallatibacter sp. | reverse complement strand
CTCGATGCGGCGCACCAGGCCCGCGAGCTGCAGGCGGCGCGGATGTTTTGCCGATGGCTGCAGCAGCCGCTCCAGCCGCGCGCGCAGGTTGGGCGTGCGGCCGATGTAGGGTTCGGCGCGCGCCTCGGCGCCATACAGCGCAAACACCGCCTGGGCCTGCGGCAGTTGCGCCAGCGCGGTCTTGGGATCGGCCGGGTCGAATTTGAGAGCAAGCGGCACAGATTGGTGTCACCTCGTGTTGCACGTCACAGGTACACGTGTTCAGAGTGATTGTACGGCGCAGCGCGCATAGCTAGAGTCGTATTAGCACACTCTGGGGACAACCATTCGCACGGGTCCGCATCTGAGCCAAGTGATACCGCAGTACGGGGGAGGTGGTATCGTGAGGCGGTTTGAATCCATTCTCTTTTCTGCTCTTCTCTTTATCGTTCCAGCATGCAGTTCAGCAAGAGCCATGCAGGCAGAGGCGGCGCAGCCCTCCGCCACGGACGCCTCTCTGTCGGTCACTCTCTCTGCGGGAACCAAAGTGGAATTGCTCGTCACACGGCCCGTGTGGACGCTGACAGCAAAAGCCGGCGACGTGATCTACGCGCAGACATCGTTTCCCGTCGTTTTGGGAACGGGGATCGCAATTCCAGCGGGAACGTATGTGGAAGGAACCATCGAGAGCGTGACGCGGCCCACGCGGAGAACGAATCGCGCCGAGATCGAAGTTCTGTTTACAAAGATCATCTTCGCCAATGGATATGTGGTGCCGCTGCCGGGAGATCCGGCTACCGTGGGCACAACGCCGGGAGCCGGCCCGCAAATCGAAGACGCAGAGACGTTGATTGCGATCACGATTCAGGCGACCACGTCGAACGATCTGCTGCTCGACAACGGCGCCGATGTGGAGATGACGCTGGCAGCGCCTCTCGCGCTGGACGCAAAACAGATTGCGCAAGCCGTTCCCCTTTCGCACGTGCCGCAGCCGGGACAATTCAAATCTGCCACGCAATGCCGGAACATTCCCGGCAGCCCAGTCACGCCGGGATCTGCCGATACGGTGATTCCCGGATCGCCCGGCACGCCCGATATAACCATTCCGGGAGGACCCGGAATGCCGGACACCACAATTCCGGGAACCCCAGCCACTCCGCCCACAGTCATCCCCGGATCACCGGGAACGCCCGGAACGCCTGATACCACTTGTCCGGCCGCGCCGATGGTGATTTCCTGCGCACCGGTCGTCAAGAACAAACCACCGCTCACATCACAGCCCGTGGCGGCACGTTCGAGCGGTTCCAGAATTCCCGTGCCCCATGATTCTCCATGAAAGGTGGCGTTTACTTCCACCCCACAGACGAAGACCTGTCTGTGGGGACCCCGGATCGGAAAACGCCACTTGGCATCCAGGATTCTGGGAGCAGCAATTCTGGAACCGCTGTAAAGCGCCGCATTCCGCTCGAAGAACGCCTTGAAAGGAAGACGATCCCATGTTCGTTCAATCCATTACCGCACTTATGATTGCTTCTCTGCTGACGGCGCAGAATCCGGTTCAAAATTCGCCCGCTGCGCCGCCTGTGCAGCAAAACCCGGCGCCGCTCGCCGCGTCCACCATCACGGTGCCGGCGGGAACAGCGATTCCGCTTACGCTAATGAACCCCGTCAAGAGCAAGTCGACCAAGCCGGGGGATTCAGTGCGCGCTGTGGTGGCGTTTCCGGTTACGGTGGGATCGCGGCTCGCCATTCCCACGGGAACCTTCGTGGAGGGGACCGTAACCCAGGTGAGCGCGCAGCCGTTGAAGAATCAGGCGCCAACGCTACGCGTTCATTTCACGCGGTTGCTGTTTGCGAACGGCTATTCGGTGGCGCTGAATGGCGAAAATACGCAGTCGTTTCTGCTGCCTGACGAGAACAGGGCGTCGACCGTGGAAGTGGCGGAGCTGACGCCGATACCACCGCTGGGAGCGCACTTTGCCATGGGTGCGGGACAGCAGACCCTGCCGCCGCTGCCCCAGGTTGGCCCGTCGAAGGCTGTGGTGATCGGGTCGGTGACAGGGGCCTTTGCGGCTTTCACGATCGGAATGATCGCTTTGGTGCATCACCGCGTCAACAGCTACGATTTTGTGGTATTCGATGTGGGATGGCAGTTCCAGATGGTGCTTGACAGCCCCGTGGTATTGGATGCGGCGCAGGTTGCCTCGGCCGCGGTGGCTCCCAGCGCGAACTGACGACAAACCTCTTCCATCAAGTCCCAATTCCTGCTCTGGAGCGAGCCCATTCCACTTCATCGCCGCGGCTTTTGCAATGCGCGCCTAAGCTGCTATGCTGCGGGCGCCAGAGAAAAGCGATTTACGGCAAGGGGGATTGCGATTATGTGGTTCCTGGGCATGGATGTGGGAACGGGCGGGACGCGGGCTGTAGTGGTGAACGGCGCGGGCAAGTTGATGGGCGCGGCGTCGTGCGAGCACGCGCCGTTTCGCGCGGAACACCCGGGATGGGTGGAACAGGATCCCGAGGATTGGTGGCGCGCCGCACAGGAGGCAATTCGCGGAGCCTTGGCGTCGACGCCGGAGCCGCGCGAGCCCATCGCGGCCATTGCGCTTACCGGCCAGATGCACGGGGCGGTAATGCTGGATGAAAAAGGCGCGGTGCTGAGGCCGGCGCTCATCTGGTGCGACACGCGCACCCAGCCCGAGTGCGACTGGCTCACCGAGAAGATCGGCTACGAGCGGTTGATCGAGCTCACCTGCAATCCCGCGCTTCCCAATTTCACGCTGACCAAATTGCTCTGGGTCAAGACGCACCAGCCGGAGATCTTTTTGAAAATCCGCCACGTGATGTGCCCCAAGGATTATGTGCGCTACCGGCTCACCGGCGAGTTCGCGATCGACGTGCAGGAGGCGAGCGGAACGCTGCTGCTGGACGTGACGCACCGGCGGTGGTCGCGCGAAGTGGCCGAGGCGGCAGGGATCGACATGAGCTGGCTGCCAAAGGTATACGAATCGCCGGAGATTTGCGCGCGCATCAGCGAGACGGCGGCGAGTCTGACGGGATTGAAGGCGGGCACGCCGGTTGCGGCGGGTGCGGGTGACCAGGGCGCGGGCGCCGTGGGCATGGGCATTCTGCAGCCGGGGAGCGTGTCGGCGACCATCGGCACTTCGGGCGTGGTGTTTGCGGCCACGGCCGAGCCGACGAAAGACCCGAAGGGCCGCCTGCACACGTTTTGCCACGCCGTGCCGGGTCTGTGGCACGTGATGGGCGTAACCCAGAGCGCGGGGCTGAGCCTGAATTGGCTGCGCGGCACGTTTTTCGCCGGGCAGAGCTACGACTCACTCAGCGAGGGCGCGGCAAACGTGCCGGCAGGGAGCGAGGGCCTGGAGTGGGCGCCGTATCTGCTGGGCGAGCGCACGCCGCATCTCGATCCCGAGGTGCGCGCGGCGTTTGCGCGCATCGGTGTGCAGCATACCGGGGCGCATTTTGTGCGCGCGGTGCTCGAGGGCGTGGCCTATTCGTTACAGGACACCTTTACTCTCTTCCACGAATTGGGCATTCCCGTGACTGCGATTCGGCTGGGCGGCGGAGGAGCGCGCGGCGCTTTGTGGCGCAGGATTCAGGCGGGCATCTACGGCAAAGACGTGGAAGTGCTGGTGGCCGAGGAAGGCGGCGCGTTCGGTTGCGCGTTGATGGCCGGAGTGGGTGCTGGCCACTGGCAGAATCTCGACGAGGCTTGCGGCCAGGCCATTGCAGTGGCCGAGCGCATCGAGCCCGATGCGGCTGACTTGGCGGCATACAAGACCGGCTACGCGCGATGGAGAAAGTTGTATCCGGCGCTCAGAGGGCTGCGGTAGAGCAGGGTCCAAAGGGCCGAGAAGGCACGGGCTGCGAAACCAGCTGATCGGCGAGCCCGCGGAGACAAAGCGGCACCACCCAGATGCGGGATTGAATCCTTTCTGCGAAACTTATTGTTTCCTTTTGGGGTCTATTCAATAGTGCGGGGCGAACGTTTCACTGCGCGCGGAGAACGATCATGCGCTTCCCGAGCAAGTTCTCTCTTGTTTTCATTGCAGCGGTGCTTCTCGGCACGACGGCGGTGTGCGCGAGCGGTGTCGCAGGCGCAGCGGCGGCTGCTGCCGCCAGGCCCGCGCAAACACTCACGCCGTATATCTTTCCCGATGGCTCCGGCTCCATGGGCTTGCCGCCGGGATGGATGGTGATCCGTGCGCAACTTGGCGACGTAACTGCCCAGGGCCCCAACGGCGAGAGGCTGCGCTTCGGCCTGGTGATTCCGGTGATCGATCCCACCAGCCCGCAAGCCGGGGTGCTGATGGCGGGCGGCGGCGCACCGGGAAGCGTCATCGCCGTTCCCTATAACGCGGATGCCGCGACGTTATTCACTCAGGGTAGCGAACAAGTTGCGCAGAGGTTGCGCCTGCCGCCCCCCACCATCACCATCCAGAGCACGCGGAATCTGCCCGCCAACTTCGGCGGCAAGAACTTCGCGGTCTACGGTCTGGTGGATGCGCACGACGGCCGTGGCGCGCAAGCCATGGTGACGCAAATGATTGTGACGCCGCCGCAGGCGCTGGGTGCTTACCAGGTGACCGTCTTTGAGATCACGGCTCCGCCGCAGGTGATGGCGAACGACGCTGCCACGATTACCGAGATCTATACAAATTACAACCGCAACACGCAGTTCGTGATGGCGGCGGTGAACGCCCAGATTGAGCAAAGCGAGATGCGGGAGCAGCAAATCCTCGACGCCGCGAGGCAGGAGTCGGATCAGACAGAAAAATCGACGGCGGGCTTTTCGAACATCCTTCTCGATCAGACGGTCATCCGCAACACGCAGACCGGTGAGCACTTCACCGTATCCAATCAGCGTGCCGATTGGCTCACGCGACACAACCCGTACCTCTTTGAAGAGGTTCCCGAGAGCGATTACATCAAGGGCATCGATTATTGATGTGCGGGCGTCTTCGCGCGCACCTCGGCACGCACGCCGAGACTTTCAACTGCGGACAGCTTCCGCAGCGGCGATCAGAAAATCAGCAAAGACGAAGCGCTCGCGGGTGACGATCTCTCCGGTCTCAAGCGGAAGCGGCGCCGCGAACATGGGACCGGCGTAGACGCAGGTGTGAAACTCGCCGCGCTCGGCGCAGGGATCGATGCCGGGCGGAAAATCGCGCAACAATTCTTCGTTGAACTCGCGGCCGGCAAAACTCGCCGGCAGTTTCTCGGTATCGACGCAGGAGATGCGCGCGCGCAGGCCGCCGGCGATCATCTCGCGGGCCAGAGCGTCGGTGGGAATCTTCCAAAGCGGAAACAGCGGCTCAAGGCCGGTGGGCGCGAGATTCCGCTCGCGATAGGCGCGCACGTCTTCAAGAAAAAGATCGCCGAAGGCGACGGCATCGATGCCCTCATTCACGGCGCGTTGGCAGGTCTCCGCCATGCGCTGCTCATAAATCTCATTGGAGCAGGTCCAGGGCAGAGGAACGATCCAGAGCGGGAGCCCTGCCGCTGCAGCCTGCGCTTCCAGAACCGTGCGGCGCACGCCGTGCATGGCCACGCGATCAAATTCGCTGTTGACCGTGGTCAACAGGCCGCAGAGCTCGACGGTGGGATCGCGGCGCAGGACGTGGAGGGTCCACGCGCTGTCTTTACCGCTGCTCCAGGAGAGTAGGACGCGCTTCATAAAGGCAGCTCTCAGCTATCAGA